>DSAD01000063.1 GCA_011372875.1 Deltaproteobacteria bacterium
GATATCGTCTCTGCAGTTGCCCCGCATGTCCGGCTCATCACCGAGACCAATGTTCCCCACCATGAGAACATATCTTACTTCGGCAACGGCAGCGATGAGGCACACATGGTATATAACTTCGCTCTGCCGCCGCTGGTGCTACATACCTTCTACACGGGTGATTCAAGACTTCTCTGCGCATGGGCCAGAACCATGATCCCGCCTTCGGATACGGCAACCTTCTTCAATTTCCTCGATTCTCACGACGGAATAGGCCTTCTCGGGGCCAGAGACATCCTGTCACAACATGATGTGGATCGCATATGCAAGCAGGTGAAGGACCATGGAGGGCTGATTTCCTACAAGACAGCACAGGACGGCACAAAAGTTCCCTATGAACTGAACATCACCTGGTACAGCGCCCTTAACAAAAAAAGCGGCGGCGATCCCCTTGCAACACAGATCAGACGATTTATCGCCTCCCGGGCCATTGCCCTTGTTCTTCAGGGGGTGCCCGGCATATACCTGCACAGCCTTTTCGGCACCCACAATGATCATGAAGCTGTCGAGGCCATCCGGGAGAACCGGGTTATCAACCGCTCGATCATGGATTTCAACTCCATCATGAAATCCATGGACCATCCCAGAAGCAAGAAATACAGGATCAACCAGTGTCTTGGCAGGATGATCCAGGCACGGACCGCTCAACGCGCATTTCACCCGAACAGCCCTCAGAAGGTTCTCTTCTTGTCGCCGGAGATCTTTGCGGTGATACGCACCTCCCCTGAAGGCGATCAGGTTGTATTGACCCTGACCAATGTGACCGGATCAGGATGCAGGGTCGAGATACCCCTAAGCGATGTAGGAGTTCACCAGGATCGCTGGAAAGACCTGCTGAGTGAAAGGGTGTACAGCACGAATAAGGACCTTCTGTCCTTCACTGTTGAGCCGTACGACGTGCTTTGGCTCATGCCGCAAGAATGAAGCACCTCGCTGCAAGCTTACGGGGTATCATCTGAATAAACCATTTCGAACAGGCCCTTATTGAGTTCTCGACAAATTGTCTACAACTCGGCCTTTGTTCTTCTTGCCCTGAATTGATTGTTGGCTGCGTTTCTGCGTACATTGAGAGACCTGTAGGATTCAGCAGGGCTTATTCTCCCCTCATTTTCGGGTGGAAAGAAAAGCAAAACCCGCACAAGATCGTGGCTTTGCATAAAAGGGGCTCTAACGCTTGAATCTCTGAAGAAATGTCCGTTCCGCATCAAAGGTGCCTATCAGGAGCAATTCATCAGCCCTGCCCAAACGGATATACGGCTCAGGATTTATAGCTGTGACACCATCGTGCTGCAGAGCAACCACGGTACATCCTGACTTTTCCCTGATCCCTGATTCCATCAGTGTTTTCCCCACAAGGGCATCCGGGGTCTTCAGATGGAAGATATCAAGTCCTTCGGCAAGAAGCAGGGTGTCTTCATTATTGATAAAGTTGAAAATGGTGTTTGCCCCCAGCGATGCATGGGACAGGACAAAGTCCGCGCCTGCACGGTGAAGGGTGGAAATGTTTCTTTCTAGATTTGCACGGCTTAATATCTGCATATCAGGCCGGAGACTTCTCAGATATTTGGTGAGATATATATTGGTGTCATCATCATGAGGTGTAATAAGCGCAGCAGGCGCCTTCTCAAACCATGCCTTCTCCAGTGTGGAGATGTCGGCTGCATCTCCCTGGATATAGCGCATACCATCTTGATCCTTTCTCTGTTTTTTTTCTATGATCAGGAAAGGAATCTCCCTCTCCTTGAACCGTGAGGCGGCAGCCAGTCCGACCCGGCCCCCGCCTATAATGATAACCGGGTCGCCTGCTATTTTGTAGATGTGATAGAAGGAATATACCTCGTCATAGGCATCAATGCTCTCCTGCGACCCTGCCAGGACAAGGACGCTCGTGCGGTCGATAAGTGTGTCGGCCTTGGATATGGTGAACTTTCCCCTGTTCCACATCCCCACGACAGTGAGGCCGAACGCCTTTCGCAGGTCGCTTTGCGCCAGTGTCTTTCCTACCAGTGGGGTGCCCATGACAGGCGCCTGGGCAATAACGAGATCCTGGTAACGCCCGATAATGTTGGCCTTGCAGTCCCCGGCAATGGTAAGACCTGCCAGCGACTGCCCGAGGATCTCATATAGCAGAAGAACTCTGGTACTCCCGGCCATGCTCAGGATATCCAGGGAATTAGGCGAGTCTGCTGAAGTGATAATGGGAACAAGTTCATTTTCTTCCCTCACAGTGAAGGCAATGTTGGTGTTTACCTGATCGCTGTTGGTCGCAACAACCAGGCAGGCCTGGCTCACGCGCATTCTCCTGTAGGTCTGGGGATCGTCGATGTTTCCGATGGCCACCCGCACCCCCATGTCAAATAATTCCAGCGCACGCTGGAGATCTTCGACAACGACCACATATCGCTGCCTGTATGTCCTGAGTTTATCGATAAGAGAAATGGTGATGTTGTCGTAGCTTGTCAGGATAACATGGTCACGCACGTCATCAGGTAGTTCACGCGGTGCACGGTTTCGCGCCTCAGATTCCATCCATGGTGCGAAAAAGAACTTGATGAAGATAAAGGGCAGCAGGATCAGAAGGAACACAACTCCGCTCATCAGCACCAGAACAGAAAAGGCCCTGCCGAGGTCCTGGGTGAAGGTGATGTCTCCAAAACCGAGAGTGGACATGACCACGAGCGTCCAGTAGACACCGGTGATCCATGAATGATCCTGCCCCTCTGCTGCCATGAGAAAATGAAAGATCACACTGTAGAGGGTTATCATTCCGGCGAGGGCGAGCAGATATTTAAGAAGCAGGCGGATATTCCGCTTGGTTATATTGCTGGAGAGTATCGAAGCAAAGAGAGAAGATAGAAATTTCATCCGGCACGCATCCTGTCTGTCATTGTACCCCAAGTATGCCTCAATACTGCGACAGGGGCAACAGAGATATCTCTGCCTGTTGAAATCTCTGGTTGACAACAAGCATGAGTATGGCACACTTGAATAAATCAACCTTATCAAACAGGAGCGGATTCCATGGCCATGCATTTATCCCTCACAGACGGCACAAACAAGGGCAACATTTCGGCATTGCAGGATCTCCTGACAAAGCTCGAACTGCCTTTTCAGCGGGGTTCAACAGTGGGCATCAAGCTTCACTGGGGTGAAAAAGGCAATTGCAGCTTCCTCGAGCCTGTATATGCCCGCGAGATCGTTCACCGGCTTTTATCTCAGGGTTGCAAACCTTTCATCTTCGACACCTCTGTGCTCTATTCCGGTGGAAGGCACAACGGGAAAGACGCCCTGGAAACAGCAGCCTCTCACGGCTTTACCGAGGAATATCTGGGCTGTCCCGTTGTAATAGCCGATGGTCTTGACGGCCGTGATATTATAGACATTCCTGCCGGGTTCAGGCATTTCAAGACCGTGCAGGTGGCATCACTGACCGATAAAACCGATGGCTATGTCATCTTTTCTCACTTCAAGGGGCATCTGGCCGCCGGTTTCGGGGGTGCAATCAAGAACATCTCCATGGGTTTCGCCTCCAGGGCACAGAAGCAACGCATGCACTCCGATGTGAAGCCCATCCTCAGACAAATAAAATGCACCAGGTGCGGGGTCTGCGTCGAGGTCTGTCCTGCAGGAGCTGCGCAGATTATTCAAGGAGAGTATCCCACTTATGATCTCGACCTCTGCATCGGCTGCGCACAGTGCATTGCACAGTGCCCTGAAATGGCGCTTCGTATCCTGTGGGGTTCAGACAACGATACCTTCCAGGAAAAACTCGTCGAGACCGCAGCCGCAGTGTGGAAGATCATCAGCTCAAGGACCGTGCTTATCAATGCAATGATCAGGATAAGCGCCGAGTGCGACTGCCTGCCGGGAAAGCCCGATATCATAGCCGACGACATAGGATTTGTCGGCGGGACCGATCCGGTTGCGCTCGATGCCGAATCAGTGTCCCTGGTCGGTGCGGATGTCATTACAGGAGCGCATCCGCACCTGTCGTGGCAGACACAGTTTTCCCATGCAGAAAAGATACGGTTCTTCTAAGATGATCTTACTTTTTCTCGGAATCAACGGTCTTGGCTATCTGCAGCAACTGTAAAGGCATCTCGATACCCAGTTCCCTGGAGGCATCCAGATCCACCAGGATGGTCAGATCCTCCTGGAACAGGACAGGCAGATCTCCAGGAGCAGCACCGTCTTTCAATATCTTTACTGCATGTGTCCCTGATTGAGCCCCGATCTTCTTGAATTCCGCCCCTACATAGAAGATTGCGCCTGAAAACCCCACATGGCAGAAACACACCGCCGGTATGTTGTTCTTCCGTATAGTTTCCAGCAGCTGCGATGTGGGTTCATAATCCCTGAGGGCATAATAGGCATCAATGGGGATGCCAAAGGCCTGAACACCCTGGTCTATCATCTTGAGCGCAGCCTTGGTCGGGCTGTCCGACTTTTCGACCTGTTCGCTGATGACCGTTATACCGAGACTAAGGGCCTTTGCCTTTGACTCTTCTACAAAGGCGACGGCATTATCATCATCACTGTGTATGATACCTATGGTTCTCAGCTCGGGCAGGGCAAGCTTGGTCAACTGAAAAGAACTGACAGGGTCCATATAGAGAGAAGCTCCGGTAAATCCCGGACCTGCCTGGTTCAGCGAAGCACAGCCGACAGCCTGGGGCACTGCCACACCCGTGAATACGACCGGGATGCCTGCCTTTATGAAACTGTCCTTGCTGTATTTGGTTGCCGGGGTGCTTATCGTAAGAAC
>DSAD01000037.1 GCA_011372875.1 Deltaproteobacteria bacterium
CCCCAACTGGGCGAATCTCACTGAATTGGTCACGGTATTTTCAAGATCTCTGTGCAGAAAACGCGAGTTGCTCTTGTTGATATAGATGGTCGATGTGACGCTTACGATTGAGACGACCAGAAGGAGAGTGACAAACAGGCTTACCATGATGTTATTCCGTATCGGGGCTATGATGCCGGCAAAAAGATTGTCCTTCATATGTTTGCCTTTTCTCACGTATTGATACTACACCATCATTTAAAGCAAGAGCATACACGGTTGCCCTATATACATAATAACGTTCTGATCGGAAAATGGAGGTGGTAAGTTTATTTTTATAGTTCATGAGAGAACCTCTCCGCAGGCAGCATGGTATCAGAAATCTCATTTATTACCCCCCTCACCTTCATGCTCTCCCCCTGAGGGGGTAAAGACTGAGATGTGAGAGCTGCAAGCTTACGGGGCAACAGCCAATGAAGGTATACCATGGATGAATACAGGGTCTGCATGACAATATTCCTGTAAAGTCATATCCTGAAAAGGCCGATATGCTTGAAAGCTCTGTTTTATATAAATAAAATCAAGAGGTGGTGTCATGAAAAAGCTCATCATTACAGTCGTAGTTGTCCTTGCTTTCTTTCAGCCCTGCCTCGGCTATCATATCGAGGTACTACAGGTCTCCAATATCGGGGCGTTCAATGATGCATATGAAGGTTTTTTGAGTGAGCTGGCGAAAAACGGGATTGCCGAGGGTGATAACCTGACCATTAACAGGCATGTAGTCGATGCTGAAGCAGATGCGAGTCTCTGGAAAAAGGTCGGGATTCTCCTGAAGATAAAGTCGTTATCATCAAAGATTGTCGGTGCAAAACCCGATCTTGTTCTTACGATCAGTACCCCTGCAACAAAGTATTCAATGAATAAGATCATCTCATCAGGTATTCCCCTTGTCTTTACCTGCGTGGCAAACCCGCCACTGATCGGCTGCCCGTCCAACGAAAAAAGCGGTCCGGGCTTTACCGGGGCCACACTCTATCAGGATCCGCTGAATTTCTTGGTCCTTGCACAGATGGCGAAGCCCGATACCAAGGTTTTAGGTCTTATTCACAGCGACGATGACAATGCAATTGCCTTTGCAGAGGAAACAAAGAGAAAATCCGCACAGCTCGGTATTACAGTGCTGGCAAAGCAGGTTGAACGGTCCGACCCCATTATCCCCGCTGCAAATGAACTAATTCAGGCAGGGGTAGATTCATTTGCCATACCGCTGGATGCGTATTACGGGTTCAGAGATCAACAATACGGAAAAGATCTTTTTGCCATAGCCGCCGAGAACAATATGCCGGTCTTTGCCTTTGCAAACTATGACGAGAAAGGGGCACTGTTGTATGCAGGACCGGATTTCAGATACATCGGATCTCTATCCGGCCAGCATGCTGTAAAGATACTCAAGGATGGAGAAAAGCCCGAGGACCTCCCTATCCTGAAACAGGAAGAACTCTCTATCTATGTGGATTCAGACATCGCGAAGACCCTGGGGGTCGAGTTCTCGGAAACTCTGCTCAAGGCTGCAAAACCAAGGTAGTCGGCCTGTATTTCATATGCCGGCAATACCATGTTCTAAAAACATGGAAGGCCTGATGCCGTGTTATCATTTGATATAAGGAGACATGATATGAAAAAGCTGTACCTGATCGTTATCCTGCTGCTTTTCTGGTCAAGCTTCGGGTGGACATACCATATCGAGGTCCTGCAGATCTCGAATATCTCTGCATATGACGAGACATATGATGGTTTTATCGAGGAACTTGCGAAGAACGGGATCGAGCAGGAAGAAAACCTGACCATCAACAGGCATATAATAGATGCGGATGCAGAGGCAGGTCTGTGGAAAAAAGTCGGAATCCTTCTGAAGATAAAGACTACCACATCAAAGATTGTGGATGCCAGGCCCGACCTGGTACTTACCGTAAGTACTCCGGGTACAAAATATTCAATGAACAAATTAATCGGTGCCGGTATACCGGTGGTCTTTACCTGTGTTGCAAACCCGCCTCTTCTGGGCTGCCCGTCAGTTGCCGAGCCTATTGTCGGAATTACCGGTGCCACGCTATACATTGATCCGTTCACGCTTATGGCTATAGTTCAGACTGTGAAACCTGATATCAAGAAGATCGGCATCATTCACAGTGACGACGACAATGCGGTTGCCTTTGCAGACGAATCGAGGATAAAAGCAACGAGGCTCGGAATCTCGATCATCACAAAACAACTGGAAAAATCAGATGACATCAAACCTGCTGCACTTGAACTCATCAATAACGGCATCGAGGCGTTTGCCATACCCCTGGATCAGTATTACGGGCTGAGAAATCTCGAACCTGCGATTGATATCATAGCTGTTGCTTCCGAGCACAAAATACCCATCTTTTCCTTTGCAAATTTCGATCAAAAGGGTGCGCTTGTGTACGTCGGCTCTGAATTCAAACACAATGGCATTCTTGCCGCAAGGCAGGCGGTCAAGATACTCAAGGAAGGCGCAAAGCCCGAAGATCTCCCCATCCTGAAGCAGGAGGAATTGAATATCTCGGTTGATCTGGGCGTTGCCTCTGAACTGGGAATAGATATCCCCCAGCATATGCTGGATGCGGCAAAAAAGCTGTAGTCCTTCGCTCTCAACCAGGAAACATAGCGGTAAAAGGATCTGTGCGTTGACGATAATCCCATCAGGAAGCTGACGGGAAGATGTGTGTTTCATCCAATCAGAAGATATGGATACTTATCCTGAAATGGCGAATTATCCTGTATTCAAGACACGCCTGCAGAGGTATATTTGACTTGACAACCTCAAAACTTGTAATATAAGTGAGGACTACTCAAAATGCTGATAAGGGGGAACAGAATTCAATGGCAGTATGTATCAGACTCACTCGCGGAGGAGCCAAAAAGAGCCCGTTCTACCGGGTTGTTGTTGCAGATTCAAAAAGCAAGCGTGATGGAAGATTCATCGAGATCGTCGGTCACTTCGATCCGAAGAACAGGCCGGAAAGCATCACCCTGGATATGGACAGAATCAAGGAATGGTCAGAAAAGGGGGGTCAATTATCTCCTGCCGTGAAAAAACTCATAAAAGACAAAGGCTATTCTATCTGAATCCGATATAAAATAAAGAAGTGATGAGGGTTAGCGATGAGAGAATTGATCGAGTACATTGCAAAGTCGTTAGTTGACAATCCTGATGAGGTTAAGGTTTCAGAGGTTGAAGGTGAAGTGACTTCGGTAATCGAACTCAGAGTAGCCAAATCAGACCTGGGCAAAGTAATCGGTAAAGAAGGAAAAACAGCACGTGCAATGAGAACGCTCCTCACAGCAGCATCTACAAAGATAAAAAAGAGGGCAGTACTGGAAATCATTGAATAGATGAATACCGATCTCATCGAGATCGCCAGAATAAAAGGGCCTAACGGCCTGAAAGGTAAAATGTGGATCACCCCTTACGGGGATTCTTTTGAAACCTTTTCCGCCTATACACACCTGATTGTCGGAGAACACGGATCACCGAAAAGAATGACCTGGTGTGTAATGAAAAAAGGAAAGTACATCATTGAACTCGAAGGAATCTCCTGTAGTGATCAGGTCGAAAGCATAAAAGGAGAAGGGCTCTTCATTACCAGGGATCAGCTTGAAAGGCTTAACGAGGATGAATTTTACTGGTGTGATCTTTACGGCATGAATGTTGTGAGCACTCAAGGCGAAATACTGGGAGAACTGGTAAAGATATTCTCCACAGGCAGTAATGATGTCTACGTGGTAGATACTGTCAAACAATATTATATCCCTGCAACAAAAGATGTTATAAAAGAGATATCACTTGAGAACAGAACCATCGTGGTCGATACATCATTGCTCGAAGGCCTGATAGGCTGATAAAAAGAATAATCCCATGCTTATCAATATCATTACCCTTTTTCCCGAGATGTTCGCAGGTGTTCTTCAGCAGAGCATCCTGGGCAGGGCCAGACAAGGCAACTACGTCGAGATCCATCTGAAAGACCTGAGAGAATTCGGTATTGGATCTCACAAGGTGGTAGATGATGCACCTTTCGGCGGTGGAGGGGGAATGATCCTGAAACCCGAACCCATAGCGGCAGCCCTTGAGGACCTCGGTCAAGCCGGCCATGTAATTATCACGACACCAAGGGGGAAACATTTTCAGCACCCAGATGCGGTCCGTCTGAGCAGGATGAAAGCCATCACGATCATCTGCGGCCATTATGAGGGTATCGACGAGCGTATTACCGAGCTGTTTGCCGATGAGGAACTGTCTATCGGCGATTATGTGCTGACAGGAGGCGAGATCCCGGCAATGGTGATCGCAGATGCCGTTACCCGCCTGATTCCCGGAGTCCTGGGCAAGGATACCCTGGAAACAGGCGATTCGCATTATAAGGGAATGCTGGAACATCCGCATTATACCCGTCCGCGCGAGTTCAGGGGCATTGTCGTACCCGAGGTCCTATTATCCGGCAATCACGAGGAGATAAGGATATGGCGGAAAAAGATGGCATTTCAGAAGACAAGATCCGTTCGTCCGGACATGCTGCTCAGGGAAAATGACTTTGATACAGACAACCTTGACAGAGAAGAGGAATAAACGTGATCTGTATAGGACTTCTTCACTGGCCATGCATCGACAAGAACGGTTTAGAGATCGCGACTGCGATAACAAACCTTGATTTGCACGATTGTGCAAGAGTATGCTTGACATATGGGGTGGATACGCTCTATATCGTTCACCCATA
>DSAD01000151.1 GCA_011372875.1 Deltaproteobacteria bacterium
CTTCGATTTCATGGTGCGCGACTTTGCCGGCTTCGCCCTGCAGATCTACGGCAATCACAGCTCCAAGGACGAGCAGCGTCAATACTGCACAAAGATCATGCTCATCAAGGCTGTCCCGAACCCTGAGCAGTACAACAAGGTCTGGGAAAACTACGTATCCACCCTCAACGGTGAATACGCAATGAACGAGTAGAAAATCATCAGCTGTTAACTGGTGAGGCAGAAACAAGGCTCAGATTAACTGACTGAACACACTGAAGCGGAGGAAAGAATTCACAGGTTCTTCCTCCGCTTCAATACAAGCTTAATATTCATTTTATCAACCTTCAGATATATGCCTATCTTTTACATCGATAGCTATCAATTGAATTCATAATTGAAAATCATATCCTTTCATGCGAGAATAGCATTTACGTGTGACTACTGATAAAGACGCCCTTATAAAAAACCTTGAGTCTCAGCGGGAAACTATCTCACAGATCCTGCTGAAAGAACGTCTCCGTTTCGAAGAAATGATCTCTGAAATGTCGGCAAGATTCATAACCCTGCCTCACGAACGAATCAACGCTGAGATAGGGCTCGCACTGGAGCAGATCAGCAAATTCTTAATGGTTGACGACTGCACGTTCTTTAAGACTCTTCCCGACAAGAACCAGGGGCAAATAATAGAGCGCAGCCATCTTGCTCATGTCAAAACCATTCCGCCTGTTTTTGACATTACAGCGAGTTTTCCATGGACCTATAATAAACTGATTCAAACAGGCCAACATATTTCCCTGACCTCTCTTGATGAACTGCCCTCCGAAGCATCTGTAGACAAAAAGACATACCAGCAATGGGGAGCAAAATCGATCTTGATAGTTCCGATAATCATCAACAATTCGCTTGACTATGTCATCTCCGCCAGCTCCGCATCCACGGAAATCTCATGGCCACATGAAATTATCCCCAGGCTCCGGATCGTTGGCGACATCTTTGTAAACATTCTTAACAAAAGACAGTCCGAGCTTGCTTTAAAGGAAGCCGAGATGGAATACCGCACGCTTGCGGAAACAACCTATGACTGGGTGTACTGGCAGAACCCAGATGGAACCCTGAGGTATGTTTCTCCGTCGTGTGAACGCATCACCGGGTATACAGCCAATGAGTTTATGAAAAACTCTGTCCTGCTGGATAAAATCATTCTGCCCGATGACCGGGATCTTGTTGTCAGACATGGCCATGAGCTCTCCGGGAAAGAATCCATGTCGTTTCAGTACCGCATCCTGAAAAAAACCGGGGATGTTGTCTGGATCGACCATACGTGCAAAAAGGTATACAGCCCGGAAGGCGAATATATCGGATACCGCGTAAGCAATCGAGACATAACATCGAAGAAGAATATTGAAGTTGAACTGAAAAAGAGCAGAGAAAGACTTGTTGAAGCCCAGAGAATCGCCTGCCTCGGCAACTGGGAACTGAACGTTGTTACCGGAGAGCTGTTCTGGTCTCAGGAGATATTCCGGATATTCGGTCTTGGTAACAATGCTTTCATCAAAACATATGAATCATTCCTGCAGCATGTTCATCCTGATGACCGCAACAAGGTAATTGAGGCCGTCAATCTCTCTCTGGCCGACCCGGAATACCACTATGACCTCTATCACCGGATCATCCGTCCGGACGGGAGCCAACGGATTGTTCACGAACGGGCAGAGGTCCTGTTCACCGAGGATGAAAAACCTTTTCGCATAATTGGGACGGTTCAGGATATCACATCACAAAGACAGATGGAAAAAAGGCTGGAGGATCAACTCGAAGAAATCAACCGTCTCAAACAGCAGTTGGAGGAAGAAAATATATTCCTGCGCAAGGAAATCAATCTGCTGCATACACATGACGAGATCATCGGGCAGAGCAAAGCCATCACAAAGGTCCTCAAGCAGGTGGAACAGGTGGCACCTACAGATTCCGCAGTGCTCGTCACAGGAGAGACCGGTACAGGAAAAGAACTGGTCGCACGGGCTATACACAGGCTCAGCAACCGTAAAGACCGGGTCATGGTCGTGGTAAACTGCGCTTCGCTACCCTCGGCTCTTGTGGAGAGCGAACTGTTCGGCAGGGAAAAAGGCGCCTATACCGGTGCACTGACAAAACAGGCAGGACGGTTTGAGATAGCCGACGGATCTACAATCCTCCTAGATGAGATTGGCGAATTATCACTTGAACTGCAGGCAAAGCTGCTGAGGGTCCTTCAGGACGGTTGCTTCGAACGGCTTGGCAGCCCCAGGACAATAAAGGTCAATGTACGGATAATTGCTTCAACCAACCGTGATCTGGCTGAAGGGGTAAGGCAGGGGACCTTCCGGGAGGATCTCTTTTACCGTCTTAACGTATTCCCCATTGAAGTGCCTCCATTGAGGGACCGCGCAGAAGACATCCCGCTTCTGTCATGGTCCATCATCAATGAATTCTCCAATAAGATGGGAAAAAGAATACAGACCGTGCCTAAAAAGGTCATGGAAGATCTGAAAACATATACCTGGCCTGGAAACATCCGGGAACTGCGGAATGTTATCGAACAGGCCATGATCATCTCGGAAGGGACACTCCTTGTTCGTCTTCCCAGTAGAGGTACAAACGACAATACAGATACAATCACCCTGAAGGAAGCAGAGGCCAGACATATAAAGAGTATACTTGAGAAAACCGGCTGGCGTATAAAGGGAAGGAATGGTGCTGCGGAACTCCTCGGCCTCAAGCCATCAACCCTGTATACCAAGATGAACAGACTCGGCATCCCCGGCAAAAGGAAGAAAGACCTTTTACAGACCTAGATGATCAATCATCAAGATCGGTATCCGATACTCAGCCTGCCTTGAATACATTTTTATCTTTCATATTATCAATCAATTATATTCTTTTATTCAATACCATATTGAACATCACCGATCAGACGATAAGTTATGTATATGATCGTATGTATAATGAAATTGCTTCCTGAGCCTGAGCAGAGACAGGCTATTATGGATCTCCTTCAATCGGTAAGAGGTCCGACAGCAGTCAAAACAGGATGCAGTGAGTGTTCCGTCTTCGAGGAATTCGGGCACGACGGCAGGATCATCTACATTGAAGAGTGGTCCTCACACGAGGCCCTGAATGAGCATGTCCTTTCGCCCATATATTCCCGTATACTCTCTGCCATGGAACTGTCCAGCGAGGCCCCTGATTTATGTTTCCACGAAGTTTCCTCCACGCTCGGTCTGGAATTTATCATGTCACTTCGATCCGAGTTGACGGCATGAAATGCATTCATGCCCTGCAAGCTTACGGGGTATCAGCCAATAAATACATTGTGACCCGCCGGGGCGATCTGCGCGGGATTCTGTGTATTGACCAGGAATCCTGCTTTTTCGTTTTCAATACAGTGTCTTGACGAAGAATACGCCCTAGTTTCTTTGTTCTGCCAGCCTTACCCGAAGCGATCTATTCTCCAGAAAAGTATACAGAACCCAGGCCGCGAACACGGACAGGAAAAAGGATACGATTGAGTACAATGCAAGACCTGAATATGGATGATCGATCGTTATCCCTGTTCTGACAAATATCACCTTGACAGGGTACATAATGAAAGTATGGGCAAGGAAGAAGCTGTAACTTATATTACCAAGAAATGTCATTACTCCATTACTGATTCTGGTGTTGACAACCCATAGAAAGAATACATATCCAAAGACAGAAGAAACGAGGACTATCGGCACATAGCAGATACGGGCAACAGACAGAAGGGAAAGCATCACCACAAGTGAAATGGATCCAGCCCATGAACTGACCTTCTGTTGAGGAGAATAATATACCGCTATTCCAACGATGAAATATATGAATCTAGGAAGCAGATACATCACAACGAGTACTATAACAACAACGAGGGTCATCTGGATATAAAATATCCATGACTGTTTCCTTTTGCTGTAAGCCCTGTAAAAGAGTCCCCACAGGACATAGAATATACCGATATAGCTTAAACACCATGCAATAGGGATCGCAATTGGAAAATCAAAAATACCCGGCAGAAGCAGAAGATTTACAATAAAACCCTTTAACCATCCAGCCGGTGAGACCTCGCTCAACCAGCTGTGACCGGAAACAGGGCCTATGAAAAACACGAAAAGCAGTACTGCAATATAAACCGGATATATCCTTATTGCCCTGCTTTTCAGATAGACATATAGGGAGTCGTACCTTTTGAAACTTCCTGCAGCAAGATACCCCGCAATGATAAAGAATATATCCACACCAAAGGCTCCACTCCTGAATGTATAATATATCCAGTTGTCTGGGGGCAGAAGGTTTGACCATGCCCCGGATGTACCTGCCCCGTAAACATGATGCAGAAAGATTATGAGTATCGCGAACCCTCTGAAAAATTGAATTGAATTGTTCATAACGCACTCAAGCTCCCAAACCCTCAATAATGAGATTGATATGAGGTGAGATATTAAATTCTTATAAGGAATTATCCGAAAAAACACTATTGGTCGAGCATAAAATCATCACGGGGTTTGCAGCTTCGAAAATCCATGATCTTAGGTGGTAATGATGAATGTTCTCATGGCGTGAAACATCAACGTAAGGCAGAACGAAAACCATACAGTCCTAGAGGTTATGTCTGGCGATGATCTCAAAGGATACTCGATTAGAAATCAGCAGTTCCC
>DSAD01000145.1 GCA_011372875.1 Deltaproteobacteria bacterium
CCCTGTTGATATCATGTCGGCGATGTCTCTCCATCCATGGATAATCGTATCAGGCGAACTTACAAAAAACATATACTATCGTCCATCCATGGAAAACTCAGACGGAGATGAGGTTTCCGAGGCCATTACCGGGTGTCTGAAAAGACTCGTTAAAGAAAAGAGACGCGAGAAAGAGTTCAAGAAACTCGATGATAAATACCGTTTTCTGTTGGAGAATACGTCGGATTTTCTGTTTGTACATGACATGGAAGGATGTTTCGTGGAGATCAATCTGGCCCGCCAGGAGGTCAAGGGCTATTCGGAAAAAGATCTTATCGGCCTGAATCTGCGCGATCTGATCTCCGGGGAACTGAAACACGAATTCGATCAGTACCTGGACAAGATAAAAAAAGAAGGAAAGGGCCAGGGGATTTTAAGGGTGTATGATAAGGACGGAACGGAAAGGATATTCGAATATAAGAATATCCTGATTTATGATGAGGACGGACCCACAGGTGTCCGCGGGCTGGCCCAGGATATTACAGAGCGTTTCAGGGCAAGAGAGGCGCTGAGAAAGAGCGAGCAGAAATACCGCGATATCTTCAACAGCGTTAGCGACTTCTTGTATTTCCATGATCTGGAGGGTTTCTTCAATTATCAGGATTGCAACGCTGCAGTAAGAAAATACTGGAATGTGGAAGGTTGGATCGGCAAGGGAAAACAAAAGGTAAACCTCAAGGAGATGATCCCCGAGAGGTTCCTTGGAGAGTTTCCAGGGTATCTCGAAAGGATCAGGGAGAATGGCAAGGATGAAGGGCTCATCTGTGCTGTTTTCAGTGACGGAAAGGAGCATATCCTGGAATACAGGAACTCCCTGGTTTATGAAGACGACGTGCCTGTAGGTGTGCGGGGCTCTGCAAGGGACATTACCGACAATGTCAATGCCCAGAGAGAAATAATCAGGAGCGAGGAAAAATACCGGACCATCCTCGAGAGCATTGAAGAAGGCTATTACGAGGTGGATCTGAAGGGATGCTTCAGATTTTTCAACGAATCCCTGTGCCATATACTGGGCTGTAAAAGGGAAGAACTCCTCGGGATCAAGTACAGTGATTATGTGGGTGAAGAAACAGCAAAAGACATCTTCGAATTATTCAACCATGTGTTCGAGACAGGTCAGGATGTGAAGTCGGTAGAGTGGAAGTTCATCAGAAAGAATGACGGCCAGCCTATCTTTATCGAGGTCTCTGTCTCACGCATTATGTCGAAGAGGGGAATATGCAGGGGTTTCAGGGGTATTGTCAGGGATGTCACGAAGCGGGTCGAGGCGGAAAGGGCGCTTTATGAGAGTGATAAGCGATACCGCCTTCTTGCTCAGAATGTCCACGATGTCATCTGGACTTCGGACCTGGACCTGAATTTCACCTATATAAGCCCATCGGTCAAGGCAATGACCGGTGCGAGCGTTGAAGAGGCGTTGATGCTCAATGTCCGTCACGTGATGAACAAGGAGAGCTTCGCCAAGATAAGGTCGGAAGTCGACGAGGTGCTCAGGTCCATACGTGAGGGCGGTTCATCGCTCGACAGGGTTGTCCGCATGGAATTTGAGCATACAAAGGCGGACGGGACGACCTTCTGGGCGGATGTCAATTCATCTGTTCAGTTAGATGCCGGCGGCAAACCCATCGGATTCGTCGGCATTACGCGCGACGTCACCGACAAGGTCAATGCAGAGAACGAACGCAAGAAGGACGAGTTGAAATATCATACCATCCTCGAGAGTATCGAGGAGGGGTATTATGAAGTCGATATGTTAGGCAGGCTGATCTTTTTTAACGATACCTTCTACCACATGATCGGATATTCAAAACACGAAATGATCGGCATGAGATACCGGAAGTTCATGGACCGGGAAAATGCAAAGAAGGTGCTCAATATTTTCAGCAAGGTTTTTTCCTCGGGGCGACCCGAGATGGGCTTTGGCTGGGAATTCATCAAAAAGGACGGCCACAGGATACAGGTGGAGTCTTCGGTTATGCTCATGAAGGACTCCGATGGAGAACCTGCAGGTTTTCGAGGGGTTCTGCGCGACGTCACCCAGAGAAAACAGTCAGAGGAATTAAAGGCGGCGATGATAAAGGCAGAGGCGGAAAACCGTGCCAAGAGTGAATTCCTTGCCAATATGAGCCATGAGATACGCACACCGCTCAACGGCATCATCGGCATGGCGGAACTGGCACTGGATACTCCCCTGGATGAAAACCAGCGAAGCATACTGGGCACCATCAACCGCGAATCCGATAATCTGCTCAATCTTATCAATGATATACTGGATTTCTCCAAGATCGAGGCAGACAAGATGGAGTTTGAGAACATACCCTTTGATCTGCGCGTACTGATAGAAGACCTTGCAAGCAGTTTTGCCATAAGGTCGGAAAAGAAGGGTATCGAGTTTTTCTCGTTCATCTCCCCGGACGTGCCTGTCCGTATAATCGGAGATCCCGGGCGATTGAGGCAGGTGCTGACCAATCTTGCAAGTAATTCACTTAAATTCACGGAAAAGGGAGATGTCTTTATCAGGGTTGAGGTAAGCCGGGAGCTGGCAGAAAAGGTGGAGATCCGTTTTGCCGTACGTGATACGGGGATCGGTATACCAAAGGACAAGCAGGAAAAGATATTCGAGAGTTTTACCCAGGCCGATGGCTCGACCACCAGGAGGTACGGTGGGACAGGCCTTGGGCTCACCATCTCCAAGAAGATCGTGGAGATGATGGGAGGACAGATAGGCCTCCAGAGCAGTCAGGGCCACGGCAGCACCTTTTCGTTTACCGCGGTGTTCGAAATACAGCAGGAAGCAGGGACAGTGCATGCAGCCAGACAGGTTGACCTGGGCAGCCTTTATGCCCTGATAGTCGATGACAACGCTACAAACCGGTATATCCTCAGGGAATATCTGAAGACATGGGGGTGCAGGGCTGTCGAATCCAACGGAGGCGAGGATGCCTTATCGATTCTTGGCGCCTGTGCAGCTTCGGGAGAACCCTTTGATCTGATCCTGATGGACTATCATATGCCTGGTATGGACGGGTTTGAGCTTACCGGAAAGATCCGGGCGATGCCATCATGTAAGAATGTCCCGATTATTCTGCTTACCTCCATGGGTGAGCATGGAGACAGTGACTACTGCCAGGCTATCGGTATTCAGGGATATCTTCCCAAACCCACAAGAAGGGATGATCTTCGCCGGGCCATTGTCTTGGTCATGGGGCTTTCAAATGGCGAAAAGCAAGGGGATAAGCCGCGGCTGGTAACCAGGCATACCATTGCCGAGGATTTCAGAGAGAATATCAGTATCCTTCTGGCTGAGGATTATCCAACCAATCAGCAGGTTGCCCTGCGGCATCTGCAGAAAGCCGGTTATCATGTGGATATAGCCGAAAACGGCAGACTTGCAGTCGCCGCATGTAAACGCAGACATTATGACCTGGTCCTCATGGATATCCAGATGCCGGTAATGGATGGCTATGAAGCCACCAGCGAGATCCGCAAATGGGAAAAGAAACGTAAAGATGAGGTTGCAGGCCATGACTCCGACACAACAGGCAGGATGCCCATAATTGCCATGACTGCTCATGCAATCATGGGATACCGTGACAAATGCTTGAAGGCGGGGATGGACGATTACCTTGCCAAGCCTTTGAGACGCGAGGAACTCCTGAAGATGATTGACAAGTGGATAAAGCCTGGCCTTGGCGTTACTGAAGAACCCTTGCCGGACATGGAAGAAGATCAGGATACGGGTAACGAATCCATGCCCGATGATTCTCCCATAGATTATAAAAGGGCCATGGATGAATTCGAATGTGATGACGAATTCCTCGCAGAGCTGTTCAATGAATTTGTCAGGAATGCGAAGAGACAGATACAGACAATACAAAAGGCCATAAAAGACGGAAATGCCCAGGAGGTGAGTAAAGAGGCCCATTCCATCAAGGGAGGTGCCGCCAACCTGACAGCCGATGCTCTTGCAAAGGTTGCTTATGAACTGGAGATGATCGGGAAAAAAGGAGATGTGGCCGATGGTCTTGAGATCCTGGAAAGAATGGAAAGGGAACTTGCCCGTGTGGAGCGCTATACGACAAATGAAGGTGCCGGCAAAGAGGATACGGCATGACCCTGCTATCAAAGAGAAATGACAAAGCAGGCAGCGATAGGGTATGTCCTGTTACCGGCCTGAAAGATATCCACAAGCCGCAATGGGCTTACAGAAACGATCATGGAAGCTATCAGGTGTCCTTCCGAGTGTTGGGCAAGCGGATCATGCTGTCTCGAAATGTAGGGTATGCTACATATGACGATATGGTAAAAGCCATTGAAGTCGCTGACAGGGTTGAAGCCGAGGGTATGGCCGAGGGTTGTCCCTGTGTGCATATACAGGATTTTACCGATCTTGAGGGTATATCGATTGAAGCACGCAAGCTGTATATCAAAAACATCACAAATCATGAGCGAATAAGATGCATGATCTTTTTCGGCGTCTCGTCGATGTTCAAGATGAGTATCAACCTTGCAAAAAGGATCAATATAATACATTTCGATACATATATTGTTGACAGCCAGGATGAGGC
>DSAD01000288.1 GCA_011372875.1 Deltaproteobacteria bacterium
ACATTTAACTGAAGACCTCGTTTATCCTGTCTGCAAGGTCCCTTATCCGGGACACATCCACTGTCTTCATATCGAATATGAGAGAGTCATCTTCGATCCGGCACACCACAGCAGGATTCGTTTTCCTCAAGCTGGCATGGAAGCCGGATGCACTCTTTGTTGTGATACAGACCCCCCACGAAGGAAAGCTCTTTGTCGGCGCAGAACCCCCGCCGACAACTGCCCGCGTAGGTATAACTTGGGCCTTTGTCCTGGTTATAAGCCTCTTGAGTCTTCTGGCGCGAGCCTTTACATCGTCTACGGATTCGCAGATCATTCGAAGCACAGGGATCTCGCTGTGTCTTCCTTTCGCAAGGAGCCTCAGCGTGATACCGAGCGACGCTATTGCCAGCTTGTCAATCCGCAGTGCACGGTGCAGAGGGTTCTTCGCCATCCGTTCGACCAGGGCTGATCTGCCGAGAATAATCCCTGCCTGCGGCCCTCCAAGCACCTTGTCCCCGCTGAAAGACAGCACATCGGCGTATTCCAGACACCCCGGTATGGTCCATTCACCGGGTATGCCGTAAGGTGCGAGATCGAAAGGAACGCCGGAGCCCATATCCACGTACAGCGGCACCCCGATCTTTTGGGCAAGGGCGGAAAGCTCCCTGATCTCCACCTCTTCGGAAAACCCGACAATGGAAAAATTGCTGCGGTGTACCTTGATGATCAGGCCGGTATTATCGGATATTGCGTTTTCATAGTCTGACAACTTTGTCTTATTGGTGGCACCCACCTCTTTCATGATCGCCCCGCTCATGGTCATGACCTCGGGCATCCTGAAAGAACCGCCGATCTCCACAAGCTCTCCGCGCGAGACGATCACCTCTTTTCCGCTCGCCAGGCTCGAGAGTATGAGCAGCACTGCAGCGGCATTGTTATTTACAACAAGGGCATCCTCGGAGCCGAAACAGGCCCTGGTAAGAGGCCGGATATGATTCTGGCGCGACCCCCGCCTTCCCTGCTCAAGGTCATACTCGAGATCTGAATATCCCCTGGCGGCTTCCGCCATGGCCTGGACAGCCTCTTCACAGAGAGGCGCCCTGCCCATGTTTGTATACACAATGACACCGGCTGCATTAATGACGCCTGTCAGGCCCGATTCCATAATCGAGATAATGTCCCGGGCAACATCCTGTGAAACTGTAGCCGCATCCGGACTTTGTGAGACAGTGCCTTGTGAAATACCTGCTCGAATGTTGTCTATTCTCAGATGAACAGCCCTTTTGATAAGTTCCGGCGAATATACAAGCCCCTTCAGAGCAGGCTCGCCCATAACAACATCCACCTTGGGAATGGTTCTATATAATTTATTCACGACAGTTCTCCTATTTATCCATATAATCGCATAAGAATAATATTTTTCAAGCTCTACTTTGATACCTTGTCCATGTTTTCATCCGAATGTACTATATCGCAGCCGACAGTTGACAGCCTCAGAGCCTCTATTTTATTGCCCATCTCCTTTATCCTCTCCGCGAGGCGGAGAGAGGATACGTTGTGAGCGCTGCAAGCAGCTTAAGGTATCATCTGAATGATCATAGACCGATGATATTGTGTATTTGAATGTCATATAATCTTGGCGCCGTTTGCCAAAGCTGATACCTCTTTATCACACAAATGAAACCAGGTACTTACATTTTATTATAAAGATGTTATAATAGGACCTATTAGATTTCTGATGATTGGATTACAACTTGTTGTATCATGAAGGATAAAGCAGGTTTCTGTTTTTAATTATTGGCTGTTATGTAGCCTGACAAAACAATGGTATGAAAGGATGAGACATTGACCGGTCTTGAGCTTGAAAAAACAGTGTAACCATCCTGGAGAGTTGCTATGCCGAAACCCGAATTAATCGACCGCCATAAATGTTCCGGGAAAGACAAGGAAGAGAAATATAAAGATCTCACATCCCTTGATTACTGGTGGGGCGTACGGGAACTTGCTGCAGATTTCGCTATTGAGAATTATGAGACAGAATCCGGAGAAGTGCCGTCTGAAAAACAAATAAATGAGATAGCATATATACAGCTTCTTCACTATACCGTAGAGGTCAAGCTCTCCGGGGCCTTTTATCAGATGGATAACATGGAAAGGCTTTTCAACACACCTTTGACTCCGGATTGCAGCCTTGACCTGAGGGTTCTCGAAGCCAAGGAAGCGTTTGATGCGCTTCATGAAGACATGTATCAGTCATGTTGTGCAATAGCCAACCAGCTCTATATGCTGATGAATCGTTTGCATTATAAACCAACAAAAGTGGATTCCAGGAAACCGGTAGCCATGAGCCCTTCAGACCTGAGGTATTGGCTTAAGATCAACGACCATCCGGATTTTAAGACCTTGAGCAGAACACTCAACGACTGTGATGAACTGCTGGACATGAGACATCATGCAACCCACTACGGGGCTGTGCCTGTCTATGCAGACAAGAAAACAGGGGTTCTCTTTGTGCAGCATAATTTTAGAATTGGCGATCTGCTGACAAAATACGATATAATCAAACATATAAACAATAAAGGAAAGATCATCAATCTGGTCGAGGCTTCAAATCCGAGGATAAAGATGCTCTGCAAAAAGATTAACAGGATATACAGATATGTTTATCTCAACAATATATTTGAGAGCTTCATGAAAAACCACGCTCTGAAAATAAAGGACACCTACAAGCCCTACTGGGAACAACCAGGACAGCTATCCCCTTAACCCAGTGGGCTTGGGCTTGGCCATCACAGATACGGCCTGATCGTCTCATAAAACCTCTCTGCCATGATCTGATACCCTCTGTCGTTGGGGTGTATAGGGTCGGTCATGAGACCCTGGCGACCGAAGATATCCTCATAGATGTTCGGGATGAGAAGCGCACCTGTCTGCGCACATACCTGTTCATACCCTTTACCGAACCCCCTGCCAAACAGCGGGATATCTATCCCGCCGATGACAACGAGCGCACCGCGTTCCTGGATCTCCTCGATAATAACCTTGAGGTTGCCAAATGCTGTATCGGCAGGCACCCTGTTCTTGAGGTCATTTCCTCCCAGGGTAATCAGGACTATTCGCGGATACTGCGAGAGCACATCCTTGTCAAGCCTCGCGAGCGCATCGGCCGTAGTATCTCCGGGTATGCCCGCATTTATCACTGCATGGCCTGTCAATCCTGCAAGCTGCGAAGGATAGTCCATGCCGTCAGAGGCCCCGGTCCCATAGGTTAAGCTGTCACCGAAACAGATAATGTTCTCGCCTTCAAGGTGAGCGTTTCGTATCCCGGGTTTTGCCGAATAAAATAAATATCCAACAATCATAACAATAACGACCAACAAGAAGATAGCGGCCTTTTTCATTTACGCACCCCCATTTCTGCACTCTCGTGCAGAGATCGAACGTCTTTACTCACACGAATCAGACCAGGCTTGGACAATCATCTTTATACCACACCCCTGATGTGATTTAACCCTGAAAGAGCCGGTTCAGCGTCGACCTGGTCCCAACAAGATTCTACGTCGCTGCTCTGATCGCGGCTGTTAAGTCAAGAGGGCCACGAGCTGTTGTCAAAGCTCTTTAGAAATGTCCCCTGTTTTAACTCAATAGAACTGTCCCCTGTTTGAATATATTTTATGTTTCAGCATCTGTTTTTGTCTCTTTGTTTAGGGTGTCAGAGCCAGGGGGACAGTCCCCCTGCAGTTCAGTATCATCATGAGAATATGCAGGGCAGCAGCAGCACAGGATCTTCAGGTCTTTCGCGCCGGTATTTACCACTTTATGGGCACTTTTGGGCATGACAATGACAGTATCTCCCTTCTTTATCTCGAAGACCTCATCATCAAGGGTCATGATCCCCTTCCCCGCTGTAATATGATAAATCTCTTCCGACTTATTGTGGATATGTAGATATGTTGATTTTCCCGGATGGACGATGGCTTCTGCCAGGCTCTGTTTCACAGTAAAAGCAAGTTTTTCAGGATGGACAAGCTCACGTATTACAGATCCATCCTTTGTGACATAAGGCGTTATATGATCGTATACCGTCTTCATATTCTTCAGGTCCGCTCCATTCAATCTGCATTTTGCAGTTGATCAAGTTAATGGTGAATTTAGGCAGCGGCTTCAGCCGCGATCATATTCATTGCGGTTGTCTCGTAATCGCGGATAAAGACGCTTTCACAGGGTTTGTTTCTTAACTTATGCAAGAATGTGGGTTCAAGATAGCACACCGAAATTATCCTCAAAAGAAAACAGGCGCATGCTATACGCTGAAGCGGATGCTCAGGATATCCCCGTCCTTGACCGGATAATTCTTACCCTCTAGACGCATCAGCCCCTTGTCCTTTACTGCCTTTTCGCTGCCGAGCCCCATCAGGTCCTCATAGTGAAAGCACTCGGCCCGGATAAAACCCCTGGCAAGATCGGAATGTATAGCCCCTGCAGCATCAACGGCCGTATCTCCGTCTTGTATGGTCCAGGCCCTTACCTCGTCAGGACCGACGGTGAAAAAGGTGATGTATCCGAGCACGGTATAGGCA
>DSAD01000122.1 GCA_011372875.1 Deltaproteobacteria bacterium
GAGACCCTGGCCATCAAGAAAGTCTTCGGTGATTATGCGTATCATGTACCTGTAAGTTCGACAAAATCCATGACCGGACATCTCATCGGGGGAGCGGCAAGCCTTGAGACCGCAATATGCATCCTTGTTCTGAATAATAATATGGTGCCTCCGACGATAAATCTGGACAAGCCGGATCCTGAATGTGATCTGAATTATGTGCCCGGCCGTGCAATTGATGCTCCGGTATCTTTCTGTCTTAACAATGCATTCGGTTTCGGCGGTCAGAATGTGTCCCTTGTAATCGGAAAGGATGTGGAATGAAAATCGGGATTGCATGCGACCATGGAGGATATACGATAAAAGATATCGTGAAAGAGGCCGTAACACGGTGCGGCCATGAAATAACGGACTTTGGTGCCGACAGTACGGAATCGGTGGATTATCCGGACTATGCAGCAAAGGCGCTTGCATTTTTATCTCAGGGTTTGTGCGACCGCATCGTCCTCATCTGCGGCACCGGTATCGGGATGTCCATATGTGCTAACAGGGTGTCGGGCATCAGGGGTACTCTCTGTCACGATGCGTATACCGCACGCATGTCAAGGCAGCACAATGACTCGAACTGTCTTGTCCTGGGAGGAAGGGTAACAGGCCCTGCCGTGGCAGACGATATTGTAGAGGTATGGCTGAAGACCCCTTTTGAAGGGGGCCGGCATCAGGAACGTTTGAACAAGATAGATAAATTGATGAGAAATAATTAAAAATAAGATATATCTACGAGATAGGAGATTTCACATGAGCATGGAAAAGATCAAGCACACCGACCCTGAAGTGTATCAGGCAATTATGGGAGAATTATCAAGGCAGCAGGTCAAGCTTGAACTTATAGCATCGGAAAACATAGTGTCTGAAGCGGTTCTTGAGGCTCAGGGTTCTGTCATGACAAATAAATATGCCGAAGGATATCCTTCCAAGAGGTACTATGGAGGATGTGAATATGTCGATGTGGCCGAAGATCTGGCCATTAAAAGGGCGAAAGAACTCTTTGGTGCGGATCATGCCAATGTCCAGCCTCATTCAGGTTCCCAGGCAAATATGGCGGTGTATTTCTCTATCCTGGAACCGGGTGACACCTATCTCGGGATGAGCCTTCCGCACGGAGGTCATCTGTCCATGGGCTCTCCTGTTAACTTTTCCGGGAAGATCTACAATGTCGTGCCTTACGGGGTCCGCGAAGATACGCACAGGATCGATTATGACCAGGTAAGGGACCTCGCGAAGAAGCACAACCCGAAACTGATCATTGCCGGGGCAAGTGCATACCCGAGGATTATCGACTATAAAGTCTTCAAGGAGATTGCAGACGAGGTAGGGGCCTATTTCATGGTGGATATGGCCCATATAGCAGGACTTGTGGCCACAGGGCTGCACCCGAGTCCTGTCCCTTATGCCGATTTCGTAACCACAACCACCCACAAAACACTCAGAGGTCCTCGAGGAGGCATGGTGCTCTGCAAGGAAGAGCATGCAAAGACTCTGAATTCAAGGGTGTTCCCCGGCATGCAGGGAGGACCGCTCATGCACGTTATAGCGGCAAAGGCTGTTGCTCTGAAAGAGGCCATGAGCGAGGAATTCAGGCTCTACCAGCAGCAGGTGATAAAGAACGCCAAGGCATTGGCGGATGCTCTCCTGGCGCTGGGCTTCAGCCTTGTTTCCGGAGGGACGGATAACCATCTGATGCTTGTGGACCTCACGAACAAGGACATTACAGGCAAGGATGCCGAGGCATTTCTCGACCAGGCATCCATTACAGCCAATAAGAATACCATACCCTTTGAGACAAGAAGCCCGTTCGTCACCTCAGGGATAAGGCTCGGTTCACCTGCTCTTACCACACGGGGCATGATGGAAGAACAGATGAAGCAGGTGGCCTCTTTGATCTCTAAGGTCATCGATTCCAAAGGGGATCCCGCAGTTCTGGTCAGCGTCAGCAATGAAGTGAAAGAACTCACTGCCAGGTTCCCTATCTACCAAGGGATGTGATGTATGCGATGTCCCAGGTGTTCTGGACTTGAAGATAAGGTGACCCAGTCCAGGATAAGCAGGGATGGGAGTTCCATCAGGCGTAGAAGGGAATGTATCCAGTGCGGATATCGATTCACGACCTATGAGAAAATAGAGGAATTCTTTCCTCTTGTTGTCAAGAAAGACGGGAGAAGGGAAGGCTTTGACCCGGGAAAGGTCATCTCCGGTATCATTACAGCCTGTGAAAAACGTCCTATTGGCATGGCGGAGATCGAGGCCATCAAAGACTCTATCATCCTGGATATTCAATCAAAATGGGAAAGGGAAGTTCCCACATCTTATATCGGAGAAAAGGTTATGGAGGCACTTCATCGCCTTGATCCGGTAGCGTATGTCCGGTTTGCCTCGGTCTACCGTGAGTTCAAGGATGTAAGTGAATTTATGGAGGAGATCAAGGGGCTGGGCAAAGACAAGCCATGAAGACCGACAAGACCTATATGAAACAGGCGCTTTTGCTTGCGAAAAAGGGCCTTGGAAGGACTGCACCGAATCCTCCTGTAGGGGCTGTCGTTGTAAGGCAAGGCCGTGTCGTGGGCAAGGGTTTTCATCCCAGGGCAGGGATGCCTCATGCCGAGATATATGCGCTGAGAGATGCCGGGGACACGTCCAGGGGTGCGACAATGTACGTGACGCTGGAGCCCTGTTCCCACTATGGAAAAACACCCCCCTGTACCCATGCCCTTATTGAAGCAGGGATAAAAAAAGTTGTTGTAGGGACTGTAGATCCAAATCCGGTTGTTGCGGGAAAAGGTATCGAGTTTCTGCGGTCACACGGTATCGAGGTGCTTGTCGGGATTGAAAAAGAAGCGGCAGAGGAACTTATTAAATGGTATGCCTTCTGGATGAAGTCGAGACGCCCCTTTGTCATTGCAAAGGCCGCCATGACCCTTGACGGCAGGATAGCCGCTCCGGGGGGTGATTCTAAATGGATAAGCTCTCAGGAGTCGAGAATATTCGTGCATGCGCTCAGAAACCATACTGATGGGATCCTTGTGGGTATCGGAACGGTACTGTGCGATGACCCTGAACTTACCTGCAGGATCGAAGGCGGAAGGGATCCTTTGAGGATAGTCCTGGACAGGGACTTTCAGATACCGCCATCAGCAAGGGTACTTGGGGAGAGATGCCTGATCTTTACTGCAAGAGATCCTGAAGCCAGGCCTGAGATTACAGTGACCGGGACAGACGTTGTCAGGCTTTTGCTTGACGGCTCAGGGAGATTCGCCTGGGGGGATATCCTTGAATATCTAGGCAGTAAGGGTCTTCATGCAGTCCTTGTTGAAGGCGGCAAAGGCGTTCATTCAGGGCTCATCAAATCGGGCAATGCAAACAAGCTCCTTTTCTTCGTAGCCCCAAAGCTGCTCGGCGGGGGTATACCCCTGGTGGGCTGGGAGGGGCCAGAAAGGATTGCGGATGCCTGCCCCCTTGTGATAACACAGGTCAAAACAATTGGTTGCGATGTCCTCATAGAGGCATCCCCGGGGGAGTCATGTTCACAGGATTGATCGAATCCGTAGGACGGGTTAAGGGCATAAGGCCTTTTGAAAAAGGCTTTGATATAGATATAGAGTCCGGGATTGATTTAAGAGGGGATGCTCTCGGGGACAGCATTGCGGTTGACGGCGTATGCCTGACTGCAACAAAGATCAGCGCCGGTTCTTTTACTGCGACCGCATCGGCCGAGACAGTCTCACGTTCAACGCTTGGGAGCCTGAGATCTGGGTCAAAGGTCAATATCGAAAGGGCAATGACGCTTAATTCCCGCCTTGGCGGCCATCTTGTGCTCGGTCATGTGGATACTGTGGGCACGATTGCGAATATCGATACCCTGGGAGAATCCATAAGACTCAAGGTGAACTATGACAGGGCATTTTCCAGGTACATTATTGAAAAAGGTTCCATCTGTGTTGACGGTATTTCGCTCACGGTGAACCGGCTTTTCCCGGAAGCCTTTGAGGTGAATATCATACCGTACACCGCGCAGACGGTTTCCTTGACACTAAAAGGGCCTGGTGATAGGGTGAACCTGGAATTTGACGTGATAGGCAAGTACGTCGAGAGATTACTGAATAAGGACGTCAACACGAACCTTGAGGATCTTCTGAAAAAACAAGGATTCATATAAAGGAGCTGCAAGATGCCCACGTGTACCGTTGAAGAAGCACTGGATGAACTCAGGCAGGGAAGGATGATCATCCTTGTCGATGACGAGGACAGGGAGAACGAGGGAGACCTTACCATGGCCGCAGAGTTCGTCACCCCCGAGTCAATCAATTTCATGGCAAAGTACGGCAGAGGACTGATATGTCTTTCCCTGGGTCCCTCCATTGTCGACAAACTCGAACTTCCCTTGATGGTTCGTGACAACACGAGCAAATTCGGGACAGGGTTTACCATATCCATAGAAGCCAAGCGCGGTGTAACTACCGGTATATCAGCCGCAGACAGGGCTATCACCATCAGGACAGCCATCGCAGATAACACCGGGC
>DSAD01000172.1 GCA_011372875.1 Deltaproteobacteria bacterium
CCCCCTGAACCTGTACCAGATACAGACAAAGTTTCGTGATGAAATCCGGCCCAGGTTCGGGATCATGAGGGCAAGGGAATTCATCATGAAGGACGCCTATTCATTCGATGTCGCTGATGCTCAGGCTGAGAAGAGCTATGAGGCAATGTACAGGGCATATGAAAACATTTTCAGCCGGTGCGGGCTGAAATTCAAGGCGGTTGAAGCCGATTCCGGACCGATAGGGGGGAACTTTTCTCACGAGTTCATGGTGCTGGCAGAGACGGGCGAGGATACCATCCTGAGCTGTTCTGAATGCAGTTATGCCGCGAATCTTGAAAAGGCCGAGATAGCCAAGGCAGAGGAGCCAGGTTTTCGAGAAGCGCCTTCAGGCAGTTTTGAAAAGGTACACACGCCAGGGATCAAGACGGTTGAAGATGTCTGTGCTTTTCTCGATATTGAGCCTGAAAACCTGGTAAAGACGCTTATCTATACCACTGACAAGGGTCTGGTGGCTGCCCTGGTCCGGGGAGATCATGAGGTGAACGATGCCAAGCTGAGGAGGGTTGTCGGCTGTGAAGCCCTTTCACTCGCCGATGAGGCTGAGATCGAAAAAAGCACCTCTGCTCCCAGGGGTTTTGCAGGCCCTGTAGGCATTAAGGTCCGAACGATAGCTGACGTCGCCTTGACGGATAGCGGTCCTTATGTTGTCGGCGGCAATGAACAGGACTGTCATTTAAAGAATGTATGGCTTTCGCGCGATGCTCAGATCGATACCATAGACGATATACGAAATGCTCTTCAAGGCGATCCTTGCCCCAGGTGTTCATCGGGAAGGCTCAAGGCAATCAGGGGAATAGAGGTGGGCCATATATTCAAATTGGGGACCAAGTATTCGCAGGCCATGAACGCCGTGTTTCTTGATGAGAACGGGGAACTGCGGCCCATGATAATGGGGTGCTACGGGATCGGGGTCGGCAGGGTGGTGGCTGCTGCAGTCGAACAGTATGCCGATGACAACGGCGTGGTCTTTCCTGATGCGATCGCCCCATATCCGGTTATGGTGCTGCCGGTGAACGTAACCGACGGCCAGGTCATGGCCACAGCTACAGAGATCTATTCCGGGCTGAAACGCAGGGGTGTCGATACGATCATCGATGACAGGGATGTGCGGCCGGGGGTCAAGTTCATGGATGCCGATCTTATAGGGGTCCCGTATCGTATCACTGTCGGGGCCAAGGGATTGAAGGATGGTGTTGTAGAGATAAAAGAACGCTCAACAGGAAAGGTTGAAAAGGTCTCTCCCGAAGGGGCTGTCGATTATTGCATATCAAGGCTCAGGATACGATAGGAAGCTGATATTGACGGTAAGAATCAACGACATTCTCGAAGAAGTATCTACCTACATTCCCGATGCAGACATGCGCATCATCGAGAAGGCCTATGTCTTTTCCGCACGGGTACATCAGGGGCAGACCCGTCTCAGCGGAGAGCCTTATCTTAATCATCCCCTGGAGGTTGCATATCTAATCGCGCAGATGCAGTTGGATGTAACCGCAGTGACAGCAGCGCTTCTTCATGATGCCATAGAAGACAGCCTTACCCAGGTGGAGGACATCAAAGAGGAATTCGGTGATGAAGTGGCCCTGGTCGTTGACGGGCTTACCAAGATCAGCAAGATCAATTTCCGTTCCGAAGAAGAGCAGCAGGCCGAGAATTTCCGGAAGATGATCCTTGCTATGAGCAAGGATTTGAGAATCCTCCTTATCAAACTCATTGACAGGCTCCACAATATGCGTACGCTTGAATATCACAACCGGAACGCTCAACAGCGCATTGCACGGGAAACCCTGGATATCTACGCACCGCTCGCGAACAGGCTGGGTATTCACTGGCTTCAGATAGAACTCGAAGAATTGAGTCTGAAATATCTGGATTCGCAGGGATACAATACACTCAAGGCAAAGCTGGATGCCATTGCAAAGGAAAAGGAGGATTACCTCAAGGATGTCATGGGCCAGTTGCAGGAAAAGCTTTTGGAAATGGGCCTGGCTGCAGAGGTAAAGGGGCGCATAAAGCACATATACAGTGTGTACAACAAGCTCAAACGACAGGGGATACCGTTTGAGGATGTCTATGATGTTCTGGGTACCCGGATCATGCTCAATACTGTAGCCGAGTGTTATGAGACATTGGGCATCATCCATTCCATATGGAAGCCGATCCAGTCGAGGATAAAGGATTTCATCGCAATGCCCAAGGCAAATATGTACCAGTCGCTGCACACCACGGTTTTCGGTCCTGGTGGGCAGCGAATCGAGATACAGATACGAACCAGGCAGATGGATTATATCGCCAATGAAGGGATTGCAGCACACTGGCGCTATAAGGATGGGAGCAGGATAAGCGACCAGGATGGTGAGAAGCTTTCCTGGCTGAGGCAGCTTCTTGAGTGGCAGAAGGAGCTCAAGGACCCTCGGGAGTTTCTCCAGAGTGTAAAGATCGATCTCTATCCGGAAGATGTATATGTGTTTACTCCAAAAGGGGATGTGAAAAGGTTCCCTGTGGGGGCGACACCTCTGGATTTTGCCTACAGTGTGCATACACAGCTGGGCAACCAGTGTACCGGTGCAAAGATTAACGGGAAGATTGTCCCTTTGAGGTATAAACTCAACAGCGGTGATGTTATCGAGATTCTCCGTTCTTCCAAGCAGCACCCGAGCAAAGACTGGCTGAGGATTGTCAAGACCTCCCGGGCCATGACCAAGATACGCATGTGGTTGAGGGCTCAGGAGAATGAACAGAGCATTGCACTCGGAAAAGAGATACTTGAGAAGAAGTTGAAAGGCCTGCATCTGAATAAGGATATTGATTATGATATGCTGGCAAAAGATTTCTCATTCAAAAATACCGAAGGCTTCTTCGCCTCTATAGGATTTGGCCGTTTATCGGCAAACCAGGTTGTTCATAAGATTGCCCCGGAGGAACAGAAAAAGATACCCGAGGTCGTAACCAGAAAGAAAAAACAGGAGGCATCGAGTATCATTGTAAAAGGGGTGGAGGATCTTCTTGTCCGTTATGCCCGTTGCTGCAGGCCCATCCCCGGAGATAAGGTCGTCGGATTCATTACCCGGGGGAGGGGCATTACTGTTCACAGATCAAACTGTCCGTATGTTTCCGAGGTCGATATGGAGCGGCTTATCCCGGTGGAATGGGATGTCGAGGCGTCCGAGAATCATGAAATCGAATTCTCCGTCATCTGTGAAGACAAGCCGGGCATGCTTGGTTCCATAACGGCAGCCATTGGTTCCCGGAACATCAATATTTCAAAGATGAAGGCATATACAAATGTTAACGGCAGCTCCATATGCCAACTTAGGGTAATGGTCAAGAGCCTTACCGAGCTTGATAGCCTTTTTCATGATATTCGAAGATTGAAAGGCGTGGTCAGTATAGAGAGGCAATAGTGTCGGATCGCAGGGCCTGTATATGGGACCGTCATTGTTGAACAGGGCCTTGATGTGCGCTGAAGGTTTTGATTTGCCCCACATCAAGTGTAGCGATGTGTTTAGAGCTGTGCCCTGATCTTATCAAGTATCGTATTTTCGAGAACACCTTTTGAAATGCATTTATGCCATTCCTGGGTTACGTTTCTGTCGTATGCTTCAATATGGGCAGTGACTTTTGCTTTAGTGCTCATATCATTTATCGGTGTTATCAGTATGGTCAGTGTATAACCTACCTGAGACCATATCGCAAGACGGGTTGCGGATGGTTTCAGCGCTATAGTATCCAGTTCGTAATGTGCTTGCTGGCCAACGGAATAATTAACGAATTTTGTAGTGATAATCCCTTTTTTCTTTTCATAGGATTCAACGGGGATGGATTCAGTTCCCAGGACCATCAAGGCGGTATCCCACACCTTATCATAGCGTGCAAGAAAGAATGCGGTATCCTCGGCAGGCCGTGATTCAGGTGTGGAGGCGCAACCCAAAGTGGATAATAATATGAGCGAAACCACAATAAGATATATGTTCTTCATGAAATATCTCCTCAATACACTTCCATCGGGTTGAGTCGAAAAAGGATAATTACATGAAACATCCTATGCATACAAGTAAAAAACGATATCTTTTAAGTCTAAACCTCGTATGCAGATCTATGGTGCCGTCTTCGAACGATGATATTTCCCCGCATCGTGGTATGAATAACCAGGCTTTGAATATTTCAGGTAAGAGCCAAAGAAGGGAAAAGAACAGGTTTTAAACAGCGTGCTTTATGATCTTGCCTGATTTGATGCATTGTGTGCATACTTTCACTCTTCTGGCGCCTTCAGAGGTGATAACCCGAACTTTCTGCAGATTAGGAAGCCAGACCCGTTTGGTCTTATTCATTGCATGTGACACATTATTCCCGGTCTGTGGTCCTTTCCCGCATATATCGCACTTTCTTGCCATTTTTTTACTGTCTCACTTTCTAGTAGTTTCTCTTCAATGGTGCCGAAGCCGGGATTTGAACCCGGACGGGAGTTACCCACCACCCCCTCAAGATGGCG
>DSAD01000099.1 GCA_011372875.1 Deltaproteobacteria bacterium
CCCATGGACAGATGAATTCGCGCACCATGAGCATGGGGACCTTCAGGAGTTCCTTGCTGTGGTCCCTGAAAAAGATGTTGTCGCACTGCTGGCGGCCCTGCGGGTTTCTCATCAGTTCCATGGCCCTGGTCTCCGGGCAGGGTACTCGATACGCCAACCTTTTTCTTCAGCAGGTAATCCATGACATCGAGCGAAAGGGGGAAGTTCTCTCCGATGATGTGCACCCGGCAGCAGGGGCTTCCCAGGAACCAGCAGATGAGGATAATTCTCCGGGCATATTTACTCATTGAATAGTGTTCCTTTCCCCTATAACAATGAGACTGATTTTTAAGAAAACAATCTCGAAAAAGGGACCGAATGAATATGCACAGCCTAGTCACACGAGAAGAACGCAGGGATGATGCGATAGAGATGGTGAGTGCATGATGTCGTGGTACGTTCTTGCCGTTGCCGCGCTCGTCCTCTTTGGTGTCGAGAGGTTTCTGTACAAGGTCTCGGCAGAGCGCAGGTGCAATACGGCATGGACCACGTTTTCGTTCATGGCAACCGTTGCTATAATAAGCACAACCCTGTTTTTTCTCTCAGACAGACACATCCCTGATCCGGGGTTCCTTGTCGTGGTCTCACTGATCAACTCCGCTTCGTTTTTTATCGGTACAATAAGCCAGATAGAGGCGCTCAAATGCATACCGACGAATATCGCATACCCGATCATCCGGCTGAACACCATACTTGTCGTGCTGTTTTCCGTGATATATTTCAAGGACCATCTGAGCGCCACCCAGCTCGGCGGTATTATTATTGCCTTTTGTGTTGTTCTGTGGATGACATCACAGGGCTTTGAAGGCGGAAATGCTTCCCGGCAGGTAACGAAAGGGCTTGTCCTGACAGGGATTGCGCTGTTTTCCGGCGCAGTTGCCGCGATCTCGAGCAAGTTTGCCGCTGTCCATACAAATACCCTCGGGTTTATAGCGCTGTCATATATCATGGGTTCGATATTTTCCATGTTGTCACGCAAGGGACTGCATTCGAATGCAGAAAACTCCAATATCAAGGATGCCATGATCATAGGTATGGCAATGGGGCTGGTCAATCTCGGCGGGTTTTACTGTTTTCTGAGCGCGTTGCGTACCGGGCCGCTTTCCATCATTATCTCTGTTGTGGGCATGCATTTCATTGTCGCCATTGCACTGTCTTCATTTGTTTACAATGAAAGGGTGTCCCTGACCAGGGGAGCAGGTATTGCCTTGACGGTTGTTGCGCTTGTCCTCATGAGATAGCCCGGCATTTCAGGAGAAGGCGAAACCTAGGAGACGTTGGACATGAGATATGATTGATGTTATGGAAAGCAGGCAGATATTCATTGCGATGAGGGGAAGATGATGATTACATTGAAATCTAATACAGGCGGCTCATCATTCCATGTCTATAATGATGGAGAGCCCATTGGGCATATCAGGACGTTAAGAGGGTTGACAGGAGAGAAATATCTCGCATCTATCGAAAGAGATGGCCGCAGAGAGACATGTGGGAAGGAATATGACAGTCCTGATGCTGCTCTCGAATGGATCAAGAATCAGATCACCGCTTGAAAGGCTGTTCAGTATCAGGAAGCAAGACAAGTCGCCCACAACCCATTTTTTATTTCTCAACCAGAAAAGAGAGATCCCCCAGTCTGGCATCTCGGGCCGAAGACCAGAATCCTTCCCTTCTGCCCCAGGTATCGATCTAATGGACCAGCTGTCTGTGTATGCTGTCATGATAATGCCACGTGCCTCGGCGAACCCCAACCGGTGTTCTGCCACCTTGAATCAGGGTGTGTGGAGAACCTTTGTGGACAAGGTATCGTTGAGCCGTGTCATGCCAGTCCGCATAGAATATCATAATAGATGCCGGCGGCCTTTTCCACCTCGCTGTAGGTAACGGATTCTTCGGGTGTGTGGGCCTTTGTAAGGGTTCCGGGGCCCAGGATGACAGGTCTTATCCCGGCACCCCACAGTATGGCGGCATCGGAATCGCTGCGGAAGGCATCGGTCTTCCATGGGAGGCCTGATCCTTTGAAGGCCTTGCGTATGATGTCTGGTACAATACCGCTTTCCGGTATGTCATATCCGGCATGGACCGTTGAAAAGGACAGGGTGTCGTGCAGTGTGGCAGGGTCCTTAATGTGTTTTCTCACCGCTTCTTCTAACTCGAAGGTGAGTTCGCCGATGGTAAAGTACGGGGGCATATGTATATCCACACTTGCATCACACCGGTCAGGCACGACAAAACCTGCCTGTGAGCTCAGCATATCTCGAATGTTGTAAATGATGTCATCGTGAGACGCATCCAGATAATCGGTGATGGCCATGAGCATTTTCAGCATCGAGCGGACGGCATTGTGCTCCTTTGTCGCAAGAGACGCATGCATACGCTTTCCATAGGTGGTAAGGACAAGCTCCAGATAACCAAAATGGCTGAAGCAGGGAGACATGCCGGTGGGTTCGGCAACAATGGCCCAGGGATGGTGTATCTGCTCTACCAGGGTCTGTGCCCCGTCACCGGTTTCCTCTTCGCCTACAACAAGCGCCAGTGTTGCGGGGATGTCGCCATGGTGATTGCCGGCATAGGAGAGAAAGGCCTCGATCATGGCCGCACACCCTCCCTTCATATCAGCGGTGCCCAGCCCGAAGGCCTCATTGTCTTTCATCTCAAAGCGATAATTTTCATAGTCGAAGGCTGGCACTGTATCAATATGTCCGACGAAAAGGATCTGGCAGCTCTGTTTTGTGGGGTGTATGATGAGATTCTTTCTCCCGTCTTCCACCTCCTGATAATCGACAGATATGCCGGCGTTTTTAAAGAACTTGTCAAGATAACCGGTAATGGCCGTTTCTTTTCCCGACGGGCTGTAGATATTGATCAGATCGACAAAGAGCTTTTTCAGTCGTTCCTGGTTTATCATGTCCATGTTCATAGATACTAATTTTTGCCCATACGGAGCGAGAGATAAACATGGTCTCTCGGAGAGCTGAAGCCTTGGTTTTTGAAGAAGGTCAGGGCCTTTTCATTGTCTGCAGAGGTGTCTACAAGCATCATGGTGACACCATGTTCTTCGAGGATATTCTTGAACTGACCGAATATCCGGGTACCAAGGCCGGTCCTCTGGAATGAATCGTCAATCCCAAACCAGACAAGATAACCGTATTTCCTCGGAGAGTTTCTCTTGTCTATGATTGTGCCAAGACAAAAGCCCACGATGTTGTCTTGTCTGGTGGCAACCAGGCAGAATTCCGGATCTGTGCTGTAAAAGCTGAGGACTTCATATTCGTCCCAGGTGCGATAGAGAGTGGGATATTGATGCAGGGTGAAGAGCTCTTCTCCGAGGTGAAAGACCCCGGGGAGATCGTCAATGTTCATTGGGCGAATTGTAACGTCGGCTATCATTGATGTCCTCGATACCTGGTATAAGGACAGTCTATGTATTTTTTCAGAGAATGCAACACAAAACCATGCATATGGGCAGCCAATGTGTGATAGCCCTGAACCCGTCCCCGATACCCCCGAAACCAGTCCAGGCGTTTTCGATGCCGACTCCTGACAGTTTGGGCAGAAAGATTTTAATAAACTTCCCCGCAGCAAGCTTCCGAGGCATCAAAGAATCTATTTTATTACTTCCCCCTTTCCTTTATCCTCTCCATCCAGGGGAGAGAATAAAGATGGGGTCCGCAGCAAGCAGCTAACGTATCCTCTGAATGAACAAGACTGTTTATAAAGGTCCGGGAGATTATTGTTAAAGAATGGAGATTTGATCGCCACCGTGTACTTTTCCATGGTGCACATGAAAGTACTAAAATAACATAAGGAGATTATATGAAGGTGAATATCGGATCCACAGCCCCGGATTTCACTGCACGTGACAGCAATGACATGAACAGAAATCTTTCCAGCTTGATCAAAGATGGACCGGTCGTGCTTGTTTTCATCAGGGGTTTCACTTGACCTTTTGCCAGAAAGCATCTGGGTCAGATGAAAAAAGACATCGAACAATTTACTGAAAGGAAAGCTCAGGTCGTTGTCATTGCGCCTCATCAAAAAGCAAAGGTCAAGACCTACTGGGAGAAGGAAAACCTTCCCTTTATCGGCATTCCTGATCCTGATGGGATATTAGGTAAACTCTATGGGCAGGAATGGAACCTTATAAAAATGGGACGGATGCCGGCTTTGTTTATCATTGATAAAAAAGGCATTGTAGTTTTTGCACAGTACGCAAGGAGCATGGCGGACATACCGGAAAACAGCGGACTTTTTCAGATTATAGAAAGAACTATATAAGACAGGAAAAGAGCGACCGGATAAGCAGGGACTGATCAAGACAACCAAACAGGAAAAGGCTGATTAATTTCAAGTGCCCCCGGCAGGAATCGGACCTGCGACACCAGGATTAGGAATCCTGTGCTCTATCCACTGAGCTACGGGGGCATGCCGGAATAATTAATCTGTGCACCGGGCTTAGTCAAGGAGAAAATACACGGTATTAAGC
>DSAD01000234.1 GCA_011372875.1 Deltaproteobacteria bacterium
CCTCCACACCTCCCGCTATCATACAATCCGCATCCCCTGACTGGATGAATCTCATGGATACGGCCAAAGCATGGCCGCCGGTTGCACATGCAGAGGAGATCCCCATTCCGGGGCCTTTTGCATGAATCCTCATTGCAAGCTCTGCTGAAGCGGTATTCCCGATAAACATGGGGGCGGTAAGAGGAGAGACCCTTTTGGGGCCGCGATCAATGAATGCAGGGATCTGCTTTTCCAGGGTGGATATCCCCCCTGAGCCGGTACCTATAAGTACACCGGTCCTGTATGAAGAATATGTATCGGTCTTGAGAAAGGATTGATAATACGCATCGAGACCTGCGGTTACAGCCATCTGGGAATAACGATCCAGATGACGCTGTTCCTTGGAGCCCATATATCGTGACGGATCAAAATCTCTGGCCGGCCCTCCAAATGTCACCGGAAGGCCTGCAAAGTCTTCAACAGGAACGACCCCTGATTTTGCTTGAATAAGATTATCCCACAGCGTGGCAATATCGCTGCCTAGAGGAGAGACTACACCTATTCCGGTGATAGCGATTCTATTCATGCAGGATTCATATTTTTGATTTGACGTAAGCTATGGCGTCTTTTACGAATTTGATCTTCTCAGCCTCTTCGTCGGGGATCTCGATGTTAAACTCTTCTTCAACCGTCATGATCAGTTCAACCAAATCAAGGGAATCAGCACCGAGATCATCGGCAAATGACATCTCGGGTGATATCTCGGAGATATCCTTCTCCAGCTGCTCTGAAATTAGTTCGATTATGCGCTGTTGAACATCTACCATGAATATAATCCTCCTTTATCTTTCTATATATACTGATTAATCAAGCATATAGCCCACCATCGATTACAACAACCTGACCGGTAATGTATGAACTGAAGCTGGAACAGAGAAAAGCGACCACACCTGCGACCTCTTCTGGATGCCCAATCCTGCGCAGGGGAATATTCTTTATAATCTGTTCCTGGTCCACATCCCTTATCATATCCGTCTCCACAAGACCCGGGGCAACAGCGTTTACCAGTATACCCTTGGGACCCAGTTCCTTTGCAAGGCTTTTGGTCATGCCGATAAGCCCTGCTTTTGTTGTTGCATATACGCTCTGCCCGGCATTTCCTCCCAGTCCGACAATTGAGGAAATATTCACAATTCTGCCGGATTTCTGTTTTAGCATATAACGAGCCACGTGAAAAGAACAGAAAAACGAGCCCTTAAGATTTGTATCCATCATATTGTCAAAATCCGGAACCTTTGCCCTCAGCAGAAGGGAGTCTCTTGATACCCCGGCATTGTTTATCAGGATATCAATACGCCCGTGTCGCACAGCAATACCCTTTACCGCCTGGGCAATCTGGTTTTCATCGGTTATGTCAAAGCAGCAGGCCTCGGCACTGCCCCCTGATAAAATAATGCCATCAACCACCCTGGAGGCCGCCTCTTCATTCATTCTGTAATTCACTACGACATGAGCACCGCACCTGCCTAGCATCGCCGCAATGGATGCCCCGATCCCTCTGCTTGCACCGGTAACTATGGCGACTTGGGATTTAAGATCAACATTCATGCGCTTTTATTACCTCCACGCCTGCATCGGGTAGAATTCTTCTTATCAGAGGAGCAAGGACGGATCTGGGACCTATCTCTACAAACCTGCTTATACCTGATTTCGCGGCATATTGAACTGATTCTTCCCATCTGAGAGGGGATACGAGTTGATCTGCAAGCAATGTCTTGATCTTGTCAGGATCTGTCTCTTCCTGCGCCGTTACATTGAAGACAACCCTGGTTGAAGGCTTGAAAACCGTCACCCCTTTGAGGTGTTCTTCAAGCGCCTTTTTCGCCGGCTCCATATAAGGGCAATGGGAGGCAACCGATATCTTAAGGGGCAGGACCTTTTTGGCGCCTTTTTCTTTCAACCTGGGCGATGCTTCACGTAGAGATTGTACGCTGCCGGCAATCACCACCTGGCGCGCCTGATTGATATTCGCAACCCATACATCGCTCATTGTATCGATCACCTCATGTATCTCTGAAGAGGTCAGCCCCAAAACCGCGGCCATACCTCCTGTTCCTTCGGGCATGGCATGCTCCATAAAGGCAGCCCTGTTTTTTACCAGGTCCATGGCGTCTCTTACTCTTAGAGAACCTGCCACTGTCAATGCCATATATTCGCCAAGGCTGTGACCCATAACCATAGCTGGCAGACCAAGGCCGCTTCCGGCCCACAAAGCAAAGCTCACAGCAAATATGGCTTGCTGCGCATATATGGTACGTCCCAGTTCATGCTCGGGACCTTTTTCCATCAGATCAATGAGTTTCCGATCTACTGTACCCTCGAGTTTCAATTCATGAGCCATTCCGACAAACTGGGTACCCTGACCAGGAAATATCAGGCAATATGGCATCATTTATGATTCAGATACTTTGATCACCTCTCTGCCCTTGTAATACCCGCAGCTGGGGCATATCTTGTGGGGAGCCTTGGGCTCCTGGCAATTTGCACAATAGGATACCGCAGGTTCGCTTATGGCATCATGCGCCCTTCTCTTGTCTCTCCTGGTACTGGAGTGTCTTCTCTTTGGTACAGGCATCTTTTCACTACCTCCTGATTTTTTCCTTTAACGCGGATAATTTCTGCAATCTGGGATCAGCTGCCTTCTCGCACGTACAGCTCTCTGTATTGAGATTCACCCCGCAATGGGGACAAAGCCCTTTGCAATCCGGAGAACATATATATCGCATAGGCAAAGACAAGACCAGCTCAGAAACGATATATTCTCCCAGGTGAATGCTCTTTCTATAGTATCCCGTCTCGCTGCTGATCCTTTCTTCCTCAAGGTGTTCGGACATCTCGGGTGATGCAGGAAGATAATCTGTTCTGAGATCAAGAACAACCATATACTTCATGGGGCCGAGACACCTCGAACAAAAGGTCTCGATCTCTCCTTTCATATCAACCTCTGCACGAATCTTTTCCGAATCCTTTTCCCTTTCCACAACATAATGGATGGAAAACGGATTCTCAATTTTCAGATCTTCATTGCTCAAGATATTATCAATCACGCCGGGCACTACAGAGACATCCTTCTCCAGCCCGGCCTCCCCTATGATATCAGGGATTATTTTAATATCCTCAATTCTTGATATCTTTTCCATAATAGCAAATGCTACTATTTCATAGCTGTACGTTTGTCAAGCAAACATGAACACAAACATCGATATTAGGCCCTTCCGCGTATGGATGGCACATTCACACTGCCACCTCCCAGGCTCTTGCAAATGCCTTTGCCGATGTCACTATACTGAGAACCGGTATATTTAATATTCCAGAGGCTTGAACTCTTGACATGGAATGCAAGCACGTATAGGGATAAGCGTCATGCAGTTTAATATCAAGGCATGGATTGACGGGGCTCTGATCGACTGTACACAAGCCAAGGTCCCGCTTCTCTCACACAGCTTCAGCAGGGCATCGGCGGTCTTTGAGGTCATGGCGATCACACAGACGAACAAGGGTCCTGCGTTCTTCTGCCTCGATGAACATATGAACAGATTCTTCTATAGTGCTCAAAGCACCTACATGAACCTTGATATAACAAAAGAAGAGCTCAGACGTGCCCTTGCTTCGACGGCACGGATCAATTCCGTCACAAACGGCCTGGCCAAATTCTACGCCTACTATCCTGGTATTGAACTGGGCACGACCGCATCGACCAACAAACTTTCCATTGCGATCTTCTGCCTTGATTTCGCCCACCTGGGTATTTCTCCGGCAGATGGATACAAACCCGTATCAACAGGAATCTCTCAGTATAGAAAGCTGCACCCGCAGACAGCACCTGTACACGCAAAGATAGTCGGCAACTATGTTAACAGTTATCTGGCCAAGACCGAGATCAGACAAAAAGGTTTCGATGAGGTGCTTATGCTGGATACCAGCGGATATGTGGCCGAAGGTGCAACCTCGAATATCTTTTTTGTAAAGGGCTCGAATGTGTTCACCCCCACAAAGGAGAATGTACTGCCCGGTATTACCGGAAGATTTATCATGCAGGTACTTGAAGAAATGGGGTATCCTGACAATGAGACCCATATCCTGCCTCAGGATCTTCACCAATACGACGAGGCGTTCTTTTCAGGAACACTCAACCCTGTTCAGCCGATAAAAAACATCGAAGACTGTTTCTTCAAATGTCCAGGACCCATAACAGAGGCAATAAAGGACAAGATGCAGCAGGCACTGACAGGCAGACTTGAGCAGCACGACAGATTCCTCACCTACATTTGAGATAATACCTTGCCTTGATCATCATTCAGATTTGTTTGAACCTAAAGATTGACTGCGTGACCGACTCATGCCCTGCCTGTTGATTCCGACCTGAGTACATCTACATGATATGACATTGAGAATTTTGGCTCCCCGGGAGGGACTTGAACCCCCAACCTAGTGGTTAACAGCCACCCGCTCTGCCGATTGAGCTACCGAGGAA
>DSAD01000287.1 GCA_011372875.1 Deltaproteobacteria bacterium
AGTGTACGCCCCCGCATAAAGGCAAGCGGGGCTATCTCAATCTGGTCTCGACTTATCATCCTTAACACATGGTCGTATTCCAGCATGTCATACAGGGCATCATAGAGCGGCCGGAGATAGGGATTGACCTTTTCCTGAAGATCTCCGGGAAGAAATCCCAGCCGTTCCCCCGCTTCAACTGCAGGCCTGGTCAGGATTATTCTTTCCACCTTTTTCTTCAGCAGATACGAAACTGCCATGGCAAGGGCAAGATATGTCTTGCCTGTTCCGGCAGGCCCTATGCCGAACAATATGTCTTTTACCCTCATGGCATCGACATAACGCTTCTGCTGAAGGCTCTTGGGAACAATCACCTTTTTGGTGGAAGATATATAGATACTGTCCTTGAATACATCTTCAAGATTGACATTACGATCCTTGGCAAGCATCCGTACTGCATACCATACATCGTCGGGGTAAAGAGGAAACCCGTCTTTGATGAGTTTGTACAGATCCGTCAAGGCATGCCGTGCAAGTTCTATGTCAAAGTTCTCTCCCTGAAGATCGATGGTATTACCCTTTAACGAGCACCTCACCCCGATCGAATCTTCAATGATCTTCAGATGCGCGCAGCTGTCTCCTGCAAGCTGCCGGAGAATGTGTGTGTCTAAGAATTCTATACTCGGCATGGAATGCCTATTGCCTCTTTCCTGTCTGAATTCATGACAAAGGTGATATATCAAAACAGATCTGATGACAAGGCATTGTTATACACATCACGGTTGATGATGCCCTGGATATAGGATATGTAATAAAAGTCCATAGTATTAGTATAATTCGATACTTTTATGGGTTTGTTTAAGGCCTTTCCCAGTTCTATCATATATGCCCATTGATTCCGATATTGCCAATAGTCATGATTGTGTATTATGAAAGGAACCATGTTTACGGCACGGGTAAGGGATTCATTCAGTTCAGCTCACCGGCTTCGCGGGTATGAAGGAGACTGCGAAAGACTCCACGGCCATAACTACAAGGTCGAAGCAATTGTGCAGTCCACAGAGATAGACTCCATGGGTATTGTGATGGATTTCAGGGACCTGAAAAACCTTCTCAAAGAGGTACTCTCTACACTGGACCATCAGTATCTCAATGAACTGCCTGCGTTTGAAACAATAAATCCTTCTGCGGAGAATATCGCCTGCCATATCTTCACTTCGCTTTTTCCCAGGATTCAATCTCCGGTGAGTCTCAAAGAAGTGATCGTATGGGAAAATGATTCCTGCAGCGTATCATACTCGAATCCGAGGTAACAGCCATGAAGGACGTACAGAAACAGAGGCCCGACAACCCGCTCTACATTGAAAAGGTCGGGGTGAAAGGCATCTCCTATCCCATTATCGTATCTGACAGGAAAAAAGGGACACAAAACACCGTGGCTTCCATCAATCTCTACGTGGACCTTCCAAGAGAATTCAAGGGTACCCATATGAGCCGTTTCATCGAGGTGCTCAATGAATACAAGGAAGAGATCCACATAAAGAACTTTGAACACATCCTGAACGATATAAAGACAACACTCGAAGCCGAGAGCGCCCATATGGAGATCTATTTCCCCTACTTTATAGAGAAGAAGGCCCCGGTAAGCGGCGCTGTGGGCCTCATGGAATATAACTGCTGCCTGCTCGGCATGGTGGGACGATTGAGGCAATTCAAGGTCGGTGTAAACGTTCCGATTCAGACACTGTGCCCCTGTTCGAAAGAGATCAGCGATTATGGTGCCCACAATCAGCGGGGTCTTGTATCGGTAGTGGTACGCTATGAAAAATTCTTCTGGTTAGAGGATCTCATCGATCTCATCGAATCCTGCTCCTCCAGCCAGGTATATCCCATACTCAAACGTCCTGATGAGAAATTCATTACCGAACAGGCATACAACAACCCCATGTTTGTCGAAGATGTCGTGCGTCAAGCGGCATCCCTGCTCAATGAACGCGATGAATTCTCCTGGTACTCGGTTGAGGCCGAAAACTACGAAAGCATCCACAACCACAGCGCTTACGCGTATATAGAGAGCAAGGACAATGGATGAGAGAATTATCCCGGCGGGAAAACTCCCTGCCGACCTCCTTGCCCGGCTGCTCGGAGAGATTCCGCTTGATGACCCGAACATCCTGGTAGGCCCGGCCCTCGGCGAAGATGCAACTGCCATCAGGTTTGCAGACCAGATTCTGCTTTTCAAGACCGACCCCATCACCTTTGCCAGTGACAAGTTGGCCTGGTATCTTGTCACCATCAACGTCAATGATATCGCATGCATGGGCGGTATCCCGAAATATCTGCTGGCAACCTTTCTCCTGCCTGAAGGCAAAACCTCAAGGGCGTCGGTGGAAAAACTCTTTTCCGATCTGCAAAAGGCATGCACATCATATAATATAACGCTCGTGGGTGGCCATACCGAGATAACATATGGAATAAACAGACCCATTGCAATAGGCTTCATGATAGGAACCCTTGCCGGGGACACTGTCATCCGTACATCAGGGGCAGGCCCGGGCGATCTCGTCCTCCTTACCAAAAGCATCCCCATTGAGGGCATCGCTGTCATGGCACAGGAGAAAGCCGACAAGCTCGGCCTTGACTCAAAATCCCTGGAAAAGGCCCGCAATCTCATCTACGACCCGGGCATAAGCGTATTGAAGGATGCACAGATAGCCCTTGCTCAGGGTGGAGTGACCGCCATGCATGATCCTACCGAGGGGGGCCTGGCTACCGGGCTGCATGAGATTGCAGCCGCATGCGGATATGGCATTACCGTGAAGATGGAATCCATACCCATACTCAATCTTGCACAAGAGATCCTCCCTCGCTTAGCAATAGATCCGCTGGGTGTTCTTGCATCAGGTTCCCTTGTGGTCTGCTGCAAAGAGGGTTTTGCTGGAAAGATCCTCAGCGCCTGGAAGAAAAACGGCATCCCCGGTTCCATAATAGGAAAGATCACACATGCTAAAGAGATGATCCTGGTTCATGAAGGGAGAATGGATCCGCTGCCTGAATTCACAGCAGATGAGATCACAAAGATGTTTTCTTCATAAGAAAGGCTCAACCCTGCCACAATCAGGCGCAAGCTCTCTCCGACAAACCTGCATTTCACGACAGATTACCCTTGTGGAAAAGATATCTTATAAATGGATATAATCAGATATCTCCGAATTCAATATCATGAATGGAAGACTCTGATGAGATAAATCCGTATTGTTCTATCTGCCCAACAGTTGTGTGACAAGCGATGTATCGCCATTACCGGAAAGGAACTGATCATTCTTTAAGAGCCTGCCAAGAAGATCCTTGTTTGTAATTATGCCGTCAATGGTCGTTTCTTCAAGCATCCTCGTCATTCGCTTCAGTGCACTGGCACGCGTATTGTGATGAGCAATGAGCTTTACGAGCAGAGGATCATAGAATGAGCTTATGCTGCATCCGGGGAAGATATGTGTATCTACCCTCGTTCCAGGTCCTCCAGGCAAACGCAGTGTATTGATGGTACCGGTAGTCGGCATGAAATTTTTTGCAGGATTCTCCGCATTGAGCCTGCATTCGATGGCATGGCCAACAATGTTCGTATTTGACCTTTCAAGGGGTGCTCCTGCAGCGATCATGATCTGTTCCCTGATCATATCGATACCCGTAACCATCTCGGTAACCGGATGTTCGACCTGCAGTCTTCCGTTTATTTCCAGAAAGTACGTTGCGCCTTTCTGATTCATCAGGAATTCCACTGTTCCAAGCCCTCGGAATCCTATTGCCTGAATGATCATCTTTGACCATTTCCAGAGATTATCCCGGACATTATCCTCGATATTAGGTATGGGGGCCTCTTCAATGATCTTCTGATGACGCCTCTGGATCGAGCATTCCCTGTCACTCAGCACCTGGATGCCACCGTATTCATCAGAAAGCACCTGGACTTCGAAATGCCTGGGGGAAGTGATATAATGTTCGACATAGACCTCGTTTCGACCAAATGCGGCATTGGCTTCACTGCTTACGCTGGCAAAGTGTGACCGGAGCTGATCCTCGGTATAGGCAACCTTCATTCCCCTTCCGCCGCCGCCGTAAAGTGATTTCAATATCACGGGAAAGCCAAGTTCCTTTGTCATGACAATGGTCTGATCAATATTTTCTACAACGCCATAGGAACCCGGTATGGTAGGTATTCCGAGAGACTTGGCCACCTCCTTTGTACGGGACTTGTTGCCGATAGTGCGAAGTGTCGCGCTCGCAGGCCCAATGAAGGCAATGCCCTTTTCCTCGCATACAGCTGCAAGGCTTGGGTTCTCGGACAAAAAACCGTACCCCGGATGAACCGCATTGGCCTTCCAGGCAATCGCGGCACTTATGATC
>DSAD01000030.1 GCA_011372875.1 Deltaproteobacteria bacterium
AACGTTTTGCCCAGGCAGAGGTGGATATTACCCTGGAGGACACACAAACAAAAACAACAGGCCTGTACAACTATTCATTTACCTTCCTGCGGGAAGGCGGAACTTGGTTCAAAGGATAAGGGCGATTTCTCAAGAAATAGCAGCAGAAAATGTAACCCGGGCCTGATTATAACGTGGTTCGGCAAAAACCCCTGTTTCAAGGGGGGAGGCAGGAGGAAAGGATCGATGAAGAGATATCTGTTCGTAGTGGTTATTCTCATGTGTTCGCTGCTTGCGCTGTCAATGACAGTTTCTGCAGCGGAAAAAGGCTTCGATAAAAAAGAAATCAGGATCGGGCAGTGGGGTCCCCAGACAGGGCCTGCCGCGCCATGGGGATCTGTGGCCAGGGGAAGCGGGCTCCTTTTCGATGTGGTCAATGAAGAAGGCGGTATCCATGGAAGAAAGATCAAGTACTTCATCAGGGATGACCAGTACAATCCGGCACAGACCGTTGCCGGGGTAAAAGACCTTGTAGAACGCCGGGGGGTCTTTGCCTTCGTAGGCGGTGTAGGTGGTGCCTGCGGCCTGGCGGTCATGGATTATCTCAAGGAAAAAAAGGTCATCTGGGTAGGGCCGTCTGCCGCCATCCGAGAGTTCGTCTTCCCCACAAATCCGTATCTCTACGCGGTATATCCCCTGTATGAAGACGAGGGAAGCATCCTGACAAAATACGTGGTAGAGGAACTCAAGCCGAAGAAGATAGGATTTTTCTTCCAGAACGACCAGTACGGCAAAGACGGGCTTTCAGGGGCCAAGAAGCGTCTTGCCACGTATAACAGAGCTCTCGACATAGAAATACCTGTGGAACCGGGGGAAAAGGATCTCTCATCTCAGATGCTGAAGTTCAAGAACTCGGGTGCGGAAGTGGTCATCATGTTCGTCAACCCGACAGTTGCGACGATCGCGCTGAAGACCTGTGCCACTATCGACTATAAACCCCAGTGGGTATCTTCCGACACCCTTTCGGACTTCGGCCTGATGTACGCGATCACCGGAGGGCTATGGGAAGGGGTCATCACCGGGGCCTTCGGGATGCCGCCGGATACCGACCACCCTCTACTGAACAAGTACCGCGACTATGCGAAGAAGACACATCCCGATGAGCGTTGGGGGACCTTCTATCTTGCAGGAATCGTCTTTGCCGATCCTCTGGTTGAAGCGCTCCAGCGCGTGGGCCCGAAGCTGAGTACCCAGGCATGCCTGGATCAGCTCAATTCCATTACAGACCACCAGACCATCGGGCCGAAGGTCACCTGGACCAAGGATATTCACCAGGGAACGGATTCTGTCCAGATACAGAAATGCGGGCCCGGAGGCTCATACATCCTGCTGCAGGACTGGACCCCCAACGAACTGGCGGCCTGGAAAAAATAGCAGGAAGAATATGTTGATCCGCAATCAAGAAGATCCATATTAACTGCAGCAATTACAGTTACAGACAGTATCTGGGACAAGGGGCGCTGAGCGATGGCATATTTTAAAGTAGAGGATCTGAGCATCAGCTTCGGTGGGATACGCGCGGTGGACGGGGCAATGTTCGAGGTGGAGCCCAACTCGATCTTTTCCATCATCGGCCCCAACGGGAGCGGAAAGACAACCATATTCAACATGATCAGCGGTATATACAAGCCTGATTCCGGGCGAGTATTGCTGGACAACGAAAGCCTTACCGGTCTCTCCCCGGACAAGATTGCACGCAAAGGAATAGCCCGGACCTTTCAGAACATCCAGCTCTTCGGCAATGCCTCTGTCATGGACAACATCATGCTGGGCCGCCATATCAGGATGAAGAGCGGGATTTTGAGCTCTGTGTTCATGTGGGGGCCAGGATCAAGATGCGCAAGGGAGGAAATACAGCACAGGGAGGTGGTTGAACATATCATTGATTTTCTCGACCTGCAGTCGGTGCGTGACCAGTTTGTCTCCAGCCTCCCCTATGGAAAGCGCAAGCTTGTGGAGCTGGCACGGGCCCTTGCGCTCGAACCAAAGATCCTGCTGCTCGATGAGCCTTCCGCCGGGATGAACACCGAGGAAAAAGATGACCTGAGGTTATGGATCAAGGATATCCAGGCAGACTACAAGGTATCGATCCTTCTTATCGAGCACGACATGAACATGGTCATGGGCATATCCGACCGGATCCTTGCAGTGAACCAGGGAAAGAAGATCACCGAGGGCACGCCCCTTGAGGTCCAGAAGCACCCGGATGTAATCGCGGCATATCTCGGGGAGGATAACGACTGATGCTCACAATCAAGAACTGCGAGACATGGTATGACCTGATCAGGGCATTGCACGGAATATCGTTCGAGGTCAGGCAGGGTGATATCGTGGCCTTGCTGGGCAGCAACGGGGCCGGCAAGAGCACAACACTCAAGACCATCATGCGCCTTCTCGACGATGATCAGCCTGAAAAAGGCACGATAGAGTTCATGGGCAAAAGGATAGACAGGCTCGACACTGAAGAGATCGTGAGGATGGGCATCAGCTATGTTCCCGAGGGCCGGGAGGTATTTCCTGAGCTCAGCGTCATGGAAAACATCCTCATGGGGGCCTACACCAGAAGAGATACAAAAGGGATCAAAGATGACATAGAGGCGCATTTCAGACAGTTCCCCATCCTGAGCCAGAGGAGAAACCAGCAGGCCGGACACCTCAGCGGGGGCGAACAGCAGATGCTCGCCATAGCCCGCTCCCTGATGAGCAGGCCCAAACTGCTCATGCTCGATGAACCCTCTCTGGGTCTGTCGCCGCTGTTGACCAAGGAGATCTTCTCGATCATCAAGCAGATCAATGCAGACGGGGTGACAATACTTTTAGTCGAGCAGAACGTGAACATGGCGCTCAAATATTCACACTATGCATACCTGATGGAAAACGGGCGTATCGTACGGGCGGACAAGCCCGAGGTGCTTAAGGAAGATGAGGACGTAAAGGAGTTCTACCTCGGAATATCAACAGAGGAATCGGTTAAGGGCTACAAACGTTACCGGCGCAAGGTCAGGTTCCGGTAAGAGAGGCGGCCGAACATGCAGCAAAGCACGGAAATGATCGAACGGGCAACCGATAAAACGCAAACCCTGCCTCAGGCTTTGCGGGTAATCGCATCGCTGCAGCCCAAGCGGGTGGCCATGCGCAAGAAGGATTTTGGAATCTGGCATGACATCACCTGGAGCGAGTATGCACAAAACGTCAGGCATGTCGCACTGGGTCTCCACGCACTTGGGGTAAGACGGGGCGACCATGTCGCCATCATCGGGGAGAACAAGCCCGAATGGCTATTTTGCGCGTTGGGCACCATGTCGCTGGGGGGAATCTTTGTAGGGATCTACACTACCAATCCGATAGCCGAATGCGAGTACGTGGTCGGGCACTCAGGCGCAGTGATATATATATGCGAAGATGAGGAGCAGTGCGACAAGGCACTTGCTTTCCGGGAAAGGACCCCTGACCTTAGAAAGATAGTAGTATGGGACATGGAGGGACTCAGAGACTTCGAGGACGAGATGGTCATGAGCTTTGCCGACCTCCTTTCCATCGGACGCGACTCAGAGGCAGAAAGTCCGGCGCTCTTTGATTCTCTGGTAGATGAGGGCACATCCGACGAGACAGCATCGATCATCTACACCTCGGGCACGACAGGGCCTCCCAAAGGGGCCATGATCGCACACCGGAACTATCAGTGGATCGCAAGGCAGACCCAGAAGATCACGCAGACCATGATGGATGACGAGACAATCTCGTTTCTCCCCCTGAACCACGTCTACGAACAGATCTTCGACCTGATGATGCATCTCAGGGTGGGCCACATAGTAAACTTTACCGAGAATACCGACACGGTCATGAACGACCTGAAGGAAATCTCTCCTACCCTCTTTCACTCAGTGCCCAGGATATGGGAAAAGTATCACTCCGGGATCGTACTCAAGATGATGGACGCCACCTGGCTCAAACGAACGATCTACTCACTGGCTTTCAAGATAGGCACCCGTTACAATGATTGCCTGCTGGCAAAGAAGAATCCGTCCGTACTGCTGAGCCTGGCACATCATCTGGCATATTTCTGCGTGTTCTGGAAGCTCAAGGAGCGCCTGGGCTTTGACCGGGTACGGTTGGGCTTTTCCGGTGCAGCCCCCATCTCTCACGATGTGCTCAAGTTCTTCCAGAGCATCGGCATCCCGATCAGAGAGGGTTACGGCCTCACCGAGACCACGGGCATCACACATATCTCT
>DSAD01000036.1 GCA_011372875.1 Deltaproteobacteria bacterium
ATATATACTTGATTATAAAAATATCGAGGAAGATCGGTTTATCAGCTGAGACTTGTGGTTATATGCAGCTCCTCAGAACAATATATAAGAGAGATAGTATGAACAGGAGATGTATTTATTTTGCTGTCATAATGCTTGTGCTTACAGCTGCCGGTTGTACAGCCCCTGACGAATACAAGTGGATACCATGGTATGAATTCCGCGGACACTGTTATCTGAAATTACATATCTCTGTCGAATCTCTTCCTGATGAGGCCGAAGTTTTTATAGACGGTGTTTCAAAAGGCACCACCCCGTGCTCTTTTGTCTATGAATCAACCCGGTATATTAAGGGAGAGAAGAGGAAACTGCCCATGCCCGATGGCGGAAGTTCATTCTTCGAGACAAGAGAAACAGGGTTCCTCGGCGAGACCGAAATCGAGATCAAAATAACAAAACAAGGGTTCAAACCTGTAAATAAAACCCTTATACTCGAAGATTACTTTCTATCAGACTCGCTTGATCACAAGAAAATCTACGAAAAATCATTGAAGCTGAGCTATACCCTGAAAAAACAGTAACCGTGGCCCCCGTGTCACGATGAATATAACGGCAGAAGATTCCCATCTGTCAAAGTCGTTGCCTTCTCATTCAGAAGGATCAACATGGACGATAATCTCTCCAATGTTATTCATGTTCCGGTGGAGGCATTCCCTCGCCTCATTCAGAATCTGGTGGCTCTGCGCAACGCTCATGTTCCTGTCTACTACGATATGTAACTGTATGTAGTAGATACCCCCGATACTTCGAACCTTCAGATCGTGCATTTCCTGTATGCCGGATACATCCCTGACACATACCCCGATTTTATCAAGTATTTCCTGACGCGGTGCAGTATCAGCCATCTCGCGAAGTGCACCCCAGAGTATGTCCGCGCCTACCTTTGCGATAAAGAACGAGATGAGCAGTGCTGCATACGAATCGAGGATATGCCATCCAGGTTTGATCAATGCACCCCCAACCCCAATGAAGACCGCTACTGAAGAGAATGCATCTGAGCGGTGGTGCCAGGCATTGGCAATGACCGCCTGGCTCTTTATCCGTTTCCCCACGATTACGGTGTACTCATAGAGGGCCTCCTTTACTGCGATGGACAGGGCTGCCCCGGCAAGGGCAAGCCATGTGGGGTGGTTTTCGACATGCATATAGACATTGTGTGCAGCACGATAGCCCAGGTAGAAGGCCACTCCAATGAGTGAGATGCCCACTACAGCAGAGGCCATGGTCTCGATCCTCGCATGACCGAAGTGATGGTCTGCATCCGGCGGTTTTCTCCCGAACCTGAGCCCGACAAGCACTACTGCATCGGTGAAAAAGTCTGAAACCGAATGCACCGCGTCTGCAATGAGGGCCTGGCTGTTCCCCATAACACCGGCAATGAATTTCATGACAATGAGCACGGCGTTGGCGAGCACACCAACCCAGGTAACCTTGCGTCCCTCGCGGCCCCCGTCGATCTCAGCATGAGACATGATCTACCCCCTTCTTTTCAGATCCACGAATATATCATCAATCTCATCAGATCTCGCTGGCCGCCCTGTATCCTTCGTGTATCGCTTCGAAAAGTCGCCTGGGGCTCCTGGCATCGCCCACTGTCCGGTAAGGTATGCCGAGATCCTTGAGAAACTCTTCCAGGAAATTATCGGAACGTGCTCCCATTGCCGTTATCACCATGGCAGCCGGCTCTGTCCTTTGTTCGTTGTTCTGCGTGTAATGAACCTCTGTGTTTTCTATGCTGTTTACCGTGGCGCCGAACATCATCCTGCCGCCTGCCTGCCTGATCCTCTTATGCAGCCAGTAGCCGTGCGCAGCGATTTTCGCTACCGGCGGATATGCAAGCATCTCAATAACGGCGACATCTATGCCGCGGGCAATGAGAAAATCAGCGGTCTCCATGCCAACGTAGCCGGCGCCAAGGATTACGGCAGGGCTGCAAAGCTCTGCCTTACCTTCTAGAACGTCGCGGGCATCGAATACATTATCGCCGTCAATGCCCTCGATAGGCGCAGAAACCGGATATGCACCGGATGCAAGGATAACTGCATCCGGAGGGTTGTCCTGCAGTTTCTTTGCAGTAATCTCCTGCTCGTAGTGAATCTTCACGTCCTGCTTCTTCAACTGCCTCAAAGACCAGTCTACCCAGTCCATAAAGGTGTTTTTATGAGGCGGTTTGCTCGCCGATTGTATTTGACCGCCAGGCACGGACTCTTTTTCGAAAACCTCGACATCATAACCCCGTTGAGCGGCATACATAGCAGCAGAGAGGCCTGCAGGGCCGGCACCAATAACCCATATCTTTTTAGGCGTTTGAGTCTTTTGCAGTCCGATATACTCCCTGCCGCATTCAGGATTGAAGGTGCATGTCGCTGATTTCATCTCAAAGCTCAGCCGCTCGATACAGCCCTGATTGCAGGCCACACACCACCTGATATCTTCGAACTTTCCATCTCTTGCCTTGTTGATAAAATCCGGATCCGTCAGATGCTGTCTTCCGAACGAGACAAGATCTGCATCTCCGTCGGCAATGGCTTTATCTGCAATTATCGGATCGTTGATACGGCCGACTGCTATCACCGGCACGCCTGCGGCATCTTTAATAGCACGTGCACGAAACAGATTGAATGCCGGATCTGTGTCCATGGACGCGATGCTTAAGTTTCCCGGAGTGGAATAAACACCCACAGAGGCATGGATTGCATCCACCCCTGCAGATACAAGCTGGGGGGCAAGCCATTTCATGAATTCCAGATCATAGCCGCCGCGGATGAGCTCGTCTGCAGACACCCGTATAATCACCGGGAATCCAGACCCGACTTCAGAGCGGACAGCCTCGATGACCTCAAGCACAAACCGCGACCGGTTTTCGTCAGAACCACCGTATCTGTCTGTCCTGTGATTGGAAAATGGAGAAAGGAACTGGGTCAGGAGATACCCATGCGCACCATGGATTTCTACAGCGTCAAAACCTGCCTTTTTCATTCTAAGGGCAGCCTTTCCAAAGGCATCGATCACTGAAGCAATACGCGCAAGGCTCATCTCCTCGCAGGGCTGATTCAATATCACGCTGGGTATGGCAGAGGGCGCCTCGGGGATAGCCCCTGTCGCACTGGCGAATGTCTCTCTTCCGGCATGATGAAGCTGTATGGCAGCCATTGAACCCTCACGGTGGATGGCCTCGGGTATCTTTGCCAGAGACGGGATAAATTCATCGCTCCAGCCTCCGAGTTCATTTGGAAAACCCTTCCCGCGGGGGTCCACCGCACATATCTCGGTAATAATCAGTCCTGTTCCGCCTCGAGCCCGCCTGGAAAGATATGTTATGAGCCTCTCGCTTGGTGTATTGTCTGCGTTCCCATAGCCCGTTCCCATGGGCGGCATGACTGCGCGGTTCTTCAATTTCATGCTGCTGATTTCTATCGGTGAAAAGAGATTACCAAGTTTCATAATCGCACCCTCGCTTAATGTTTTTATTGAATACCAACATCTGTTTTACGCTCATGCATGATCATCGAGGCCGTGCTGCAGCAGGGTAAGCGCTGAGCGCTTCATATCCTGACGGTATTGTTCGGCACGGGCGTTGTCTACAAAAAAATTATTGAAATGCCGGTAACCTTCCAGCATGGACATAATGATTTCGGCCGTATGCACAGGGTCCTGCACACTGATAATCCCGGCATCCATAAAAGACTTGAATTCGTCAGATAAATATCTCTTGAATCCCGAATACAGATGCTTAAGACGTTTCGACACCTCTGAGTTGTGAAAACTTATTGCAATAACGGAAAAATCAGCTGATATGTCGGTCGCCCTGTACCACTCATCACCCCACAGGACATCCATGAGTTCATGAAGCCTGGCATGCGGATCTGCATGTCCCACCTGTATATTCTTGAGTAATAACCAGTATTTATTTATGATATAATCAACCAGTTCGATTATCATATTTTCCTTGGTGGAAAAATAATGCATGATCAGGCTGGGGTGGATATTCATCCGCTTGGCAATCCTGCCGATGGATGCCCCTTCAATCCCCTGCTCGACAATAGTCTCATAAAAGTTTTTCAGGATCTCCGGCTTTCTCAATTCTGCGTTTTTCCTGGATGCCATATATAATCCTTGAACAGTCCTTATTAACTGAATGTTCAATTTAAATAGAGACAATTTCTTCTTTTGTCAATGAGATAAATTATTTATGCCCACAGACAATTCATATGCCTGCGGCAAAA
>DSAD01000249.1 GCA_011372875.1 Deltaproteobacteria bacterium
CTTCGATTTCATGGTGCGCGACTTTGCCGGCTTCGCCCTGCAGATCTACGGCAATCACAGCTCCAAGGACGAGCAGCGTCAATACTGCACAAAGATCATGCTCATCAAGGCTGTCCCGAACCCCGATCAGTACAACAAGGTCTGGGAAAACTACGTATCCACCCTCAACGGTGAATACGCAATGAACGAGTAGAAAATCATCAGCCCCTTTAAGCAAGTTTAAAACCATGGGGGTGGGCACATGCCCTCCCCCTTTTTCACCTTTCAGATCCCGTATTCCGTCCTCTCGATAAGTTCGATCTGCATGTCTGTGTTCAGGGTTACGAAGTAGGCATTGTATCCTGATATACGCACAAGCAGGTTCCTGTAGTTCTCCGGGTTTGCCATGGCATCTTTCAGGGTCTCGGATTTTACTACGTTGAACTGCATCTGCATGCCTCCCTGGTCAAAGTAGGTTCTTACATAGGAATGCATGACATTGACTATATCCTCACTCGCGTCTCTCGGAGAAGGTGTGAGCTTTACGTTGAACGCCATGTTGTTGTCCATATTGACCGGGTCGAGCCTTGCCACATCTCGTATATTGTCCAGGAAACTCTTTGATGCACCCGGATGCGGCGTGAGCCCCGGGGTAAAGGCCTTTGAGCTGAGCCTGCCAGAGGGAAGTGCACCGGAGAGAGAGCCATATGCCACATGCTGGGACATGGACCAGAACCCGGAGGTATACCTGCCTCCCCTGAAGTTTCTGCGGGAACTGTAGAGATCGTGTATGAGCTTCGTGAGTGCGTTTGCCATGTTCAAGGCATCCTCGCTGCCTGACCCGAAACGGGGGACCTTTTTCTGTACCAGGGCATGAAGACCGGGATTGCTGGAAAAGTTGTCGTCCAGGGCGTCTTTCAGGGCGCCAAACGGCACTCGTGCCTCGTCGAAAACCAGCTTCTTGATCACCATCATGGAAATAGGGCTGCAGCCACTGGTCGAGCCTGCCCAGAGACAGCCCGGTATTGGTGTTCTCCATGTGCAGTCCGACCCACATGATCCACACGGCATTGACGGCCTCATCCAGGGTTTCAAAGGGATGAACCGGCACCTTCTCGCATATCTGTTTCAGCCGTATAAGCTCTTCTTTTCTCGCAGGGTCCTTCTTTTTCCCAGAGAGCCTTTGCGCCTGAGCTGCAAGATTCTTTGCATAGGCTTCTACCCCTTCGAGGGCGATGATCATCGCATTGAGCGTATCCTTTTCATCCAGGTCAGAAGCGCACTCGCGACGCTTTACAATCCCCGAGGTGATACCTTTTATCCCTTTTTCGAGCACGCTTGGAAAATCCGGTATGGTATGCGAGACAGCAACCGACTTCCACACAAAGTATGCAACAAACCGTTCGTCAATCTTCTCTCCGAGAGGATTGTTGTATTCCTTTCTGGCAGCCTCCCTGAAGTTTCTCTCTGCCCAGAACGGAAACACCTCGTGATGGAGAATGCTTCTGTCTTCCCCGGATATGCCGTACGGGTTGAGAACTCGCTTTTCCACAGAATCGAACTCGCCCCAGATCATGGTGCCCTGGGCATCCGGATAGATGACTACCCCGATTTCTTTTGCCGTTGTTGTGCCCGCGATGAGATCGTTTCTGCGAATCACGGGCTTTCTGTTTTCCATGAGATAACGAACATGCAAGGGCCTGGCGAAATGATTTCACAAATCTATTGCAAGTAATTATTATACGTTAGCTTGACACGGACATATCGGGGCTTATTAATTATACTATGTTCCTTCATTAAATATTCTTATTGAGAAGGTAACCCCTATGGACATGAAGCGAAACTATTATGAAGACATCGAGGTTTTCGGCAGCATAGCGGTTACCGTATGGTCCATAGCCTTTCTTGTCTTTACCTTCACCCTGCCCCTGTATACCCCCAACTATTATATCTACCTATTAAATATCGTCCTGGTGAATGTGATCCTTGCGGTGGGGCTCAATATCCTGGTGGGCTACACAGGCCAGATATCGCTCGGGCACGCCGGCTTCTTCGCTATCGGGGCCTACGCTACAGCCCTTCTGATGACACACTTTCCTGTTCCTTTTCTCCCGGCGCTGATCATCGCAGGCCTTATCGCGGCCTTTTTCGGATTCATCATCGGTCTGCCCGCCCTGCGGCTTGAAGGCCCCTACCTGGCTATCGCAACCCTGGGATTCGGGCTCACCATCATGCATATCATCGGCACCTGGGATGTATTCGGCGGACGCATGGGTATCCATGCTCCACCCCTGGTCCTGGGCATCCCTGCCCTGGGCATGAGCGTTGTGCTGAACTCGGACATCAAGATGTACTATCTGATCCTTGTTATAACCGTCTTGATGGTTCTCGCCGCCAGAAACCTCATGAAAACACGCATAGGCAGGGCCTTCGTAGCTATCCGGGACGACGATATCGCGGCAGAGGTCATGGGGGTGAACCTCACCAGGTACAAGACGCTCTCTTTTGCAATCAGCGCCTTTTACGCCGGCGTTGCCGGGGGTCTCTACGGCTTCATAGTGGGCTTTTTCGATCCTTTCTCCTTTAACCTCATCCTGTCCATCGTTTTTCTTGTCATGGTTGTGGTGGGAGGACTGGGAAGCATCCTGGGCGCGGTAATGGGTGCCGTTCTCATCACATACCTGCAATATGACTTCCTGAAAAACATGGGCGAACTGCCCGTATTCGGCGATCTCCTGATAAGCTTTTCCCGGAAATGGTTTACGGTCATCGGGCTAGATAATTTCGGCGGACTGTTGTTGGGGCTCATTATGGTTCTCATTGTGATATTCGAGCCTCTCGGAATGTTCGGCATATGGATCAGGATAAAGAAGTACTGGAAGACATGGCCATTCTAATGACTGACAGAGGAAGGATAAAGCGATCATGATCGGACAACTTATCATAGAAGGATTGGCGATAGGGGCCTGCTACGGCCTCTTCGGGGTTGCAGTCGCGATCATATACAAGACCTCCGACGTGATCAACTTCGGACAGGGGGAGATGGGTATGATAGCCACCTTTGTCGCCTATCACATCCTTGTGCAGTACAACCTCCCGTTCTGGATGGCATTTATCATCACCATGATCTTTGCAATCATCCTCGGCATGGTGATAGAATTTCTATTTCTGCGTCCTGCTAAAGACCCTACAGTGCTCGGGCTTATCATTATAACCCTTGGTGCGGAGATGATGCTCATGAGCCTTGCAGGATGGAAATGGGGGGCTGAGCAGAAGAACTTTGCGTTCCCGCTTTCAGTGAGCCAGAACCATGAGGTCTTTCCGGGCCTGGTACTCAACGAATGGTCCATGGGGGTCTTTGTACTGACAATCCTTATCATGCTTTTTCTGTTCTTGTTTTTCAGATACTCGAAGCTTGGTATTGCCATGCGCGCCACCCAGCAGAATCAGAACGCAGCCAAGATAATGGGTATCAAGGTCGAGAGGGTCTTTTCCTTTACGTGGGCCATCAGCTCACTCATAGGCGCCATAGCCGCCATGTTCTTCGCTGCCCGTTCCGTTCTGGACCCCACTTATATGATGGAACCCTTTATGAGGGCCTTTGCCGCGGCAGTCCTCGGGGGGCTTACCAGCATCCCGGGCGTGGTCCTGGGAGGAATATGCCTGGGGCTCATTGAGAATTTCTTCGGCTATGCATGGCCCCACTGGAAACCCATCGTGGCCTTCGTGGTCATTATCCTGGTTTTAACCATCAAACCCAGCGGACTCTTCTCCAAACACTATGTGAAAAAGGTTTAATAAGACATGAATGTGAAGATACGTCCTAAACTCATCATCATTTCAACGGCAGCGGTCATGGTCCTTGTTTCCGCCACATTGCTATTCTTTGATAAACCCAGGTATGCACTCGAGATGCTCTACGAGCGTCCCCGCATTGAAAAAGCACTCAGGGCATACTTTGCCGCAGAGATGAACCGGGATTATGAAAAGGTCTTCAAGTGTCTCGCTCCTTCGTCCCAGTACCGCATGACCCATGACTATGATGAATTCCTTGCGGACATGGAAAACGGCACCGTGAAGATCGTGAAATACGAGGTTATGGAAATCTACGGGCTCAGGCCGAACCACGACTTGACCACCTATCCCGACGTACAACGTTTTGCCCAGGCAGAGGTGGATATTACCCTGGAGGACACACAAACAAAAACAACAGGCCTGTACAACTATTCATTTACCTTCCTGCGGGAAGGCGGAACTTGGTTCAAAGGATAAGGGC
>DSAD01000231.1 GCA_011372875.1 Deltaproteobacteria bacterium
CCTGTCACCTGAATCCCGCCGTCAAGGTCGAGCCGGAACAGAGAGAAGTACATGACCGGAGTGGGAACCATCCCCAGATCATATACATCGATGCCGCTCATTGTGATACCGTGCTTCAGGATATCCCTGAAACGTGGAGAACTCAGCCTGGCATCCATGCCGATCGAAACCCTTTTCACCCCTTTTTCAGACCAATACACGCCCATTGCCCTGGAAAGCCGCTCTACGAAGTCATCATCCAGGTCGCGCCCTACAACACCCCGGATATCATATTCCCTGAATACCTGCGGATTCATTGCCCCTCCATTATGTGATCGCGGTTCATTGTATTTCAAAGCAGGCAGGAGAGTCAAGGCGATAGGAGAGGTCCGAAGTCCCAAGTCCCAAGTCCAAAGTCCTAGGTCCAAAGTCCTAGGTCCTAGGTCCGAAGTCCGAAGTCCTAGGCCCAAAGCTCTGGGCACAGAATGTACATCGATTCTTTTATCAATATTTCCAATCCAATAATCGAAATACTTGCCAGGTTCTCACCCTGAACTCTGGACTTTAGACTTAATTTTCTGTATTATTTTTGCAACCATATCCATGATTTTGTTGTTTATATACATCAGACTAAAAAAGGCTTGCTTTTATATGCTTGATCTTATGTGTGTTTTTTGTTGGCACACATGTTGTATACCAGTTTCATGAGGGATATGTGTGTCAATAGTATTAACAGGCCCGATCACAGTGTTATTACATGATGTTGTAGGCAGTTAAGGGCCTGGCGCAAAGAGAAAAATAAAATATTTCAGAGGGAGGGATTTAGGATGAAAAGATTTTTAATTACCGCATTGCTGGTATTGTTTGCCACTGCTGCGTATGCCGAGGTCAAGTTCGAATTGACCGGTGATTTCCATGCACGGGGCACCTTTGCCAGGCACCAGTTCGCTGCAGGTTCAGACACAGATTTTGCCCCCGGGCCGTTTATTGATTCTGTAGGCGCAAACCCGGCGGCGACCCCGGACAAGGTCAGCTTCACCTACTACGACGGCGACATCAACCTGTACCCGAAGGTCGTTTACGACAACACGAGCCTGACCTTCAAACTCGCCATCAGGGACGAGACATGGAGAGACCCTGATGGCAACCGCCTGAACAACGATGACAACATCGCCATAGAGCGAGCATTTCTGACCCACAAGTTCGACAACGGGTTCATACTCGATGCAGGTCTCATGGACGGCCAGACATGGGGAACAGCGTTCGGCGACTATCTGCAGCCGCGATACAGGGTAAAGGTTACCAAGAAGACCTCCATCGGTGTATTCGGCGCCCTTGTGGAGAAGATGTCTGAATTCGGCGAAGCCAACCCTACCACAGTGAATGCCGAAAAGGACGACTGGGACGACTTTGCGGTCTTCATGGTCACCAAGGTCGGTGACATCTGGATCAAGCCCCTTATCTTCTACGTCCACAAGAGTGATGAGCTCACATACACGGATTTAGGTGCGGCTGACAACACTGCTCTCAGGGGATATAACAAGCCTTTCCTGAGCGCAACCCACGGCGGCGTCAACCAGATTTATTATTCCCTTGAACTCAGCGGCAAACTCGGGGATGACGGCCTCGCCTTCGAGTCCGAGCTGAATTACAAGCCGATCGAATATACGGATATGAGGCAGGTTGGTCTCCTTTCAGCGCTTGGTGGAGTATATGCTCCTTATTCTGCTTATTATAATGCCAACAACGCCGTTGTATATGGCGCCTATGTGAACGTCTGGAAGACCCTTGACGCAGGCAAGTTCGGCCTTCTCGCCACCTACGGAAACTGGGATTCAAAGGGCGGCGCAACAGGACAGGGCGTTGGCCTGGATACCAGGGACGACTTCTGTGCCAACCTGATCCTGGGTGACTGGTATGCATTCGGGGGCAGCACAGCAGAAGACCTTCTCGGTATGACCTTCTTCAAGCTCTATGCAGAAGGCGTCAGCACCGGCGTGGACAAGCTCACCGTCGGCGGGTCATTCGGCTACATCTTCTCCAACCAGAGAAATTCCGATTACAATACCTACAATGCCTTTGGTGTTCCAACAGGGACCGCAACATACGAGAACCCCTACAGGGGCGCAACAGCCATGGAAGTCGACCTCAATGTGACCTATGCAATTACCGACAACCTCGCATATTCCATCGATGCCGGCTATGCAAAGATCAACTACGACTATAACGGCGGCAGCGCAAACAAGCTCCAGACAGATCCCACTCTTGTCGAGTCCTGGGATGATCCTGATCCTTTAGTGATGGTTCAGCACAAGATCAAGTTCACATTCTAGTCCAACAGATCAATGAACATTGAAAAAGGGCCCGCTTGAAAGCGGGCCCTTTTTTTATTCTTTTATTAACCTGGGAACTATGTGCTGTTCATGGACCGTTCCCTGAAAACAGCCCGATAGGGGCATCGGGCCGAATAAATGTCTCCTATCTTTATCCCGTATACCCTTATAAGAGAGGCCATATTGACAGACAAACGAGGCGGTATTTATCTGTGATGCACCAAGTCTTGGTTTTCCTGAAGGCTTAACAAAAATCGCCATGCAGGAATAACATCGATTTTTCCGGATTCGACCTGGATTTGTTCTTCCTCGCTACGGGTTACAATAATGCCTGTTGTCAATTCCAACTCGGCCATGGCCTCTTCAAGCGAGCGTATTTCCCGTTTCCGGGTTTGCGGATCTGCCATCTGTTCACAAACCTGAACCAGTATACGGCTTCGATCCGGCATTTTTGCGATGAAATCCACTTCGCGGCCGCCTACACTCTTGAAATAGAAAATATCTGACGTAATCCTGCGCAGTGATGTAAAGACCAGGTTCTCGAGCAGATGTCCGGAATTTACCAGAATTCCGGAACTGATCGAGGTTACCAGAGCATGGTCAATGCAATATATTTTTTTCGGATTGGTGTTGGCTCGGGCCAGGGAGGCGTCGAAGATGCGTACGGTAAAAAGAAAATAGGCGTCTTCGAACCATGCCAGGTAATCGGATACCGCCTGTTTAGGCGCCTTATGCCCGAATGATTTAATATAACCGGTAAGTTTATTTACAGAATAAAGGGATGAGATATTGTCCATGAGCCAGTGCGCCAGATCGGTAACCGCCTTGGGATGGGAAATATTATGACGTTCGACAAGATCTCTAAACAGCATGGCATTAAAATATTCCTGGTGTGTTTTAATTCGCATCAATCGGTCTAGTCCGGCGACTTCGGGAAAGCCTCCAGTTTCCCAGTATTCCTCAAATGCCTTCTTGACAATAAGGCGTTTCTTTGTCGACAGGCTCACTCCGATATCAATTCCTTTGAAATCGAGGAATTCTCTGAAAGAGAAAGGGAAAATCTCCCAGGAAAGCGCTCTTCCGCGCATCTGTGTTGCTATCTCCCTAGACAGCATCTGAGCAGATGAACCAGTGATATACACCTCACATTTTTCCATCCGCAGCAAGCGGTCAACAAAAGGCTCCCAGCCTGGAACGACCTGTATCTCATCGAAAAAACAGTAGACCTTTTCAGATATTTTCTTCTCTGGATAGAGAGAAAAATATGCTTCCAGAATGACTCCTAGTCCTTCATGTTGCAGGTTGTGCAAACGATCATCGAAAAAATTCAGATAGAGAATATTCTCTCGATGCACACCGCTATCCAACAGGTGCTGCATGAGCTGAAACATGAAGGTCGACTTCCCGCAACGGCGTACACCAATACAAACGGTCGCCTTCCCAAGAACTGAAGAGACGTCTGTTCTGCGAGTGATACCAGTTTCAAGCTCAACATCCTGAAAATCCAGAATGATCTCTTTAAGCTTGTTTATCATTATTGACCTCCGGTATTATTTATTTCCGGATAATATATTAACTGGTAATATTTATAGCCAGCTATTTGCTTAAATGGCAAGTAAAAAGGATTGCTCAGCAACCAAAACAATTGAAAGTAATGGCAGGCTGATCTCCGCCAGTCAGCGTATCCCAGCCTGCATTACGATTGCGGCTTATTTTTCGAAATCCCAAACCCGAAAGGTTTTAACCTTATGTCAGGGACCCTGTTCCTCAATTTCTGCTCTGTGCTACTGATCGATAAATGACCTCAGCTTCTTCGAGCGCACCGGATGCCTGAGCTTGCGCAAGGCCTTTGCCTCGATCTGGCGGATGCGCTCCCTTGTTACGGTAAAGTCCTTGCCGACCTCTTCCAAGGTATGGTCTGACTTTTCGCC
>DSAD01000031.1 GCA_011372875.1 Deltaproteobacteria bacterium
CAGATGAGATATGGCATGAATCGCTCCTCCAGCGGTATGAATCCGTGAGTCTTGTCTCTGATCGGGGTGAACCTTCAAGGCCTTTAGTAGGAGAACGCAGGGCCGTGCCTGAATTCAGCGAAGACCAGAAAGAACTGTTGCGTTCAGGACATGGTTTTATCCATTCAGCACACAATCAGCATGAGTCGTCTTCGGTATTCGTCGTAAAACCCCTCGATCAGAGAATCATGCCCGGCCTTGCCCTGATAGGTGAGATCAAGCCCGCATATATCATTAATATCAGGGAAGAGTTCTTCGGAGATCTTGAGGTAGGAAGAACCATCGTCGAGAACGGCCGCGTTGTCTATTCCACCCTTCCTCAGGCATACAGCAGTGTCATCGTCAGCCAGATACCTTCACGCGCCATCATATCGAAGAGTTTTTCGTGGGGTTATGGAGACCGGGAGTTTCTGTCAAGCTGTGCCCCGGTATATCTCAGGAACATATTCGAAGCGCCCACATGGACGCTGGTGCTCAGTGAGTCCAGGCGAAACATCCAGGCGCCGATCAGCGCATTTAAATATACCTTTGTGCTGGTCTTCTTGACAGCTTTTTTTGCCGTGATCCTGCTGAGCATGAATCAGATACGCAAGAACCTGGTCCCGCTTCATCGTCTCAAACAGGCGACCAGCAATCTTGCGGGGGGGGATCTTTCTTCGCGGGTGGCAGTGGACAGCGGGGACGAATTCCAGGACCTCGCAGAATCGTTCAATGCCATGGCGGCAACCCTCGACAGCCAGTTCAAGACCCTCGGGACCATGGCTGATATCGACCGGGCCATCCTCTCTGTCATCGATACCGAGAATATCGTGGACACATTCATTGAGCGTGTCAGTGAGATCCTGCCCTGCGACTCGGTAGGCATATGTCTTTCCGAGAGGGCCAGGGACAACTCGTGGCACAGTTATACCAGGGACATAATTCATCGCGGAAACAAGATCGTGCGTTCCATGCATATTCCCAAGGAAGAGCTTTCGCATCTCAGAAGCCAGAGGGAGCACATGATCAAGGGCAGTGAGCAGCGTATTCCCGCTTACCTCGAGGATATCTCAAACCAGGGAATGTTTCATTATTATGTCATGCCTATTCTCCTGGCGAACAGGGTCAGTGCGATCATTATCCTGGCCAACAGGCATGAGAGGAAATATTCCAGGAAAGAAATCGAACTTTCCAGACAGATAGTCGACAGGATGGCCGTTGCCCTGTCCAATGCGAGCCTGTTCGATGATCTGAACAGGCTCAATATGGGAACCCTTACAGCCCTTGCCAGGGTCGTTGACGCCAAGTCCCCCTGGACAGCCGGACATTCCGAGAGGGTCGCAGATCTGGCAGTCCGCATAGGCGAGGTTATGGGACTGTCGAGTCAGGAACTCGAAATGCTCAACAAGGCCGGACTGCTTCATGATATCGGCAAGATCTCCACGCCGAGATCGATCCTGGATAAAAAGGGCAGACTCACCGGCGAAGAGTACCTGATCATAAAGGAACACCCCGAGCAGGGAGTGCGGATTCTCGAGCCCATTGCCCCGTACCGGGACCTTCTTCCCATCGTCCTGCAGCACCATGAGCGATATGACGGCAAGGGTTATCCTGACGGCATCTCAGGAAATGAAATCAGCATTTGTGGGCGTATCCTCGGTGTGGCGGACGCTTTCGATGCCATGATATCGGATAGGCCTTACCGCAGCGGTATGAGCCTCAGGAGGGTGCTGGAAGAGATGAAGAATGAAGCAGGACGGCAGTTTGATCCGGAAGTGGTCGACGCACTGGTGAAGATCAGTGATGAACAAGCCGTTGTGGAGGAATGTGCATGTATGCGTTAGGCAGATATTCCGGTGTGGTGATGGTGTGCATGATGTCGGTGCTGTGCATGCAGTGCACGGCCCAGAAGACGTCTCCTTCCGAGATTATAGGTGTCTGGACAACACAGAAAGAAAGCCTTGAGGGGATCTCCATAGAGTTTACGCCTGAGAAAATGATAGAAAGGTCGTTTTCCGAAGCCTATGAAGGTTCGATCACCAAGATAGAGTCTTCGAAGGGACACCTTTACAATTCCACTCTATACTCGGTCAATTATATCGACAGCGACGGAGAGAAATGTCTGCTCAATGTTCTTTATTCCTCTGATGACGTCGGTACTCTGAGGCTGAAGGCATTGCAGGACGTCGAATGGAAACGAGAGTAAGTCCAAACCAGCTGCAATAAATACTCTTTTTGATTCGCTGTCGCGGCCAAAGGCATCTCTCACAACCACTGTAGGGGCCGGTTCAGCGGCGACAATGTCTTGAATATAGTCCATGCCCCTGCCTGTTGTTGCGCCTGAAAAACGCCGACAGGGATGGTTATTGCATTGCTCGATCATATCAAACTGCAAAATCCTGGTTTATATATATTGCCTGAAATGGATGACAAGACTATAATTCCCTGGCAACTCTTTTGACTGATACCGTATTTTTTAAGGTGTCGGATAATAAATGATCAGACAGAATACCTACCAGGAAGGAGGTGGACGATGTATGATTTCTTGCTTACCCCTGAAGAAAGATCCCTGCGGGATGATGTCAGGAGATTCGTGCGCGAGGAGATCACCAGTGATTTCTTGAGGAAAATGGACAAGGACGATATCATCTATCCAAGGGATTTTGTGGAGAGGCTTGCTGAGCACAATCTTCGCGGTATCCGGTTTCCGAAGAAATACGGTGGGAGGGAAATGAGCTGGGTTGCCGATGTCGCGGCAACCGAAGAGATTGGCTGCCTTGGCATGGCGCTTGGCTGCGCCTTTGTCATGCCCTCCATAGTGGGGGAGGCCCTCGACAAGTTCGGGACTGAACAGCAGAAGGAAAAATACCTTCAGCCGTACATCGAAGGCAAGCTGGTAGCTGCCGAAGCCCTTACCGAGCCAAGGGGCGGGTCTGATTTCTTCGGTGCGACCACAAAGGCGGTTTTTGACGGCGACCATTTCATCGTCAACGGCCAGAAACGCTTTGTGGTCGGTGCGGACGGGTCTGATTTCTTTCTGGTCTACTGCAGGACGAATTTCGAACCCGATGCCCACAAGTATCAGCGGATCAGCCTGCTCATCATTGAAAAGGGTCCTGGTGTGGAGACCGAGTATCACTACGGCCTTTTAGGCTGCAGGGGAGGCGGAACCGGCAGGCTGGTGTTCAGGGACGTGAAGGTGCCCAAAGAGAACCTTGTAGGGGAACTCCATGGCGGTGCCCTGTGTTTCAACCAGATGATGATTCCGGAGAGGCTTACGTCTGCTGCAGGGTGTCTCGGGGTATGGGGTGCCCTGGACCTGGCGGTTCGCTATTCGAACAAGCGGGCTGCATTCGGCAGACTGGTGAAGAAATTTCAGGCCGTGAACTTCCTGGTTGCAGACTCCATCACCCAGCTCGATGCTGCCAGGGGGCTGACGTATATGGCTGCGCGTGCCGTAGACGAGAACTACCCGAACATGAGGCGCATCGTGAGTGAGGCCAAGCGGTTCTCCACGGAAGCGGCCTGGAATGTGGTCAACAATGCCATGCAGATAATGGGCGGCATCGGGTATACCGAGGTGTATCCTCTGGAACGTGCCTTGCGGGATACACGACTTTCGCTGATCTGGACCGGCACGAGCCAGATCATGAACCTCATGATCCAGCATGAGTACTATGACGAGATCCTGGCCCAGCCCTATGACCGCCGTCACATGGAAAAGGATGCCATGAGCCCGGATGAGAGCGAGAGGTGCTTTACAGACGAAGACATGTGGAATGTTCACGACAGCGGTGCCTGAGCGGTCAATAGAGGATGGTTCTTTGGAAGCTGTATGTATGAATCTTTCCGCATATGACCTTTCGCAGCAGCGGTACACATCCCTGGCGAAGAACACAAAAAAAAGGCGGAAGGGCTTGAGCGCGGCTGCTGAGAAGCCTGGGTCTCAAGAGACCTTCCCGGAAAAGAGTAGATAGGGATTTGCCTGGAAGCAGAAAGAGAAAATGGAAAAAAGATCAGGCCATGGAGGGCAGGGCCTGATCTTTTTCGATATCTTACAGCAAAGAGGTCTGTCCTTACTCGATCACCGGTGCGGCAACAATCACATAGGCATGGAAATTGATTTCCGCCCCTTCACAGG
>DSAD01000115.1 GCA_011372875.1 Deltaproteobacteria bacterium
CATTACGAATTACCGGAGAGGTAATTACAACGCCCTTCAGTTTTGTCGCAACGACACATGCATTGCACTGGAATGGGATCAAACCCGTCTTCTGCGATATCGATGAAAAAACCCTCAACATGAATCCCGAAAAAATCGAAGCCCTGATAACCCCCAATACGACAGCAATCCTGCCAGTCCATGTGTACGGTCACCCCTGTGATATTGAAAGGACAGCCCAGATCGCAGAAATATACGGACTCCGAGTACTCTACGATGCTGCCCATGCATTCGGTGTCAAAGTAAAGGGGGGATCACTCTTGAACCATGGAGACCTCTCGATACTGAGTTTCCATGCCACCAAGAAATTCAACACCATGGAGGGGGGTGCTATCATAACAAACGACGAAAAATTAAAGAAAAGGATAGATTATCTCAAAAACTTTGGGTTCGCTGATGAGGTCACCGTAGTCGGCCCCGGCATCAATGCCAAGATGAATGAGTTTCAGGCAGCGCTTGGATTGTTGCAGCTCGACCGCTTTGACACTGTGGTGAAAAAAAACAAGGAAATAACCTTCCTGTATCGAGAGCACCTGAGGCATGTTCCAGGCCTCACGTTCTTCCTCGATACAGACAATGTGGACTACAACTATTCTTATTTCCCGGTTCTCATTGACGAACAACGATTTCCCCTGTCAAGAGACGCCCTGTATGACAAATTAAAACAGAACAACATCTTCGCGAGAAGATATTTTTATCCCCTTATCAGTCAATTTCCAACGTACCGGGGTCTCCCTTCAGCATCTCCTCCAAATCTCCCCATTGCAGAAAAGATAAGCAAACAGATTTTATGCCTGCCAATTTACGAGGATCTTGATGTTGAAGATGTGATAAGAATTTGCGAGATAATCAAGGCGTGATCACCACGAAAAGACACTCATGAAGAAAAATTCCACCACTACCCGAAAAACGGCACCTCAGAAAAAATCAGTTCTCCTTTTCGGTGCCGGGAATCTTGCATCGAACATCACAGAACTGCTTGAAAAAAACAACCATACCATTCTGGGCTACATTTCTACCGAGACACCTGGAACAGTCATCAACAACTATCCTGTTCTCGGTGACATCTCGTTCTTTCAAAAAGCCGACCATCTTCACAAAGAATACTGCCACATTGCAATAGGTGAGAATTCTGTTCGGCACTCGCTATTCAAGGCCATTGACATTGCCACTGATCGATTACTGACCATCATAGCCGAGACATCGTATGTAAGCACAAAGAGCACGGTTGGAAGCGGAACCTACATCAGCCATCGAGCTGTCATCCAGGGAAATGTACACATAGGCATGTGCTGCATCATTGACACAGGGGTAATCATTGAACACCATTGCTCTATTGGCGATTTCGTCAACATATCCCCTGGTGTCGTTGTATGTGGCACAACAAAGATTCACAACGGAGTCATCATCGGTGCGGGATCTACCATCATCGAGAAAGTGGAGATTGGTGAGCACAGCCTCATTGGAGCTGGCAGCGTGGTTGTCAATGATATCGGGCCAAACTCCGTTGCAGTAGGCAACCCCGCCCGGGTAATAAAACAGAGAAGCTTCTCCGATACCTACTTGAAATAAACCATGAAGTGAGTGGGATATGACTCAAGACAGCGTGGTCGATTATTCAATAATCATTCCAGTTTATTGCAATCAAGGCACCTTGAAAAACACCTATGAAAAGCTTTCAGATGAAGTGGTGTCACGACACACCACCAAATCCTATGAAATCATTTTCATCGATGACGGCTCATATGATTCATCATTCGAGGAACTCCTCGAGATCAGAAGTCTCGATCCTGAGAATGTAAAGCTGATCAAATTTACGAGAAACTTTGGGCAGGTTGCTGCCATTATGGCTGGATACAACCATGCACGTGGAAAATGCATTGTCAACATATCCGCAGACTTGCAGGATCCACCAGCATTGATCAATCAAATGTTGAACCATTTTTTCAATGAACATAAGGACATCGTGGTCTGCTACAGAGAATCGAGAGATGAAGGCTTTGTTAGAACCATGACTTCAAAGATCTTTTATCGGATTATGAAAAAGCTGAGCTTTTCAAACATGCCCCTTGGCGGGTTTGACTTTGTACTGATCAGCAGCAACGTAAAAGATGTCATCCTGCACTCACAAGAAGCAAACCCATTCTGGCAGGGACAGATCCTGTGGTCAGGATACGACATTAAATTTATCCCCTATAAACGGCTGAAAAGAGAGTTTGGTGAATCAAAGTGGACATTTGGGAAGAAATTGAAGTATCTCATCGATGGGGTCATGGCCTACTCTTATTTTCCCCTCAGGGCCATGTCAGTTGCTGGTCTCGTTGTATCGCTCCTGGGGTTTCTGTATGCCCTGATAATCTTTCTTGCTCGCATTTTCGGCTCCGTTCCTATCCAAGGATGGGCGCCCCTCATGATCATTGTCCTCGTGTTGTCGGGCATCCAGATGCTCATGCTCGGGGTCATCGGTGAATACCTCTGGAGGACCCTTGACCAGGTAAGGAAGCGGCAAGCCTACGTAATAGACAAGATTATAGAGTAACAGTCTTGAGCAAAATGTCATCAGAGCATCCAGATCAAATCATCTCCGGCCTCCGCGGGTTACTTTCTCATACCTATCTGTACATACTCTTCCAATACCTCATGGGATGGCACAACAAGTATCGCATGTATGTGAAGGATTTCCTTCCACCCCTTGATAACAAACGGATTCTCGACATTGGGTGTGGGTGTGCGGAGATTCTCAAATTCATGCCGCTCAGCTCGATCTATGTCGGCTATGACATGAACACTGGTTACATCAACTATGCTAGGAAGAAATACGGCGACCGAGCCACGTTCCACAACCAGAGGGTCAGCACCATGAACCTGGAGGATGCAGGGCGCTTCGATATTGTGTTGGCAGACGGCCTGCTCCACCACCTCAGTGATAAAGAAGCACACGATCTGTTTAACATAGCCCATCTAGCTTTACGGGATGATGGATTTCTGTTCACTGCCGACCCCACCATCGTTCCTGACCAGTCGTGGATTGATCGGTTGATCTGCACATCGGACAGGGGGCGACACGTGAGATCACCAGAAGCGTATGAAGAGATCGCCCGAGGCGTTTTTCCTCGAATTGACGTCCATGTTATAAAAAACGTCAGCAATCGCCCACAGACCGGCTGCTTCATGAAGTGCTATAAGTCAATGCGAGAATAACAACCCTTTGCACGCGGGAGAGAAATTTTGAATACATGTGACAACATTCTATCATCTACTCTTGTAAAACTTCTCAGGGTTGTAGCCTCCATAGCTCTTTGCAGCCTCGCATTTTTCCTTGTATCGTGTGACAGATCCAATAAGCACTCTGGGGAATCATTACCAGCCATCCATCTAGACACTCCCTGGGATGTATCCGAATTATTTAAAGCACCACAGTATCGCTGGGTCGATACACAAAGCCCTGTCCACGCGCTGATCTACCAGGGGCTTGACTATAAGGGAAATCTCGTTGATGTTTTTGCCTACTATTCTACGCCTGGAGTGTATTTTCATAAGCCTGAAACGGATAAGGATCTTCCCGGAATCGTACTGGTTCATGGTGGCTGGGGCCGTGCAGATCACCAGTGGGTGGCGATGTGGGCTAAGCGTGGCTATGCAGCGATCGCCATGGATCTCGATGGAAAGGGACCTGATCAGAGCCGCATGGTGAATGCCGGGCCGCCTGAAAAAACATATTTGACAGCTGACTGGAATTACCATGCAGTGGCGAAAATCATCCTGGCTCATTCACTCATCAGGAGCTTTCAGGAGGTTGATGAGACGAGAACTGGCATCACCGGTATCAGCGTCGGCGGGCATTTGACCATGACCGTGCTCGGCCTCGATACCCGTTTTGCCGCTGCTGTTCCCGTGTACGGGTGTGGATATCTCCATGAAATAGATCAATGGAATCGCAGTGATCTCTACACAAAGTTATCCGAAGAGGAAAAATGCGCGTGGGCAACCCTCTATGATCCCTCCAACTATCTCAACTATGCGACAACTCCTGTGCTGTTCATAGCCGGCACCAATGACAGCTACTATCCCCTGAACACTCTCGTCCAAACATACCTA
>DSAD01000021.1 GCA_011372875.1 Deltaproteobacteria bacterium
AGGTGGATTTGCCTTGCTGGCAACAGGGTATGCAGCGAAATACGGCATCGATATCCAGGAGGTAAAAAGGGCCATGGCACACATATCGGCAAAGAGCCATGCAAACGGGGCCAGGAACCCGAAGGCCCACCTCAGAAGGCCGGTAAGCGAAGAACAGATCCTGAATTCTCCCATGATCGCATTTCCACTGGGCCTGTTCGACTGTTGCGGAGTCAGTGACGGGTCAGCATGTGCCATTGTAACGACACCGGAGATTGCAAAATCCCTGGGCAAGAAAGATATCATTTCGGTCAAGGCGCTCCAGCTGGCACTCAGCAATGGGACAGAGATTTCCTATGATGACTGGGACGGGGCTCACTTTGTCACCACCACAAAGGCGAGCAAGGCAGCATATGAAGAGGCGGGAATCAAGAATCCGCGTGAAGAGATCTCCATGATGGAGGTTCATGACTGTTTTTCCATTACCGAGCTTGTTACCATGGAAGACCTTCATATTTCCGAAAGGGGCAAGGCCACAAAAGATGTCATGGATGGATTCTATGACCTGGACGGTACAATCCCCTGCCAGCCCGACGGCGGTCTCAAGTGCTTTGGCCATCCGATCGGGGCATCGGGCCTGAGGATGATCTATGAGATGTACAACCAGCTCCTCGGAAGGGCAGGCGAGAGGCAGCTGAAAGATCCTAAATACGGTCTCACCCACAATCTCGGCGGATTCCCCATGTTGAACGTGAACAGCATTGCTATTATAGGCAGATATGAAGCCTGATGATCTGATGGGTAAAAGGGGGTAATGCAATGGCTGATAAAACAAAGGTCGGAAAAGAGTATCCTCCTGTAACCTGGGAGGTTGAACGGGGCAAGATAGCCGAGCTTGCAAAGGCAATCGGCGATTTTGATTCAATCTATCTGGATAAAGAAGCAGCAATAAAACAGGGGTATAAGGACACACCTGCACCACCCACTTTTCTTACAGTGCCCATGATGTGGAGTTCATCCATGCCGGGTGTAATCAATGACCTTCAGATCAACTTCATGATGGTGCTGCACGGTGAGGAGGAATATGAGTATTACCGGCAGATATACCCCGGCGATAAGCTGACCGGGACCCCGAAAGTGGCAAGCATAGAGGAAAAGACCAGCAAATCCGGAAGCAGGATGGACATGGTAACCATCGAGATTCTCTATATGGATCAGAACGGTGAGAAGGTGGCCAAGGCCAGGACCTTGCTCGTCGAGAGAAAATAGGGGGCTGATATGGCGCAAGAGATCTATTTTGAAGATATCAATGTCGGCGATGAAATGCCCGAACTGGTAAAGGGGCCTATAGTCAAACTCCAGCATGTCATGTATGCCGGTGCTTCAGGAGACTTCAACCCCCTTCATACTGACGATGACTTTGCCAAGGCTGTGGGAATGAAAGACGGGGTGATCTCTCATGGCATGCTCATTATGGGGTTTGTAGGCCAGGCAATAACATCGTGGATTCCAAGGAAATATGTCAAGAAATATGGTGTTCGCTTTGCCGGTATGACGAGGCCGGGCAATACCATTACAATCACTGGCAGGGTTAAGGATAAACGAGTGGAAAAGGGTGAAAATATTGTTTCCTGCGAGGTTGTAGCACACGACGAAAACGGTGATGTCAAGATCACCGGGCGCTTCGATGCGGCACTGCCTTCAAAGGGCTGATGAACATAAACCTGTATTTTGCGTTAGATAAGGAATAAACGCTGTGGGAGCGGCTTCAGCCGCGATTACGAAACAACCGGGAGATATAGAATCGCGGCTGAAAGCCGCTCCCACAGAACAAGGTAATAAGTGGACGATATGCGCCATGAGCTTATTCAAATACAAAATGTGGGATAAAAACAGGAGGTGAGACTATGTCAAAAATCGATTTTACCGGCAGGGTGGCAATCGTAACAGGTGCTGGTGCCGGTCTTGGACGTCAGTATGCTCTTGAGCTGGCAAAACGCGGTGCAAAGGTTGTGGTAAATGATCTGGGCGGCACCCGAGATGGCGTTGGGCATGATGATGCCGCGGCCAACAAGGTGGTCGAAGAGATCAAGGCCCTTGGCGGAGAAGCCGTGCCGAACCATGACAACGTGGCTACTGTAAAAGGTGGAGAGAATATTGTAAAAACAGCCATCGATGCCTTCGGCAAGGTGGATATTCTTATCAACAATGCCGGTATTCTTCGGGATAAATCGTTTACCAAGATGGAAGAGGAAAACTGGGAATCAGTAATGGGTGTACATCTCAAGGGTGCATATTGCGTCACCAGGCCTGCATTCGAAAACATGCGGGCAAACGGCTATGGCAGGATCATCATGACCACCTCCGGCGCCGGCCTGTTCGGTAATTTCGGTCAGAGCAATTATGCAGCCGCAAAGATGGGTCTTATAGGCCTTACCAATGTGCTCAAGCTCGAGGGTGAAAAATACAATGTCAAGACCAATGTCATTGTTCCTGTGGCAGCATCCAGGCTTACCGAAGATGTACTTCCTCCGGAGTTCTTCGAGAAGATGAAACCGGACTTTATCGCCCCTGCAGTACTGTATATGTGCTCGGAGCAGTGCCAGGACAGCGGCATGATCATCAATGCAACGCTCGGCTATTTCAGCCGCAGTGCTGTGATGACAGGGCCTGGCGTCATAATAGGCGATGGAACAAAGATACCTTCTCCTGAAGAGATCCTTGAAAACTGGGATAAGATCAAGAGCCTTGAGAACCCAAAGTATTTTAATCAGCTTCCAGAAATGTTCGGGGTTCTGGGTCCGCTTCTGTAGTAACAAATCCTGGCCTCATCGGCTGGATATCATGTCCGGCCGGTGAGGTATGGTTTCACGATAATCGAAGACATCCCCCTTACCTTGAAGGCCAACAATAAGCCAGGCCTCTCCCTCAAGAGGATCACTTTTACGCCCTCTCGCTCCGAGGGTGAGGGTGAATTGATGTATATTCAGTTCATCTGCGTACTCATCCCCTTAATAGTATCCCTCCAGGGGAGAGGTAATGTGATTTTTTGAGGGATCATCAATGTTAAGGAAGATCACCTCGTAGTCCACAGGCAGGAATAATGCGGCAAAATATTTTTCAACCGCGCCTACGGTTATCACATATCTCGTATTTCTGTAGAGCTCGAGTCTTTCACCTGCCTGTGCAGGGATCTCGTTTATTCTATTATTATGGATCTTTATGATCGATGGCTGATGAGAGTGACCCCTGAAAAGTATTTCAAACGGGAAAGCCTCCTTGTTCATGAGAAGAGGAAGGTACTCGGCTATGGGTCTGCGGGTAGCTGCCGGCCAGTTCAAAGGTGCGGAATGAGTGAACCAGAAGGGGCCGATGGAAATGATATAGGGCAGTTGTTTCAGATAGTTTCTGACATCATCTGAAATGTTTTGAACATGCTTGTTGTGGTGCTCGGTTACCATGCTGTACTCGTTGTTGCCCGAGACGCCGCGAATGGAATTTTCCTCCAGGATCTTCACGGTGTCTTCTGCGGTATGCGCTTCGAGAGAATCACATATATCTCCGAGGTGAAGGATTGTGTGCGCGCCTGCATCTTTAAGAGCCCTGATCGATCTTACAAGAAGGTCGTTTTTGCCATGGCTGTCTGCAATGAGGCCGATGGGTTTGTCTGGTGTTATATTCATTGAATCGGGATAAACCATTGTCGAAGAGTTTTCAAGGAAGTTTGGGATGGTAAAGGAGGTCCAAGGTCCAATAAATCCCAACCAACATTTTGTTCAACCATGATTTTTCGTTTGAAATTCTTTCGCCCTGTAGGAGCGGCTTAAGCCGAGATTGAGGGATTAAATGAAGACAACTGCTTCGCGACTGAAGTCGCTCCCACAAAGGTTGGAGCTGTTACACATGTCTTGATCTACAAGTGGTACCTGTCTTCGGGACTATTTAATCCCTTGGGGTTAATTCCCCGTAGCTTGCTGCGAATTGCCTGTTCAAAATAGAAGGCTTTGGATACCCCGTTGCTTGCGGCGGGGTAGTTCAGTTCCATGAACTTGGATTTTAGACGTTGGGCCATGGGCTTTTTCTTTCACCATCTTCTTGACAGCATAAAGAATCAGGTATATTTTAAAGGTTAAAGTGATACTTTAAC
>DSAD01000144.1 GCA_011372875.1 Deltaproteobacteria bacterium
ATCCAGTCGGTTGTGTCGAGGGTGGGTTTTGACTGGCCGGACCCTGCAGGCGTTATCGATAAGATCAGGGAAGAGGCTGACGAACTCCTTCAGGCAATGAAATCCGGTGATCACGAACAGGTGGAAGAGGAGATCGGCGACCTCCTCTTCAGCATCGTGAATCTCGCACGGTTCAATAAGACAGACCCTGAGGCGGCATTGCGAAAGACCAACAGCAAGTTTGTCAGACGGTTTCATGAGATTGAGAAGCATGCGCGTGATCGCGGCATAACCCTTGAAGACATGACACTCGAAGAGATGGACAATATCTGGGACGAGGCAAAGAAAAAAGAGTAGCATTCCAATACACAGACAGCTTGCTGAAGGGTTCTTCATCCAATTGTACGTGCCTGCATGCTATGCTATAGTGCTTATGTTTAATGCACGTTTATTGCCGGTATTTTTATTGCCGAGGGCGATGAATATATAAAAGGGATAGCAGGTGGTATCGTGAACAGATGGACCGTGGCCGACCAGATCGATATGGAATTTTTCCAGATGCAGGATGATTCCGTGCCGGAATCGATGCTGGAGAAAAGAGACCGCGAGATCTTCCTGAAATCTGTTCAGCCCGTTATACACAATACGTCTGCCTCACCGGGATTGTTCAGAAGGAAAGCAATACGGATCTGGCTCGATCAGCGGCGCAATTCTTATGAAAAAGAATCCAATAACGGCTCTGTCCTGCCGGGGGATATCTTTACAGATGCATACAGGGTTTTCTGTCTCGTCATTGCAGTAGCCGGTATTGTCTCGGGGGCGGGGCTTGCCCTCTCGATGCTGGTCTATGACGGGGTAGAGCCGGTAAATGTTTCCGTGTGTTTCAGCGTTCTGGTTCTGATGCAGGTCTGTCTCATAATATTTACTCTGCGTTTTCTGTTCACAGGGAACTCTCTTGAACGTCTGAAAAGATATTCTGTTGTATATCCCCTTATGAGCTCTGTCGCGCAAAGGATGGTCGCCAGCCTTGTCCGTTCTGCCGTGAAGCGGTTTCCGCGCGAGAAGCAGCAGCTTGTGGAGTCGGTCTTCAAGGCTATCATGACAAGGCAGAGCCTGTATGGCCGGGTAGTATTCTGGACCCTGTTTATCCTCATGCAGTTGTTCGGCATAATGTTCAATATCGGGGCCATTATTGCCACGCTCGTCAGGGTTTTTGCCGCGGACCTCGCATTCGGCTGGCAATCGACCATCCAGGTCAGCTCTCAGGCAGTATACACTCTGGTGCGTATTCTCGCTGTTCCCTGGTCGTGGATTATCCCTGCCGGTAGTGCATATCCCGGACTGGAGCAGATCGAGGGAAGCCGCATGGTTCTCAAGGAAGGCATATATCATCTCGCGACAGGAAATCTGGTGTCCTGGTGGCCTTTTCTCATATGTGCGGTATGTGTATATGCCCTTCTCCCCAGGATCGTGCTTTTCTCAGCCGGCAGGTTCGCTCAGGGAATCACGCTTGCCCGGGCCGGTCTTCTTTCATCGCGGACTGAGCGTATCATCATGCGAATGACCATGCAGGTTATGTCCACAGCAGGCGCCGTGCAGGACAGCAGGCAGAGTATGGTGGAAAATGATGGCGAGACAGCCTTGAAGGAAAATGTGCCAGGTGAACAGGGGCTTCCTTCAATTGTGCTCATGCCTTCTGATCTTGGCTCAGGGTATGAACCTGCTAAGCTCAGTGAAGTGGTCGGAAGACGATTGGGTTGGAAGGTCTTAGATGTCCTTGCAATAAGGGGTGAGAGAGTGTCCGACGCCAAGGTGCTCAACAAGGTATCGGATGCGGTTGCTGAAGACAGGACAGGCATTGTTGTAGTGCAGGATGCATGGCAGCCCCCGATAATCGAGATGACAGAGTTTGTAAGGTACCTCAGGCTCAGGGCAGGCCCTGATACTCCCATAACAGTTCTCCTTGTCGGCAAGCCCGGTGAACACACTGTGTTCACCGGTGTCGACATCGCGGATAAAGAGGTCTGGGCGAGGTCGCTGGGTAAGCTCGGCGACCCGTATCTCAGGCTCGAGGCAGTGGAGGATACCGGGTGAATACAGAAGGGATCATTTCCTTTGCCATTGTGGGGCACCCTAACGAGGGCAAGTCATCGGTCGTATCGACCCTGGCCGAAGACGACAGCGTGAGGATAACACCGATACCGGGTGAAACCTCCATATGCCGGGCATTCCCGGTGATCATAGACGGACACGAGATCATCCGTTTTATCGATACCCCGGGTTTCCAGTCACCCATTTCAGCTCTGGCCTGGCTCAAGGAGCACGAGGGCAGCTCTATGCTCGAGGGTTTTATCAGTGTGCATGCCGATGAGCCGAGGTTTTCCGGAGAGAACGAGCTGTTCACTGCGCTTAACTCCTGTACAGGCATTATCTATGTTGTAGATGCATCCAGGCCGCTTCGCAGTGTCGATACTGCCGAGATGGAGATCCTTCGCATGACCGGGATACCCAGGATGGCCATTATAAACAACAAAGACGAAACAGAATCATTCCTCGATGCCTGGAGAAATGAGCTGAGAAAGCATTTCAATTCCGTCAGGGTCTTCAATGCCCATATGGCCACCTATGCACAAAGGATCGCCCTGCTGGAAAGCCTCAAAGGCATGGATCAGCTCTGGGAAAATGCCCTGGAAACGGTTATCCGGGCATTCAGGGATGACTGGTCCCGGCGGATGGAAATGTCTGCCTTTTATATCTGCGATATGATTCAGGATGCGCTTCGCCATCAGAGATCAAGGAATCTTTCTGACGACTCAGAGATTGCCGCCCTGCGCCAGAGGCTCATCACGGATTACCGCGGAGAAATCGCCCATATCGAAAAACAGGCCCACAGAAGAATCAGGAAGCTTTTCAAGCACAACATCTTTGATTATACACTGCCCGAGCAGTCCATTGCGGGTGAAGATCTTTTCGAGCAGAAGACCTGGCAGGTGCTGGGGTTAGGTCCCTGGCAGCTGGCAGCAGCAGGTGCCGTTGCAGGAGGAGGTCTGGGCCTCGGTCTGGATGCGGCGACAGCAGGGATAACCTTCGGGGTGTTCACCCTTTCAGGAGCCCTGTTCGGCGCAGGCTCTGCCCTCATGGGCGGCAAACGCGCTTCAAAGGCAGTGATAAAGGGACCAAAGCTCGGAAGCTATCAGACACAGGCCCCGATGGGCTCCTCACAGCTCACGGTAGGCCCGGTTACGAACATCCAGTTCCCCTTCATCCTGCTGGACAGGGCCCTGATCCTGTATTCCATAGTCATCAACTGGGCACACGGCCGCAGAGGGCGTCGGGATGAGGACAGGCCGGAGAGAAAAGACATCAGCCACGTAGCATCGTTTTCATCTGCCCAGCGATCTACATGCATTGAATTCTTCGGCCTGATCAACTCCGGCAACGAGAGCAGATACCAGGCATCAAGAAAGGCTATGGTGGATATGCTCAAGGACGTGCTTGCAGAGATCTCCCATAAGGACGCATCGAGTGTCTGACGGGGAAGGATCGTTTTTATCAAAACGAAATAATAAAATAGATTCGCATAAATATAGCTTCTCAAAAAGTCGAGAACGCCTTCTTCCTTGAAGGGAGAGGGCAGGGGTGAGGGAGAATGCAATAGCAATTCAATCAATTGCGAACCTGCTATAATCAAACAGTCAAAAAAGAGACAATGCTTTGTTCTGCTGGGCTAATAAGACATTGTCCCGTGGGCTATGTGGACGAATCTTCTCATCACAAGATCCGGACAGGATGCATCGTATATCAGAATCAGACGGGAATAGGACCAGTCAGATCTGTCAGATTGATTAAGTCAGAATAATTGTTTTATTTGCAGATTGGGAAATCTTTTACTCATACTTAATGGAAAATAAATTCAACAGTTCCTGTGAATTACCCACATGAAAAGATATAACATTAAGAATATGAACGATGTGCATACTTGCATAATATTTGCATGGTTCAAGCAAATAGGCTTGAATATTTGTCAGGCAGACCAAGTAATGGAGGAGGATACTCCAGTGAAAATGATGATAAAGGGTATCTTAAGTGTACTGGTTTTATTGGTATGGATCTCATCGGCGTGGGCTGTTCCGATA
>DSAD01000110.1 GCA_011372875.1 Deltaproteobacteria bacterium
ATGATACATATGACCATATTGTCAGGGCACGTAACGTTGGCTTGAAGACGATCTGGTTTCAGGGCAGAAAAGACTTTATTAAAGAGATGAGACAATACTTTCCTGAATTAAAGGATAAGCGATAATAATCGCCTAAGATACACCGTACTTTTTCAATTTCTTGTGAAGTGTCATGCGGGTAATGCCGAGACGGCGTGCCGTCTCGCTCTTGTTGCCTCCGGAGGCTTTGAGTGTATTGAGAATCGTGGTCTCTTCCACCTTGTCCAGGGAGTGTTCCGCAGCGGTTTCTCTGCTTTCCTCGATGGGTTTATTATCAGAGGGTATTACGGGCAGATCATGCTCATCAAGATAATCGGAACTGGACAGTACAACGGCGGACTCGATGGTATTCATGATCTCCCGTACATTGCCGGGCCAGGCATATCGGATAATCCTGTCCATGGCCTGAGGGGTGAATCCTTTTATATCCTTGTTGTTTTTCGCGGAGAACATCTTTATGAAATGTTCTGCGATAAGCGGGATATCTTCTTTTCTTTCTCTCAGAGGAGGAATCTTGAGTGTGATGACATTAAGGCGATAGTAGAGATCTTCCCTGAAGGTTCTGTTCCTGACCTCGGCAAAGAGGTCTTTATTGGTTGCAACAATAATCCGGACATCTGCCCTGATCACATCTTCACCGCCGACCCTTGTGAACTCTCTTTCCTGGATCACACGCAGTAGTTTTGCCTGCATGTTCAGTGATATCTCGCTGATTTCATCAAGGAAAAGACTCCCCAAATGCGCCTGACGGAAACAACCTTCTCTGCGTCTTATCGCGCCGGTGAAGGCGCCCTTTTCGTGGCCGAACAGTTCTGATTCGAGCAATCCTTCGGAGATGGCGGCACAGTTCAGTTTGATAAAGGGATGATCCTTTCTCGGACTGTTGAAATGTATTGCCCCTGCAATCATCTCCTTGCCTGTTCCGCTTTCCCCTGTGATCAATACTGTTGCATCCGATGCTGCTGCTTTCGATGTGGTCTCGAGAAGATGTATCATGGATGTGCTTTTACCTATGATATTTCTGCTGTCGAAATGTTCTCCGATGATCTCTTTGAGGATACGATTTTCCTCCTTGAGCTTGCTGTGGTCCATTGCCTGGTCCATCTTTATGCGCATCTCATCGAAATCCAGCGGTTTTGTGAGATATTCATATGCGCCCTTCTTCATTGCCTCGATCGCTGATTCTATTGAGGAATATGCGGTCATGATAATAACCGGTATGGCAGGGTTTATGTTCTTGATGGTATCGAGAGCTTCAAGGCCTGATACCTTTACCATACGGATATCCATAAGGATCAGGTCAAAAGGCCTCTTGTTTACATAGGCTATTGCTGTTGATCCGTCATCCGCTTCATAAACATTGTACCCCCATCCGCCAAGGAGGGTCTTGAGCATTGTCCTGTGGCCGGTATCATCGTCCACTACCAGGATATCCCTTGTCTTATCCATCTATTACCCCTTTTTGTGAGTATTCAGGGTTATCGTGAAACTGGTGCCCAGTTCAGAAGAGCTTTGAACCTGTATCTGGGCATCATGAGCTTCTATTATTTTGTGCACAATTGCCAGCCCAAGACCGGTCCCGGATTGTTTGGTAGTATAATATGGGTCGAAGATGCGGCCGATATCTTTTTTGGGGATGCCGCGACCCGTATCTGAAATAATGAGCGAGACCGTATCGTTTGTCTTGTCTTCCTCAATAGAGACTGACAGCGTACCGCCCCCTTCCATGGCCTCGAGTGCATTAAGAAAGATATTCAGAAGGACCTGCCCGAGTTTGTCAGGGTCGATGAAAGCGAAAACCGCTTCTTTCGGGATAGAGTCTTTATCAATATGAATATTTTCTGAAACAGCCTGAGAGCTGATCGTATCGAGGGCATGGTGGACAATATCATTAATGCATATTTCTTTTCTCTGTATATTCATGGGTCTGGCAAACTCCAGAAGCTGCCCGATAACCCTGTTCAGGCGTTCCACCTCCCTGATCATCACATCGGCAGTTTTCTGGTCTTCAGGGACATCACGATAGCGTTCCTTGAAATAGGTGGCAAAACCCTTGATGGAACTCAGAGGGTTTCTGATTTCATGGGCAATGCCTGCAGCCAGACTGCCCAGGGAGGCGAGACGTTCTCTTCGCTGCACCTCTTTTTTCAGATGGGCAACCTCGGAGATGTCTCTTAAAAGAACAATATGGCCGAGAAAAGTATCTTCATCATCCTTCAGGATGCCGGCGCTCGCTTCGTAAAGGGTTGTCTTGCCCTGGACTGAACACTGGATCTCCTTAAAGATTATATCATCTTGAGTGCTTATATCCGATATCAGGTCAACTATCTGAGAAGGGAGTAGATCTGTGGCCGGCCTGCCGATGGATTCATCAGGAGAGATCATGAACATCTTTTCAAAGGCATCGTTAATGGTCATGATCTTTCCATTGTCTCCAACAAAGAGCAGACCTACCGGCATGTTCTCAACAATATTGTCTGAAAATGCCTTTATTCTCGAAAGGCTTTCTCTTGCAGATCGATAGTTCTGTGCGATGATAATGGAGATAATCCCCGAGAGTCCCAGCAGCAGCAGTATGACCGCTATCACAATGCTCTGTGACGCATTTTCTTTATTTGTATCAACAATTGGGCCCATATCGAGACCTATGAATATTGTCAATTCCGGCTGTTTGCGTGTTTCAGAGAACATGTATGAATAGAACCAGTCATGAGACCTCATCATCCCTCCATGGCTGAACACTCTGCCTTGAGAAGGGGTGAATTTTCTGTATACCTCGAATACGGGTTTTCCATCGGGACCGAGAAGCTGTCTTGCCTGTATGGATTCATCGATCCCGGAGAAATCCAGTTCGACACCATGACTGTTTCCTATATTCATGGGCAGATTATGGGCGACGATTTTTCCATTCTTGTCGGTTATGAGTATATATAAGATGTCGGCTTGTTCCGCAGTCTCCATAATCAGCCGCTGTACCTGTACGCCGCTCCAGTTCATGCCCATGCCTGTTCTTGTTCCCGCTTCGAAAGAACGTATCAGTGCCGCACCTTTTTCCGTGAGCAGCATGGTCATATTTTCCTGCTGCGTCTGGATATCCTTTATTGTCATGAAGGCAAGTATGGGCGCCATTATGATAAACGACCCTGCTATAACCCAGGGAGATATTCTCATCAGGCTTTGATTTGCTCTTGTTTCTTTTTTTTTCATATCGTTTGTCTGCATTGTTGGAATACAAGTACCATGCCATATGTAATAGGGGTATAATTGCCGTAGTTCGCCATTGTTCACCACTATCTATGTATAATAAGTATACATGTGTATAGGGTAACTGTATACATAAGATACATATCAGAGGAATCCTCAATAGCCAACGGATTTATATTCTCCGGATAAAATAACCTTAAATCAGACCATTACAGCTCTTTCAATGATTTGGCACAACCGTTGCTCTATCCATTATAAGCATTATGAGAAAGATCAATGCAAAGGAGAACAAAAATGAAAACAAAAACAATTCTATTTTTTGGGATAGTATTTATGGCTGCTGTTTCCCTGCCTGTGTTTGCCCACGGTCCAGGCTGGGGTAATGCATCCCGGGGTAACGGATATAATAATGATTGTCCATATTCCGGGTATGGGGGTGAAAACCTTACGCAGGAACAGCGTCTGGAACTCAATGCCCTCAGGGATGAATATCGGGCAAATACAGACAAGATCAGGGATCAGCTGCGAGATAAAAGGTATAGCATGCAGACAGAACTCAACAGAGAACAGTCTGATGAACTGAAGGTAAGGGCTCTCCAGTCAGAGATCTCAGAGCTTATGAGCCAGATGGACAGTGCCCGTATTGATCATATGCTGAAGGCAAAGAAGGTTGACCATGATATAAGTTCCCGGTCTTTCAGGAATGGCGGCCATTATCGTGGTGATAGATGCTACGGCAGATCCAGGGATATACAACCTGAAGAAACATTTTAAGATATTGAAACCAGATTTATAGCTAAAAACCTCCTCTTAGGGATGGCACACTCTATGCCCAAGTGTCATCCCTTTTTTTGTATGTAAACGCC
>DSAD01000170.1 GCA_011372875.1 Deltaproteobacteria bacterium
CACTGTTCACTGTTTACTGTTCACCGTTTTTCTGTTCACTGTTCACTGTTTACTGTTCACTGTTTACTGCTTACCGTTTACTGCTTACTGCTTACTATTATAAATACCTATGCATCCAATTAAAATACTGCACCTGATCTCAACTACCGACATCGGCGGAGCCGAGCGAAATCTGCAGCGCCTCGTCTACGGCATGGACGGTGAATGTTTCAACAACACTGTTGTCAGCATGACCACTGTGGGCTCTGTGGGGGGAGAAATACAGGAAAATGGAATCCCTGTCTTTTGCCTTGGAATGGAAAAAGGCATGCCCGATCCTAGAGGCATGCTTAAACTTAAACACTTAATAGACTCTTTTAAGCCGGACATCATTCAATGCTGGATGTACCATGCAAACCTCTTCGGCCTTCTCTTCTCGCATAAAAGACCTCTTGTCTGGAATATCCGCTGCAGCGATATGGATCTTTCGCGATATGGCCTTATCTATAAATACACGGTTAAGGCAGGTGCGGTATTCTCAAAGATCCCGGATGCTGTGATTGCAAACTCCTTTGCCGGCAGAAAATATCATGAAAGCCTCGGGTACAGACCCAGAAGATGGGAGGTTATTCCCAACGGGTTTGACACCGAACTTTTCAAGCCTGATACAGGATCAAGAACAAGGATAAGAGTGGAACTCGGCATCCCGGAACATGCACCTGTAATAGGTCTCATTGCCCGATATGACCCCATGAAGGATCATGCAACATTCTTTCATGCCGCCCGAACGCTAATGCAGATCCACCCGGCCGTTCACTTCGTTCTTGCAGGACAGGGCATAGCTCAAGACAACCCCGAGCTGCATCGTTTGATCGGCGATCAACTCAACAGCTCTCAGATCCATCTCTTAAGCCAGAGGAATGATGTTCCCGATGTACTAAACGCTCTAGATATAGCAACTTCATCATCTCTGAGCGAGGGCCTGCCCAATACCATCGGCGAAGCCATGGCAACAGGCATACCCTGCGTAGTAACCGATGTGGGGGATTCCAGGATCCTTGTCGGTGAAACCGGCTACGTCGTGGAGAGCAACAATCCTGCGGAAATGAGCGCTGCATGGACAAGGCTCCTCGATACCGGGGCTAAACATCTCCATATCATGGGGGGAAAGGCCCGTGAGCGAATACAGCAGCATTACAGTCTGCTCACGGCAACAAAAAGCTACGAGATCCTTTATTCAGGGCTCATGGAGCGACCTTAAGGGATCCATCGCTTCACAAAAGCATCCATATCACCATCCAGCACGATGCCCTTTACAACCGGGCTGCCTGTGCCTGAGGCAGCACCAGTAACATCCTGCTTAAGACAACCCGCCTTTTCACCTTATCCTGTATCACTATCCCCTATCACCTCTCGTGCCTGCGGCGACAGCATAAGACTGTACGGGCAAAGATCTTCCAGAACCGTTCGACACCCTTGTGACAAACAAACCTGCCAGTGTTTCCTGTCGTCGTCTCCGGACCTGTCATTCCATTCCAAGCTCTCTAAAACAATCATATGCAGCCTTTACCGGATCGGGTGCATCCATGATCACAGCCATGATATGGCTCCCCACAATCACCCCGTCTGCAAAGGCCAGCATGTCATCGACCTGCCGGGCTGTTGAGACACCGAAGCCGACACAGACAGGGAGATCGGTCATTGCCTTGATGGCCTTTACCTGAGAGGAAACCTCTTCGGGTAACGCGGTTCTTGCGCCTGTAACACCTTTTACCGATACGGCATAGACAAATCCGCGGCAGCCGGATATGACCTCTTTCTTCCGGGAGACAGTTGTTGTCGGTGCAACAAGCCTTATCAGATCGATGCCGATCCCCCTGCAGAGATTGAACAGATCCCGCGCATCGGCAGGCAGGTCGGGTATGATGACACCCTGAACCCCTTCCCCCCTGAAACTCTCCAATGTCTCCTTCATCCCGCCTCTCATGATAGGATTTATGTATGACATGATGATCAGGGGGATATCAGTCGATGATGTCCAGCCTTCGAGATTCTCCATAAGGCCTTCCATGGTGAATCCCGCCTGCAGGGCCATGTGTGACGCCTTCTGCAGCACCGGCCCGTCAGCCATGGGGTCTGAAAAAGGCAGTCCGATCTCGATGGCCGCCGCACCTGCATCAGAAAGGGCACGGATGATCTCTCCGGTGGTCTCGAGATCCGGCAGACCAGCGGTTATATAAGGAATAACGGCCCTGTTCTTGTTCCTGATGGCATCTGATATCATAGCCCCTCCTCCAGCACTGTGTGGATGTCCTTGTCTCCCCTTCCCGAGAGATTCACAATCACGGTTGTTTTTTCATGCTCTTTTGCGTACTGCTCGAGATAGCCTATGGCATGAGAACTCTCAAGGGCAGGCGCAATCCCCTCAAGACGGTTTAAGAGCCTGAACGCTGCAAGTGCCTGGGAATCGTCAACGAGCCTGTAACTGGCCCTTTTAATCGTGGAAAGATAGCTGTGTTCCGGCCCCACGCCCGGGTAATCGAGCCCTGCGGCTATGGAATGGGTATCGAGGACCTGGCCGCTGGTGTCCTGAAGCAGGTGGGAACGTGCGCCATGGAGAACACCGGGAATCCCGAAATTGATGCTCGCCCCGTTTTTCCCATTGCCCCTCCCGTATGCCTCTACCCCTATCAGCTCAACCGGATCATCGATGAATGCGGAGAAGACCCCGATGGCATTGCTTCCTCCACCGACACTGGCAATCACGGCATCCGGCAGCTTTCCTGTTTTTTCGAGGATCTGTGAGTGGGCCTCCTCACCTATGATCTTCTGAAACATCTTGACCATGTGCGGGTATGGATGCGACCCCACCGCAGAGCCTAAAAGGTAGTAGGTGGAATCCACATTGGTCACCCAGTCTCGGATAGCCTCGCTTGTGGCATCTTTAAGGGTGGCTGTCCCTGATTCGACAGGAATGACTTCTGCGCCTAAAAGCCTCATACGCTCCACATTGATATGCTGGCGCCTGATATCCTCGGTCCCCATATACACCGCACAGGGCATGCCGAAAAGCGCACAGACAGTGGCTGTTGCCACACCGTGCTGACCAGCGCCTGTCTCTGCTATTATTCTTTCCTTTTTCATCCGCCTGGCAAGCAGGATCTGGCCTATGGCATTGTTGATCTTATGAGAACCCGTATGGTTGAGGTCTTCTCGTTTCAACCACACGTCGAGACCGTAATGAGCTGAAAGCCTCTTCGCACAGGTAAGCGGAGTGGGTCTGCCCACATAGTCTCTCATATACGAAGAAAACTCATCCCAGAAGATTTCATCCCTGAATGAATCGGATACGGCCTGCTCCAGTTCGTCGAGGGCCGGTATCAATGTCTCCGGGACATACTGCCCGCCGAATTCTCCGAAGTATCCCTTCATGATCGCGCCTCCCGTATAAATCTTTTGACCAATGCCGCGTCCTTTATGCCCGGGGCATTCTCCACGCCCGAACTCACATCCACCCCGAACGGAGCAGCCCACAGTATGGCTTCCCTGACATTGTCCGGCGTAAGCCCCCCTGCAAGGATAAAAGGTTTGTCGCCTTTCTCCCAAGAACCTTTAGTACCACAACCCCGGCTTGGATCGACAAGAATCCTGCACGGGATATCCTCTGGTACGGGTTTTCCAGAAAGGTTCTTGACTGCATAAATGATGTTGAACTGTTCCATAAGCTTCCTGTGTCTTGATACGAATTCGGCGTGAAGCTGAACTGTATCGAGCCCCAGCATCTTTCCAATCCGGATAATCTCTGAAGGGTCTTCATCGGTAAATACACCCACTTTCTCTATGTCCTTCAGTTCGTGTATCCAGACCGATACCTCTTCTGGATCGGCCCTCCGTTTGCTCCTGGTCAGCACGAATCCGATTGCGTCCGCACCTTGCTCTGCGGCACACAGTGCATCCTCGTATCTGGTTATCCCGCATATCTTTATCCACACGAAAACACATCCAATCTTGTCTGCTTATTTGCCATTGCCCTGCCGACAAGCGCGGCATCATAGCCCATATCTTGCAGATCCATAAGCCTCTTGCCTGATGTAATGC
>DSAD01000258.1 GCA_011372875.1 Deltaproteobacteria bacterium
ATCTATTACCTCATAGATGACCGAACTGCCCCGGTGAGTTTACAACCTGGCTATCAACAAAAAGTCTCCAATATCTCCTTGAAACAATTCCATTCATTTCATGATGTCATGATTACATACATTAAGCGGATTGTGGTATTTACAAACGCATACGATACATCTGATACACTGCCCTTTTATTCTTGTGGCAGATAGCACGGCACAAAGAGCATGTCAATAAAATGATTGGCATTTCCTGTGCACCTGACAAGGCATGATCTTACAGGAAAAGCAGGCATTCCGAGGATCCATCCGCAATGATAACAGTAGAGGGTGTGCAATTACAGTTTCCACAGAGACCATGGCAGACAGCTCATTTGTGTATGCTTGGAAGATGAGCGGGTTTACTCCGGCACTAGGCCCCATCGAAGCCTTGATGTTCGGACTTGACAAACCAGGACTGCGGATCTTTCAGGTATTCCTCCATGTCCCTTAGCGAGACAAAGTGTTCACGCTCGATATCGGAGAGAAGCTTGAAAAAGGCCTTTTCCTTCGGGTCATTACTCTCGTTGCTGAGACGGGAATAAAGATCGACACCTTTTTCCTCGAAAGCTATGGCTGTCTCGATGGCCTTGATATCGTCATCATGAACATCAGGCATGTCATCGACCTGCTTGAGGGTTTGCTTGAGGATACCGGCGATCTTGGTCTTTTTCACCTCCATCGGGACCGTCTCGGGCCATTTCTCGGCCTTTATCCACTTCTCATGCAGTTCCTTGAGCCTGTTATAGTGCTCCAGCTCGTCGGCGGCAATCTCTTCGAACATGGCCTTCCCGACGGGATTGGTTGTTTTCGATGCATGCTTGAGATAATAGTCGCGCTCTGCGACTTCATTGTGCAGGGCAACCTCCAGGGAATTCAGACGCTGCTTGTCTTCCATAATTCCTCCTTTCTGCTCTTCCAATAAACTACCCCGCAGCAAGCTTCCGAGGTATCAAAGGATCTCTTTGCTGTCTCCCCCTCACCTTTATCCTCTCCCCCCTGGGAGAGGACTACGATGTGAGAACTGCAAGCTTACAGTGTATCAGCTAATCAGAACCTTGCATCTTAAAATCTCATGGGCCTGTTCTTACGGGCAGCGGCTTCTTGCCGCGATGCCTTCAATTCCGTCTGCAGCGTGACCCGCGGCTGAAGACGCTACACCGGGCACCTGCCTTTTGCATCGCAGAATGCCGGTTAAGAGCACAGGGCACTGCAATCCTATTTATGCTCGTAAAGATGAACATCGGTCTGCGGGAACGGGATAGATATACCCTCGACATCAAAGAGCTTTTTCACGGCTTCTATGACATCAAAGTGCACGCCCCAGTAGTCGCCGCTTTTTACCCAGGCCCTGAGCTGGAAATTCACACTGCTGTCAGCAAGCTCCTTTACCAGAATCATGGCCTCAGGGGTCTTGAGTATCCTGGCGTCTTTGTCAACAACCTCGCGGATCGCCTTCCTTACCTTGTCGATATCATCGCTGTAGCTCACCCCGAAATCCAGATCGACACGCCTGGTGTCCTTTGCCGAATAATTAACGATATTGTCGCTCATCATCTTCGCATTCGGGACAATGACCTGCTTGTTGTCGACGGTCACTATCTGCGTGGTGAATACCTCTATTTTCTCAACCGTCCCTGCTGCGCCGCCCCCTTCGATATAATCACCCGCCTTGAATGGCTTGAAGATGATCATGAGAAATCCCGCTGCGAAATTCGCAAGGGACCCCTGCAGGGCCAAGCCGATTGCCAGACCTGCAGCACCTATGACCGCGATAAAGGACGTCGTCTGTATCCCGAGCTGGGCAAGAGCGGCCAGGGCCACGAAGGTGATCAATGCAATATATACAAGATGCCCTACAAACGAAACAATGGTGGGGTCGACATTTCTCTTGTTCATGATCTTTCCGGTAAATGTCTGGATCCCCCTGGCAATCCAGCGCCCGATGATAAATATCGCCAGTGCAGCAATGATCTTCAGCCCATAAAACACTACAACGTCTTGAATCTTAACCAAGAGATCTTCCATATACAACATCCTCCTTATTTATGCATTGGCAACCCTTATAATATGTCTACTACCTGCTTTTAAAAGCTGCTGCGGGTACAATTACGGCGTTCTCCATTCAACTTAATCTCTCACCAGAACAAATCAAGATCTTATCGTGATAAAACCGCGTCAAGGTGAGTACAATGAACAATATATCAATACGTAAATATAAAGCAATCGAATATACTCTCACCCAGGGGCCGACAAAGATATAAAAAGAAATGCTGCGCAGCAAGCTCTGTCGAGGCATCAAGAGCTGTCTCATTACTGCCCCCTCACCCTGGCCCTCTGACCCTTGAATAAAAGGGGAGATGGGAAATAGAAGTCCGCTGCAGGCAGCTTACGTATCACCTCAATGAACTGCGATTACAGACAATTGCATCATCTGGTCCTGTTCCTGACCGGTAATCCTTCCGGATTTTCGTCATAGAACCGTTTTTTTTCATCATACATGCGGGTATCTGCCATCTTCATGACCTCGTCCGGGGGGAACTCATCCGAGCTTGCCATACCGATGCTTATGCAAACCGGCATCATGTGAGTCTGGCCGTGCTTGTCCTTGCATTCGATATTAAGCCCGGCTGCTGCTTCCTTGATGCGTTGAAAAAGGATCTCGGCCTGCGGTCTGCTGGTCGAAGGCATAAGGACCGCGAACTCGTCTCCGCCCAGCCTGGACACAATATCGCTGCTGCGGCATACTTTCTTGAGCACAGAGGCAATACATATGATCGCAGCATCTCCTTTTTCATGGCCATAGGTATCGTTGATGCTCTTGAGCCCGTTCATGTCTATCATCATGACGGTAAAACAGATGGACTGGAATCTTTTTGCATGGACAACAACCTTGTTTAATTCCAGATTCATGAATGTTCGGTTATACAGTCCGGTAAGCCCGTCGGTACTGGCCATCTTCTCCAGCTGGCCCATGAGCAGTTTGTTCTGTGTCACTGCAGAGAGCTGCCCTAAGAAAACCGAAAAGATCTCCTTTGTCAGCTTGTCCATCTCACGACCCTTTATCACCATATAGCCTGTGATCTTGTTGCCGCGGCTGAGCATGGGAAAGACATTCCATACAGCCCGAAAATCATGTATGTAGGAAGCCTGACCGTGTTTTTCCATTTCCCGGCGCAATATCTTGTCTATGTCGGGGCTCATAATCTCATGCCTGTTGTCGAGTATCACCTTCTGTTCCTGCTCTTCAATACCTACAAATGAGCTCGCTTCAAGAATGCTGTTGCGTTTCCCCTCGAGAATAATGCCTCCCCGGAAATCGGAAAACAGGGTGCGAAGCTGGTTCAATGTGAACGCGAACAGATCATCGAGACCTTCCATCTGATTAATAGTGGTACTCGTCTCCAGCAGGGTTCTGAAGATCTGATTCTGTCTGGTTATGATCTTGTTTCGTTCACTGATCTGCTTTTCCTTTGTCACAGACTCGATCAGTGCATTATTGAGTTCACTGGTCCTTTTTTCAACCTCATCCTCCAGGCCCTGCAGGAGCATGGCATTCTCGATGTACGGGCTTATCATCAGCGAGAAATTCTCCAGAAGATCAATCTCGGACGATGTATACGCCATGCCGTTGTCCTTTTGTCCCAACACGAAGAAAGCCAGAAGACGGCCTTTGGAAAAAGCCGGGATCACAAGCTCGGCTTCTGATAAGAGTTCTGCATCCGCCTGGCTGACCATTGTCTCATGAATATCTCTGGCCATCTTCTCATAGGACATTATAACCTGTCTTTTCCGGATAATCTCTATCAGCCAGTGGTCTTGTTCAAATTTCAACGGGGTGTCGGCAACCGACAACAGCCCGGCTTTTCCGAACAGACCTGAGAGATCCTTGCTGTTACGTGTTTTCCATCCGTAATAGCTTTTCTTCTCCCCTGCACGAAACACGGAGATATTGCTCGATGCACCAAGCACACTGTAAACCCACGAACAGAAAACCTCGTGTATCTTTTCAAGATGACGTATTCGTGAGAGATCATCTGTCAATGCATGATAC
>DSAD01000206.1 GCA_011372875.1 Deltaproteobacteria bacterium
CGCAGTGATCCATGAAATAACAGTCTTTTTCCTCGAAAACGAGGAGGGGATCACTATTTAAAATAAACTCCCGCCACGCCTCTCTTGCGCTGTTTGCGGCATGCTCAGATGGGTTTTGTGAAAATCGCCCTTAGGGTCAAATTTTTCGGACTATGGGCATTCTCTATATTATTTTCCAAATCCTATACCCTTATACCACTGTGATTCCACCCCTTATATCAAATATCCAGATGGATTCTCACACACAATTACTGCGCCTGGGTCGACTATTCATGGTGATAGGGAAGTCCCGGCGATTTCCCGGGAGATTATGGATGAATCCCTGCAGTTGCATTATCCCGGGGTTGTTCATGCTCATTTCTTAAGCGATAATTCATTTGTGCCGATCAGTATTGAATAGGGCGCAGATATATGAAGATTGCAGAATCAGAGATCCTCATGCATTCATCCAGGGCATATCTTGAAAGGGATGAAGAGAAACAAGAGCTGAAGGTGTGGTTAGGTAACCAGCCACGTCAGAGCAGGTCTGATATGATCAGCCTTTCGGAAAAAGCCAGATCTCTGTATGAGAAGATGGATCCGGCCTGTCAAGAGTGTGCAATTGATGAGCAGATGAATCAGGAAATATCTTTGAAGAAACTGATTGCAGAGATCTTATCAGGCAAGAAGATCAATCTTGCTCGCATGGAAAAGATGGATGGGAGCGCGCAGTCGGTCCAAAATGAACCTCCTCATGGAAATGAGGCACGACAGGGCTGGGGTCTGGAATATAATTACGAGCAGACGCATTATGAGAAAGAAGATGTTGCATTTCAGGCCAAAGGCGTTATCCGCACAGGAGACGGTCATGAGATAGGTTTTTCGCTGAGGCTGGATATGAACCGGGAGTTCCTTGAGAAGAACAGTCTCAATATCCGCGCAGGAGATGCAGCCGTCGACCCGCTCGTTATAAACTTTGACGGCAACGCAGCGAGCCTCTCGAGCATGAAGTTCAGTTTCGATCTTGATTCCGACGGTACGCAAGAGGATATCTTCATGCTCACACAGGGCAGGGGCTTTCTTGCAATAGATCTGAATAATGACGGCATCATAAACAATGGGCGCGAGCTGTTTGGTCCGAACACCGGCAGGGGATTTGATGAGCTCGCCGAATATGATGCAGACAATAATGGGTGGATCGATGAGAATGACGCTGTTTACAGCCGCCTTCGCGTTATGAGTGTTGATTCTTCAGGTGCCCGCCAACTCGATACCTTGAAAGAGACCGGCGTTGGAGCCATTTATCTCGGTAATGTGTCAACCCTGTTTGATGTGCGTAATATCGAAGACAACGAGCCCCTCGGTCAGGTGCTAGCCACCGGTATCTATATTGGTGAAAACTCTTCAGTTGGTACGATCCAGCAGCTAAATCTAGTTGTGTAAATGCTATCATAGTCTTTCCCCTTTCTTGGTGATATTCAGCAGTGACTTTCTTGGTGCTGTTTCCGGAGGATGGGAATCCAATAAAAACGATGATTCTTTAAGGAAGAGAAACATATTGACAGTTCCCGTGTAAAAATATACTTTGTGAGAAAGTATAGTCCTAGAAACTAGTTGTGATTAAACTATACCTTTAAAGGTGGGCATATGAGGGCAAGCCCGATTTTTGCGATTGTTTCTCGCTGTCGGGTTTTTTATGTGTGATCTGATATTCTCAGGATGTTCGCTCGCAGAAGAATGCAGGTCGGAGTGATCATGGGGGATGGGCTTGATTGAGGAGAAGTACAGAGACGGTGCTGCTTTTCTGGAAAAGGCAGTGCGAATAATCGAGCAGACCGGGGTAAAGATAGTCGACCTGAAAGAGAGGTACGCAAAGATCCTCATGCCCTTTGCCCCCAACATAAACCATATAGGCACTATGTACGGTGGCTCGCTGTTTATCCTGGCCGAGTTCTCCGGCGGGGTCATATATTATGCTTCTTTTGATTATACGAGATTCTATCCTATAATAAAAGACGTCTCAATCAGGTACAGGCGTCCGGCAACAACGGATGTCACCCTAGAGGTCCGGCTCAGCCCTGAAGAGGTAGAGGCTATTGAAGATGCTGCAGATAAGGACGGGAAAAAGGACTGGTCCATGAATCTTGAGCTGAAGGACGCCCATGAAGAGGTGTGCTGCGTTGTTCAGGGTACATGGCAGCTCAGGAAATTCCCGGATCAAAATCAATAAAAGATAAAGGAGTGGCAACATGGCAAATCAGATTCTAGATGAAAGAGATCAACAGTTTATTCTCTATGAAGTGCTTGAAGCGGAGAAGCTCTGCGAACATGAAAAGTATGCGGATTTTTCAAAAGACATGTTCGACATGATCCTGACCGAGGCGCAGAAGTTCGCAACAGAAGAGATACTGCCGACCCTGGCTGAGAGCGACAAGCAGGGTTGCAGGCTGGAAAACGGCCAGGTGTACGTGCCGGAGTGTTTCCACAAGCCATACAAGCTCTTCTGCGAAGGCGGATGGATCGGCATGACGGTACCACCTGAAGAAGGGGGGCAGGGCCTGCCTCAGTCGGTTGCGACAGCGGCTGTGGACTGGTTCTATCACAACTTTGCCTTTGTGGCATACCCGTTTGCAACCGAAGGTGCGGCACACCTGATCCTTACCTACGGTACTGAAGAGCAGAAGAGAAAATACATGGACAACATGCTCCAGGGTGTGTGGGGCGGCACAATGGCTCTTACCGAGCCCAATGCAGGAACAGATCTCGGGAATATGAGCACCAAGGCCATACGTCAGAGCGACGGTACCTTCAAGATCCAGGGCACGAAAATCTTTATCACAGGCGGCGACCATGATCTGGCGGATAATGTCATCCATCCCGTGCTTGCAAGGATAGAGGGTGACCCTGCCGGGACCAAGGGGATATCGATCTTTATCGTTCCGAAGTACCTGGTAAACGGGGACGGGTCACTGGGCAGGCGCAATGATTACGAGATCGCCAATATCGAAGAGAAGATGGGTATTCACGGCAGCGCAACATGCCTTATCAACTTCGGCGACAACAACGAATGCTATGCAGAACTTCTTGGTGAAGAGCGTCAGGGCATGAAGATCATGTTCCAGATGATGAACGAGGCGCGCCTGGCTGTAGGTATGCAGGGGCTCTGCAGCGCATCGATCGCCTATCTGCACGCACTGCAGTATGCCAAGGACAGGCTTCAGGGTTCATCGCTTATGGATTTTAAAAATCCCGAGGCCCCGAGAGTGGCGATCATTCAGCATCCGGATGTGAGAAGGATGCTGCTGTGGATGAAATCTTCAGTCGACAGCCTGCGTGCGCTTATCTACTTCACAGCCTATTGCTTTGACATGGAACATCTTGCCGCTGATGATGAGGAAAAGGCTAAATGGGTGGGTTTTGCAGAGATACTTACACCGATTGTCAAGGCATACAGCTCTGATGTGGGTTTCAAGGTTACCGAGCTTGCCATGCAGGTTTACGGTGGATATGGGTTCTGCAGCGAGTATCCGGTAGAGCAGTTCATGCGTGATGAAAAGATCGCATCCATCTACGAGGGTGCAAACGGCATCCAGGCCCTTGACCTGATCGGCAGAAAGCTGGGCATGAAAAAGGGCGCATACTTCATGGGTCTGCTCGGCGAGATGAACAGCACCATAGCGAAGTACAAGGACGGCAACGGCCTTTGTGACATCGCGGCAGACGTTCAGAATGCCGTGAACAAACTTGGCGAGATGGGGCTGTATTTTGCAATGTGCGGCAAGGAGGGCAAGTTCCTTGTCCCCATCAACAATGCCTATCCGTTCATGATGATGATGGGCAAGGTCGTCTCTGCCTGGTTCCTGCTCTGGCAGGCCGGTGTTGCTCAGTCCAAGCTCGATGCACTGGCAAAGGCCAAGGGCGTGGATGTCTCTGACAAGGCTGCACTGGCAGAACTGATCAAGACCAATAAGGATGCAGCGTTCTATTCAGGCAAGGTCTATTCAGCAAGGTTCTTTGTCAAGAATGTACTGCCCGAGGTGGATGCGGCA
>DSAD01000273.1 GCA_011372875.1 Deltaproteobacteria bacterium
CTTTATAGGGGACAAGGGTCGGTTCAATGGATTAATATGACCGGGAGATAATGAACGTGGAAATGGTGATGAACAAGAGATCGGAAAGAAAGAAAGTATCTGTATCCGCATTATGTTCCTCAATCATTGACGCCTTGATGTTTTTTGAGAAGGTGGACAGAAGGTTTCATCCGCTTATACTTTCAGACCTTCATGAGATGCTCGTGCGCATGCTCGGCTTGTTGGAGGTCGAGGCACCTTTTGCCGCAGATTGTAGTTCCTTGTCCGGAGAATATTTTATCGAAACGCTTACCGATTCGGCGCGTCTTATCACTCAGGCCGTACACCTGTTTGAGCCGGTTGATGATATTCAACAAAGTATCATGAATTCATTGAGAGCGCATCGCAAGATCTGCCGTGTCCAGGAGATTCTCTATCCATTTTGTTGTATGTCTGAAAGGATAAACGCCTTCTTCTCTGAAGAGCGTCTCAACGAGCAGGTTCCTGATATCAGTCCCGATGCCCATTGCGGCGGCAAGCCCGTAGGGATATACCATAAGGGGCTTGATAATGATCCATATGCCAGGGGAAGTCTGTCCTTATATGTTCCGGAATCATACAGTTCTCTGGTTCCCCTGCCGCTGGTAGTAGTTCTTCACGGAGGACACTCTCATGGCAGGGATTTTATCTGGTCCTGGATAAGAGAGGCCAGAACCAGAGGGTTTATCCTTGCTGCGCCGACTTCGAAGGGTAGTACCTGGTCCATAAGCAGTCCTCATGTGGATCATGAATCGGTAATCCGTCATGTGGATGAACTTTGTACACAATACAATATTGACCGGGAACGCATATTGATTACGGGTTTTTCTGATGGGGCAACCTTTGCTCTGACATGTTCTCAGCTAAAAAACACCATCTTTAAAAATGTTGCTCCAATATCGGGGGTGCTTGTCCCGCTTAGGGTCTCAGGTCTGAAGCCTTGCCGGATATTCTGGGTGCATGGCGCTCACGATTGGATGTTTCCTCTTAAAAGGGCAATAAGCGGATGCAGGGAACTGCGCAATGCAGGGTTTGATGTGAGGTTCGATATTGTAAAAGACCTTGCCCATGCTTATCCGAGAGAGAAAAATGCAGATATCCTGAAATGGTTCGACCCGTCTCTGACCATGAAGACATGTTTATAATCATGCAGATCAAGACGTATAAAGGCCATCATGAGCACTGCTGTTGGCTGGGGACTGCCGTATCAGTCATCTTTTTATTACCTTGCTGGCTATAGGCGATGACACAAGGATGGATGGTATGAAGAAGATGAACCTGTTTATGCTGTTTATTGTTTCTATATGGATTTCCGGTTGCGCTACTACCCGGGAAGTCCGGGTTATGGAGGTTACCGCATATTGCGGTTGCGGGCAATGCTGCTGCTGGGAACGGGGGAGTTGGAAATATCTGAAGCTGGATGTCTGGAACAGATACATAACTAAAGGGAAGAACAAGGGGAAACCCTATTCTGGCCTTACTGCGAGCGGAACCAAACCGCACACTCCCCGTCCGGGACTGTTTTCTGTAGACAGTGTTAGGCATCCCTGGATGATCCCTGTGCGTATTGCCTTTTTCCCCTGGCTGCTGCTTCCCAGAGATGGTACGATCGCGGCGGATACAAGGTATTATCCATTTGGCACACGTATGTATATTCCGGGATATGGCCGGGGTGTTATTGAGGATCGAGGATCTGCGATAAAAGGACCATCCCGACTAGATCTCTATTTCAGTTCTCACGGCAGGGCGCTCAACTGGGGGAGAAAGAAGGTGAAGGTTGTTGTCGAGAAAAAATGATGAAGCCCGGCAGCGTCAATACCGGATGACCGGGTTTGTCACAGCAATATCCTTGAGAGATAGTAATTGTTCAAGGCAAGGGGGATAATATGAAAGAACAGGCACAAGCAATGGTAATGGCCTCATTTGTCGGGGATTCTCTTGCCCTTGGGGCGCACTGGATTTATTCAACGACAAAGATCGCAAAAGATATCGGCAGAATGGAAGATTACCGGAAACCAGGGGAGGGCTCCTATCATCCCACAAAGGATAAGGGGGAATTCACCCATTATGGTGATCAGGCCTTTGTTCTGCTGGAATCATTGGCTGAAAAGAAAGACTTTGATCTTGAAGAATTTTCCCTGAAATGGCGTGAAATGTTCAAGGATTATACAGGCTATATCGATCAGGCAACAAAGGGGACACTCCTAAACATTTCTAATGGCGCGTCCCCTATGGAATCAGGATCTTCTTCAAATGATATTGCAGGGGCGGCACGCATCGCCCCGCTCGTTTATTGTCTGAGAAACGATCCCGATATCCTTGTATCGTCTGCCAGGGCGCAGACTGCAATGACGCACAGGGACCCTGATACGGTAGGTTCCAGTGAATTTTTTGCTCGTATCGCACATTGTATTCTTACAGGCGGTTCTCCTTCTATGTCAATTACAGAGGTGACAGATAAATATTTCAAAGACACACCCATTGCTGTCTGGGTAGAAAAGGGTATAGAATCGAAAGGACACGACAGTGTCGAGACAATCAGGGCCTTTGGTCAGAGCTGCCATACCCCCGATGCCTTCCCAGGGATTATCCACCTCATCACCAAGTATGAAGGTGACCTGAAAGAGGCGCTAATCCAGTCAGTTATAGCAGGGGGTGATTCTGCAGCTCGCTCCATGATCGTCGGGATGATCCTAGGAGCTCATCTCGGAATGGAGGCTATCCCGGAAGCATGGATCTTCGGACTTAAAAGGGCTGAGCAGATCGAGGCCCTGCTCAGCAGCATAGGTTAACGGGCTTAAGTCTGATACGTAAACATATTCTCTGCTCCGGCAGTCGTTAACCGGAGGTTCGGGCAATATGGAGCATCATAAATGGAAGATAATTTTGATCTTACATGCAAACCTATCCCGATCCTGGTAAGGAAGCTCGCGATTCCTGCAAGTATCGGTTTTTTCTTCAATACAATGTTCAACGTTGTAGATACATATTTCGGAGGCTCGATATCCACACAGGCACTGGCAGCCCTGTCGCTTTCATTTCCGATCTTTTTCATCGTAATCTCTATGGGCAGCGGGATCTCAACGGGCGCAACAGCCCTGATTGCCACGTCGCTGGGGGCAGGCAATATCAAAGACGCAAAGATGTATGCCATTCAGGGTGTGGCATTCGGTATAATAGTATCTGTGGTACTGACCTTTGTGGGGATAACGGTTTCACCTTATCTCTTTACATTCCTGGGTGCATCAGGCACGTATCTGAATCAATGCCTTTTATATATGAACACCATTTTTATGGGGAGCATACTTTTTATTGTGAATTATATGCTCAATTCAATACTTAATGCGCTCGGTGATACAAAGTCTTTCAGAAACTTCCTTATTATTGCTTTTTTTCTGAATATACTACTCGATCCATGGTTTATTTATGGTGGAGCAGGTCTGCCGCCTATGGGTATTGCCGGTATTGCACTGGCAACCTTGTCAGTCGAGCTCATCGGCGTAGTATATCTGAGCATCAGGGTTTCAAAGACCAGGCTCGTTTGTGAACGGTGTTTTAGCGATATCATACCAAAGGCAGGTGCCTTCAAGGATATAGCCTATCAAGGCTTGCCGTCTAGTCTCAACATGGTTACTGTGGGCCTGGGTATATTCGTGATCACCTACTTTGTAAGCCTGTACGGGAAAGATGCTGTTGCTGCTTATGGTGTTGCCACAAGGATTGAGCAGATTGTCCTTCTGCCCACCATTGGTCTGAATATCGCTGCGGTCGCCCTTGTTGCGCAGAACAATGGAGCCGGGCTGTTGGAAAGGATCTTTGAAACCATCAGCACGGCACTGAGATACGGTGCCCTATGTATGTTGTGCGGTACGGTTTTTGTTTTTATCCTGGCAAGGCACCTTATGGGGATGTTCACCTCTGACGAACAGGTAATGGAAATCGGAACGGTATATCTGCGTATTGCAGCATTTATCCTGTATGCCTACGTTATAC
>DSAD01000229.1 GCA_011372875.1 Deltaproteobacteria bacterium
AGGTCAGAGCAAGTTATCCTGCGGATAGAAAACCTGTTTGTTTCAGTCCAGCCTATTTGGTCGTGAACGTGTGAGTTCCGTCCCAGTCATCAGGCGGCGGTTCTTTCATAAAGCCCTCGATGCGCTCCAGATAGAGTTCATAGAGACGGTGAGGATTCACACTGTGCAGGTCTTCTATAATGCTGCGGGCCTGTTCGAAATCCCGCAATCGGTAGCATTCCAGTGCATGCTCGAACCTTGTTACCTCTGCCCTGAGTGCATCATCCGGAACCCCTTCCAGCAGGGGTTCGAATATTTCAATGGGAATGTCCTTGCCCTTTACCTTCACCCTGTCAAGCAGACGGCAGAAGAACCTGCCGTTTAAGGCCTTTTTGGTGAATTCCGAGATGATGATGCCGGTTCCGTATACTTTGGTGAGGCCCTCCAGCCTGGAGGCCAGGTTCACGTTGTCACCGAGTACGGTATATTCAAACCGCCGCTCGCTGCCGAAATTGCCTACACTGGTGATCCCTGTATTGATGCCCACGCCGATTGTGATTTCAGGAAGTCCCTGCTTCGACCAGAGCCTTTTCAGCTCGTTGAGTTTTTCTGTCATGGAAAGAGATGAGCGCACTGCGTTTTCCACGTGGTCTTTGTCATCGAGAGGTGCCCCCCATATGGCCACGATTGCATCTCCAATGTACTTGTCAACCATGCCGCTGTTTTCCATGATGATGTCGCTCATGGCTGTCAGGTAGCGGTTCATGAAGGCTCCGAGCTGCTTCGGGTCCATCTTTTCGGAGATGGTCGTGAAATCCCTGATATCGCTGAACAGGATCGTCAGGTTTTTCTCTTCTCCGGTAAGCGAGAGTTTTTCCGGCCTTCTCAGCAGCTGGTTTATCACCATGGGGGATACATAGCGGCCGAATGCATCCTGGATAAACTGTTTTTTTCTATATTCAAAGAAATAGTTGAACAGTGTTACCACCAGGAATACACTCAGGATCGTTGCAAGGGGATAGGTGATGCCGAGAAGCTTTTCATTGAGGAAGAACAGGTAGTAGTCGCCCGATATGATCAGCACGATAAAGAACAGCCCTGCAATGCCCCCTGCGAGTGCGCCTGTATATGCCAGAAGAGCGCTCAGTATGATGCCCCCTGCAATGATAATAGTGTAGGTGAGCCCGATTTCGGTAAAAATGTCGTAGGTGAACAGGTCGTTCGCCAGGATGTTGTCGAGGATGGTGGCCTGAACCTCTACCCCTGGAAAGGTTCCTGAAAATGGTGTTGCATGAAAATCCAGCAGCCCGGTAGCCGAGGTGCCGATCAGGACATATCTGTCACGGATCTTTTGATTGCATGTGCCGGAGAGTACATCGATTGCCGGAAGATATTCAAAGGTGCCGACCGGACCGCGGTAATTGACTGTAACCTGGCCTTTGTCGTCAGTAGGGATGAAATGATCCTCAATGCTTACGCCCAGGATCGAGTTTCTGCCCATGGTTTTCTGCCTTGAAGCATGTATTGTTGCTGTGGGCTCATCAAGACCTGTGCGCATCATTTCAAGGGAAAGCGAAGGATAGGGGATGCCGTCGAGTTCCATCATCAAGGGGACCTTGCGCACCATTCCCGATGTGTCGGGAAATACATTGAGAAACCCTTCAGTGGGAGACTGGGCTATTTCTTCGATGTTCAGGATTGCCCGATACCCGCAGAGCAGAAAAAGTTCCTGGTATGAAACGGTATCAGGTGAAACCTGGATCGTGATTGATGGAAATGGCCTTTCTTCGTCAATTTTCAGACCGTCGTCCTTGAGCTGGAATACATATCCCAGTACTACCGGGGCTAAGGAGACGGATTTTCCCATAATGAGATCGTGATTGAGATCGTCGCGCCCGGCAAGTTTTTTAAGTTCTCTGCCCATGCCGGGTATCTCGATCAGGTCTTCGAGATTATCGATATATTCGGTAATGGAAGTACGGTCTTTCTCGGCAAATACAATATCAAAACCTATTACCTTAGCACCGGAGGCATGAAGGATACTTACCATCCGTGCCAGGATGTCCCGTGGCCAGGGCCATTGCCCTATGCTTTGAAGGCTCTTCTCGTCTATATCCACGATCAGGATTTCTCCGGTAGTCTTTTGGGGACCTCGCCATCTGAACATGGCGCTTGTGATCTGGTTGTCCACGGATGAAAGGAGTTCAGGCTTTGTCTGGCCGAAGGAGTAGAATACACAGCATGAGATGATGACGAGAAGGCATCCGATCTTGAAAGAAGACGGCTTGAGAAGGTCTCCCGGGCTCATAGGCTGATCCGTATCCGCACAGGGCCGGATTACGGCACGCGGCTGCCGCCGAATATCCCAAAATATCTTGTGCCGCCCATGTCGGCATCGAAGTTGCCGCCTGTGGCATTGGCATTTGGTCCGAAAAATGCCCCGTTTACCGTGCTTGTGCTTGCGCCGTATATCCCTGCAGAAAATTGAGGAGAGGATGTATAGAGAGTACCGCTGTCAAGCACGAGATTCACCTGGTCAAAGCCAATGTTTCCCGATACCTGAGACGTGCCGAAATCAACCTGTATCTGCGATACGCCGCCGGTCAGTTCGGATACCTCGCTGGCTGTATTGATGCATACCCCTCTGGATCCACCTGTATAAGTTCCTTGGATATTGCCGGCCGCCAGGTCCTGAATAACCGATGCAGGGGTAAGCTCGCCTGCGATCCAGAAGTCCCCGGGCAGGTGGAGATGGTACTGCGCTGCCGATTCAGGGTCCTCGTAGGAGATCTCCCAGTATCCCCAGGTGACATACTCGGAAAACCGGCTTGCCGGATCGGCCGTGATCATGTAGTTGCCCTTGGGTTTCAGGCCCCCAGTATAGGTATCTGTGTACACGGCATTGGAATCGGTATCCCCGAGCATTGCCACGAAGTTGTCATCGAGCACATAGGCCGACCCGAAGCTGCCGCCTATATCGAGGTCATAGACGGCGCAGGCCCCTCCCGTAAACTGGTCATAGGCAGACAGCGTGCCGCTGATGGTGCCTGAAGTCCTGTTTACGGTAAAGGAAAAATCCGAAGGATCGTAGTTCAGAAATAGCCTGCGGTTGGTCGAGATGTTATTCATGTCCTCTGCCAGGCCTGCAACAAACCCGCTGTAGAGGGCTGTCCCTGTGGGAGAAGTCTCATCGCCGGGTACAATTGCCTCCCTGAAGCCCGCGGCGATCATGGTGCCGGCCCCGACCGTGGCGCTCTGGTCTGACACTATGTCGTAAAATGCAGCCGTGCCGGTGATCCCGATGCCCTGGCACTGAGATCCGTAGAATTGTGCCTGACCGTCGGTCCCTTCGACCCATAGTATGGAACTTGGTTCTTCATCACCGGGGCCTCCGTATCCGCAGAGTTTCATGTTGGTGAGCGTTGTCCCGCTGATATCGCCGAATATGAATGCCTTGCCCCCGGGCCCTGATTCCATCATGGGATCTTCCGGGTCGGGATCGAAGTCCATCCTGCCTATAAACTTGCCGCTGAGCCAGTTCACTTCAAGCCACATGCCCGACATCTCCGTGTCTATCTCAAGGGTATCACCCGGTGGGAGCTGGGTATCCAAGCCCAGGGAAGGTCCTATATAACTCCAGATACCGGTGGCAGGTGATGAGGAGGCAGGTGAGGGAATGCCTGCAAACCCGAGATCCTGGTATCCGTACAGTGTGGAATCGGCGGTAAAGGTGCCGTCCTTGATCACAAAGATGGCGAATTCGCCGAGGTTCGAGCTCAGGACGCCGCTGTCAAAGGTCCGGTTCACCCCAGCAAGGTTTACCAAACGTGACTGTATGTCGACGATGGGTTCTCCTGCGGCCGTAAAAGGAGGGATGTATGCGGCATCGGGATTATACGGATTCATGCTGAAACTGAAGTCGAAGGTCGATGCAGCCGTCGAGGTGACACTGCCGTTTATCGAGAGGGCTTCGACAGGGCCGTGCCACCGGGTGAAATCGTCCTGCGTGCCATCGGCA
>DSAD01000114.1 GCA_011372875.1 Deltaproteobacteria bacterium
GACCCATAAACCTGTCAATCATGTCCTGGGAGGCGCTGCCGTTCTTTTTCGGTCCGTTTACACGAAGCATGCCTGCAAGGTCATCCGGAAAGAATTCCTGACCGTATCCCCCAAGCCCTTCCCAGGCCATCAGCGCCAGATCACGCGCCGATGAGATCTCATTCTGAGCAATCTTGACCCGGGCCATCTCTGCCCTTGTTTTTGCCAGTTCTATGGGGTCTCCTGTAATGAGGAGATCTGCCTCGCTCATCTCGAGAAGAGACAATCTCACACCGAGATCTTCTCCCCTGTTCCTGGCCTGCAGCGCCTTCAGTCTCAGTGAAACACCCCTGAGGTGCATGTTGGGGCCCGCAAGCACACGCTCGATCTCTTTTTCAAGATTGAAGGAAGGTATGGGAGGAAATCCTTTAAGGTCAAAGGCATACAGCATTTCAAGGCTCACAGGCCAGTTGTACTGAGGGCCGATAGTCTCGGTGAATGTTATATCTTTTGTTATGCGGTAGGCCTCCTTGAGATCCCCCTCAAAATAACTGTAATAGGCAAGCCCCTTCATGACCACATGCAGGGCAGCTGCATTACCGATATTTCCGGCCTCCTCCCTGGCTGATACAAGGTGTTCATAGGCATCTTTTCTGCGTCCCATGATAATAAGCACGATGCCGAGAAGCGCTTCGAAAAAACAGCTGTTGCGGTCTCCTCTTGTCATGCTTGCCCGTCGCCAGAGCGTATCCAGTATCCCGACGGAGCGGTGATAACGGCCAAGCAGGGCGCTGCAGTAGCCGAGCGCAGAAGGCCATGCAAGATGTTCGGGAAGAAAAGTCTCCAAGTGCTGTCCTGATTCAAGACTGCTCTGGCGCAGTATCGCCTCACAGATATCCACAGTATCTTTGTATTTCCCCTGGAGGTAGTAGTAAACACTCCGAAATTCTGCGGAAATGCTCATGATGTCATCATCGCCGAGGGCATCGGCCTGCTTCAGTCCGGAATCCAGAAGCTGGAATCCCTCTTTTGTCCTGCCCATAAAATAGCTGTACAAACCGTTTACAAGATCGCACCTGGTAAGGGTCCGAAGATCTCCAAGACGTTCTGCAACACGAGAGGCATGGGCAATCAGGCCTGGTATTCCATCGATATCCCTGATCAGGTTAAACCTGAGTCTCAATACCTCATTGACTGTCTCCAGAAAAACAGGCCCCCACTGCAAAACATCAATGTGTGGCAAACACAGCTTCAAGGCGATTTCCAGGAGGTCCAGACCCTTGGGACTGTTGTTGGAACGGATGGCTTTCCGGGCAGCCCCCACGGCGAACAGGACGGCATCATACTCGCGCTCCGCCTTCACGAGCAGTGAAACACGTACATTATCTCCAAGCGAATCCTGCACAGAGAGCATCTGCATCTTTTTCACCAGCTCAGAGATATGGTCTTTCGTATTTATCCGGTCCAGCCGATGTGAGAAACCATCAGGCAGGTCTGCCACCAGCGAGATATCGCCGTCAGTGTGTATTGCTATAAAGCCGGCATCAATCCCCTTGCGGAGAAACTCCTGCAGCTCTGAAGAGTTCAAAGGGGTCAGGGAGGTAAGCAGATCGATGCTTACCGGCTCTTCAAGGGCCCTGAGAATCGCAAGGGTGAGTTGTTGAGAACTGTTGAATCTGTGCAACATACACCTCGTTAATCGTCTGTTTCCATTTATCGCAACCCGGCGAATTTCTCAAGCCCATATTTGGGCAGATTATGCCCTGATATGGGCACATCTTCCAGGGTTGATTCAATATCACTTTTGTTAACAATATATTAACAATGGTTCTTCTATGGCACAACATCTGCTTTACATAAAGGAGCGATCATACACATCTGCGAACAAGGAGGAACCACTATGGCAGATCCGAAAGGATGGAAAGAAGAATACAGGAGCAAGCTGGTCTCTGAAAAGGAGGCTGCCGCTCAGATCAAATCGGGCGATACGATCATTGTCCCATCGGTCAACAGTGCACCCATTGACATACTCAACGCGCTGGCAGAACGCAAGGATGAGCTTCAAAATGTCAGATTGGCAAGCAATCTCATGACCTACCCTTATGCATTCCTTCAGGGGGATTATGTCGGGCACATCACCTATTTCAGTGGCTATCTTGGCCCCGTGGAAAGGATGTTCTTCTCTCAGGGCAATATAGTGGCGAATCCCATGCACCTCTCCAAGGCGCAGATTGCCCTTGAATTGCAAGGTGCCGATGATGCCTACGTCTGTGAGGTTACCCCACCGGATGATAGAGGTTACATGAACCATGGTCCGTGCGGCGTAGCCTACGGGAGATACGCTACAAATAAATGCAGAAAGATCATAGCACAGGTAAACAGCAAGACCCCGTGGATACACGGGATAGAGAATACAATCCATGTCAGTGAGGTCGATTTCATCGTCGAGAAGGATCACGACCTTGTGCCGGTGCCGGAGATACCCATAACGGATGTGGAGAAGAAGATCGGAGAGCATATTGCCGAGATGATTCCCAATGGCTCGACCATACAGCTCGGCATCGGGGGCATCCCCAATGCCGTTGCCTACTTCCTGCATGAAAAGAAAGACCTGGGCGTGCATGCTGAGATCCTCAGCGATGCAGTGGCTGAACTCGCGGAACTGGGCGTGATCACAGGTAAGTACAAGACACTGTACAAGGACAAAATCAGCGTTGGCGGACTTATTATAGGGACCCAGAGACTCTTTGATTTTGTCGACAACAACCCCACTATCATGGCCATGCCCATTGCAATGGCGAATCACTATGATGTAATCAGGCTAAACGATAATCTCTGCTCTATCAATTCCGCTCTTACCGTGGATCTCACCGGCCAGATCGCCTCCGAAACCATCGGCCACACCCCCTACAGCGCCACCGGAGGCCAGGCGGATTTCGTCAGGGGCGCTATAGCGGCGAAAAACGGCAAGTCTTTCATTGCACTCAATTCCACGTACCAGAAAAAAGACGGGTCCCTCGGTTCAAGAATAGTGCTTGACTTTGCACCCGGTACAATTGTGACAACCCCGAGATCCGACGCCATGTACATTGTTACCGAGTATGGTGTAGCAGACCTCTTTATGAGATCCATCCCGGAAAGGGTCAAGGCAATGATATCCGTAGCTCACCCTGATTTCAGAGAGGACCTGGAAAGGCAGGCATTTGAAAAAGGGCTTTTGATCCCCGCAACAATGCCTGCAAATATGAAAATTTAGGAAAGCGAGAGGCGGTTATTTTTAGAATTAACTAAGCTGCATGCAACACAATAATTTAAAGGAGACAATAGAATGAATTTTTTGATCCAGCCAAAAAAGTACAAGACACTCATGGCCGACGAGGGTTCGAAGGCCATAATGGAAAAGACCATCGCGTTTTTTGAAAACATGGGGAAAGAGCGGCTTTTAGACGACTACAACAAGAAGGTCTGGTACCGTGAATTTGTCGATTTCCTCGGCAAAGAGCAGATCTTTGCCAAGCTGCTCACCCCGAAGAAGTACGCTGACGGCGACCCGGACTGCAGATGGGATACGGCCCGCAACAGCGAGTACAGCGAACTGCTCGCCTTCTACGGACTCGGCTACTGGTACTGCTTCCAGGTGACAATCCTGGGGCTCGGACCCATCTGGATGAGCCCGAATGAGACAGCCAAGAAAAAGGCTGCAAAACTTCTCAAGGAAGGTGCAATCTTTGCCTTCGGGCTTTCCGAAAGGACACATGGGGCTGACATATATTCAACCGAGACGGCTCTCACGCCCAAGGAAGACGGGACGTTCGTTGCCAACGGCGAGAAATACTACATCGGAAACGGCAACGAGGCAGAGATGGTATCCACCCTGGGCAAGGTCAAGGACGGCACCGACGACTACACCTTCTTTGTCACCAACTATCATCACAAGGCCTATGAACTGAAGAAAAATGTCATCTCGCACCAGGAATACGTCTCCAACTTCGCACTGCA
>DSAD01000072.1 GCA_011372875.1 Deltaproteobacteria bacterium
AGAACAAGCCTGTGTAGCGATTTGCGGGACATAATTTCAACCTGCGTGGTGTGATATGCCATTCTCTTGGGGTGGTTGGTTTTAAAACGGTCGTATTGGCTGGATTTCTGACCGGCGGTAACATTATTATGCTTTGAATTATATATGCATCATATTGCTGAATGGAGGAACCATTATGAGGAGATCCTGCTTTATCCTGATACTTGCATCATTGTTCACTGCAAACTCTGTCTTTGCAGAAGACAAGCTAGAAGAGGTGGTGATAACAGCCACGAAAACACAGCAGGCAATCGAAGAATCACCGGCAACGATCGATGTGGTCACCAGCGAGACCATAAAAAAGACCGATGCACGCTTTGCCGATGAAACACTAAGGACCGTTCCCGGGGTATTCATCGAGAGAAGGGACGGCGTTGTCGGCCTGTCTGATTCCTTTGCCCCCATTCATCTGCGCGGCATGCCCAATGCTTCTCAGACCCTTGTTCTCATGGACGGGCAGCGAATGAACAATTATGAAGGCAACATTCACTGGTGGAGCATCCCTGCTGAGAGCATCGACCGCATCGAGGTAGTGCGCGGCCCCACGTCTTCTCTGTATGGAGGCGGCGCGATGGGCGGTGTAGTAAACATCATCACAAAAACCGAGTATTCGCCCTTAGAGGTATCTGTGGGAAGGGGGAGCTACAAGACCGAGACAGCATCTCTCGGACATGGATGGTCCTTCGGCGACTTCACCTATAACATTGCCGCCAGGTCCATGAAAATGGAAGACCCCGAGCAGACCAGCACGACATGGAGAGCAGGGACAAACAATGTGGAGGTTCCCACTGCCGATGGCAGCACCACCTTTATTCGGGGAGCCACCAGGCAGGAATCCAGCAGCAATGCACTGAGCGCCGGCCTCACCTGGGATATGAGTGAGGATTCGTACCTGAATCTAAAATTCACCAATGCAAATTACAAACTCGACCCACAGGAGAGGGAGACCTTTGACGGCGATTACCTCTCATCGTCATACCGGGAGCACGCAACGAACACCTACACGCTACATTATTACAACGGTGCAATGGAAAACCTCGAGATCCTTTTCAATGCAGGACTTACAGACAACTATAAAGACCTGTTCATCTGGAACAACAGCTCGGGCGACTCTGTCCGCCCGAACTCCCATTACACGCTCGGGCTTCAGGCCAACATAACCGTGGCGAAAAACATACTGACCATCGGGACAGACTGGACCCTTGGCCGCGTAACGAACGAGGACGAGGGAAATCTATATGTTGCGAACGACAGCCAGACATCAAAAGGAAGCACAAGAACCCTGGGGTTCTACCTGCAGGATCAGTTCAATATCACCGATATGGTAACCCTGTACGCAGGAGCCCGCTATGACAGCTGGAAGGCCTTCAATGCAGAGACCAACTGCGCAAGCCAGGGATACCCGGTGTATACACCCATAAACAAGGACAGCTATGTCTCACCCAAGATCTCCCTGGTCGTAAGGCCCGACAATCTTACCACGATCAGGGCATCTGCAGGCGATGCATTCAGAGGACCTACACTGTGGGAGGCATACAAGTACTCCAGGGGACGCCGCGGCACTTCGCTTCCTAACCCGGAACTCGATCCTGAAACCGTTCGTTCATATGAGCTCGGGGTTGAAAGGGCAATCATCCCCGAGGTCAAAGTCGGCATTACCTGCTTCTCGAACCACTTCAAGGACATGATATACGAGGTCGACACCCCGGATCTGGATAATGACGGTAATGAAGACTATCTGTACAGAAACGTTGCAAAGGCAAGCTCAAACGGCTATGAGGCAACGCTTGGTCTCTTCCCCATCGAACACGTGAGTCTCTTGTGTAACTTCACCAAGACCTTTACCAAGATCAGGGATGTCGATGATCCGACACTGGCAGAACAGATCGAGGGAAAGAAGTTTACACGCATCCCGGAGACCACATATAATATAGGGCTTGCCTATGATAACGGGGCTCTGTTCTCCAACATCACGTTCCGTCATGTGGGTGACCGGTATGCAGAAGACGACAACAGCGACCACTTTGACGAAATAAACGGATTCGACCCGTATTCAGTGGTTGACATCAACCTGGGATACAGGACCGAGAAATTCGAGCTGACCGGAACCTTATACAATACATTCGATGCCACCTACTGGGAGAGCTATGACGAATGTGCGGGAAGGACATTTATGATAAAGGCAACAGTCAAGTTATAGAACTATAGCATTAGCGTATCAGGTAAAAACACTTGTCCTGGGTCGCAGAATATGCGATCCAGGACAAATGCATTAAGGAGAATCCAATGGAATGGCTGGCCAAAAGCGGCATAGTCGGATACGTTCTCGCCGGAATATCCGTGATTACTCTGGCCGTATTCCTTGAGCGTGCCGTCATCCTTCACTGGGAACGCTCCCGTCTGAAAAAAGGCAGGGGCATCATGGAGAAGATCGCCGAAATGATCAGGATAAATGCAGGGACACCTCCGGCTTCACTCGGGGAATTGATTACGTTCAAGATTGAAGACAAGATCGAACAGCTATCTTCGAGCATCACATTTCTGCGCCTGGCTTCCACCATCTCTCCCCTGCTGGGTCTTTTAGGCACGGTTATAGGCATGATCAAGGCCTTCAAACAGGTATCCGAGATGGGGGGGATGGTCAAACCGGCAGTCCTTGCCTCGGGCATATGGGTTGCGCTGCTGACTACAGCAGAGGGGCTCATCGTGGCCATTGCGGCATTCCTGATGTATCACTACCTCCAGCACCTTGTCGGGAGAATAGGCAAAGGCATTGCCCGCGAGGCAGAAGTCCTTATCATCGAATACAGCAATGATCCGGATAAATCATAAACCCAGAGACGAAGATTTTACCAGTATCGAGATCACACCCCTGGTGGATGTGGTCTTTCTCCTGCTTATCTTCTTTCTCCTGACAACCTCGTATATCAATCCAAGCATGGACCTTGCCCTGCCCGAGGCCGAGACCGCACAGATAGACGATCACCTGAATCCTTATACCATAGCGGTTGACAAGGACGGTGCGTTCACGATCAACCAGGAGCCTGCACGGCTCGATGACATTTCGAACATACCTGCGGGCAGCGACGTTCTCGTGATGGAAGACAAGGAAGGACCCTACGGGGTATTTGTGCAGATCCTTGATACTCTCAGGAAGGCAGGGCTAGACAAGGTTTCCATTATTACCGATGAAAAAACTGATTAGGTTTGTCATTTTTATATCTATGTCTTTAGCTGTACATCTTCTTGTATGCGATCTTGTCGATGCATCGAAAATCGCAAGACCCCTTTATGCACCCATGAAGGTCACTCTGGTTCAGAAAAAGCCCCCTCAGCAGAAGATAACGCCCCAGAAGCCGCCTGAAAAGCCCACGCCGATACCCAAACCAGTACCAAAGCCTGAACCGCCAAAGGAGATCATGGGGGATCCTCCTGAGCCCGAAGAACCCCCTGAGCCGGAACCGCAACCGCTTGAGGAACAGGCTGCATACGTACCTGAAACGCTCGACCATGAACTGATGGTGAAAACATATCACCAGACAATCTTCGAGATTATCCGAAAAAATCTCTACTATCCGGGCAGTGCCAGGAGGAGAGGTATTGAAGGAACTGTATACATCCGGTTTGTACTGGATGCATCAGGAACGCTCAGCAACATCAGCGTGGAGAAGACATCGGGATACACGCTCCTGGACAATGCATCGGTAAAGACCATCAAGAGATGCGTCTTCCCGCCGCCTCCTGATGATTCCCTGACCCTGAGCATACCCATAACATTCAAGCTTGTTGAGGATTCATGAACATGGAGAACCCTTTTATAACCGCAGAGCACCTTACCTTCAGCTATGACGAGGGGAACCCGGTATTCGAAGACATATCGTTTTCACTCAAGACCGGGAAGCTCTATGCCCTGATGGGAGGGAA
>DSAD01000205.1 GCA_011372875.1 Deltaproteobacteria bacterium
ACCCCACACAGATACATCAGATCCTCATGAACCTGTGCACCAATGCAGCCCATGCCATGGAGGACAAAGGCGGGGTGCTTTCAGTCGAGGTGGACGAGACAGAACTTGATATGAACGAAGCAGCGGGGCCTGGTGCACCGGAGTCCGGCCGGTATATGGTGCTTACCGTATCCGACACCGGATGCGGCATGGCGCCAGAGATCACTCAAAGGATCTTTGATCCGTATTTCAGCACCAAGGAGAAGGATAAGGGCACCGGTCTGGGTCTGGCGGTGGTCCACGGAATTGTCGCCAGCAACAGGGGAACCATCAGGGTGGAGAGCGAACCGGGCAGAGGGACCACCTTCAGGATTTACCTGCCCCGTATCATCATTGCAGAACCACAGGATCTTGTGATCGAGAAGCGGATCCCCAACGGTACCGAGCGTATCCTGTTCGTGGATGACGAACCGGTCCTGACAAACCTTGCCCGGCAGATGCTGGAAGGTCTCGGCTATACGGTCACGACCACTACGGACAGTGAGCATGCACTGGTTCTGTTCCGTTCAGGACCGCACCTGTTCGATCTGGTAATCACGGACATGACCATGCCCAAGATGACCGGAGAGATGCTTGCACAGGAACTTCTCAGGATCAGGCACGATGTCCCGGTAATCCTGTGTACCGGGTACAGTGCCAGCATGTCAGAGGACAGGGCCATCGAGATGGGGATCAGGGCTTTTGCCCTCAAACCCCTTCTGAAGAGGGACCTTGCGAATAAGATCAGGTCGGTGCTGGATAAGGAAATGTAGCAGGAGGAGATGATACTGTCTCTATGTGATCGCACCTGAAGGTGTTCCCACAGGGAATGGAGTTGTAGGAGGATTTTTTTCTGTGTGGGAGCGGCTTTCCGCCGCGATTGGAGGATGAAGAATACTGGTATGACTCAAGATGGTAAAGCGCCGCAGCCCGGCAGTAAGGCTCTGAGGAAAGGGCGATGGTCAGAAACTGGAAGGTATTATATTCTCACCACTGTAACTCATTTGCGGCAATCTTTATTCCAGGATTTCAGATCCGGCAGGATTGTTGTTGAAGAGATGAGAAGGCTGGACCGGGATGGATATGTCAAGTCAATGGCCTGGGTGCTTATGCCTGACCATCTTCACTGGCTGATAGAGATCGGACAGGATTCTTCGCTTCCCAAAATAATGATGTATGTAAAAGGCAGGTCAGCTTATCGAATCAATAAAGAAATACAGCATCATGGCAGGATCTGGAACAAAGGTTACCATGATCATGCCCTGAGGAAAGAGGATGATGTCAAAATATAGCCCGATATATCGTCACCAATCCATTAAGAGCGGGACTGGTTCGGCACATCGGACAATACCCCCTCTGGGACGCTGTCTGGCTTTGATTATTGGGAGATCGGTCCTGCAATCGCACCTGAAGGTGCTCCCACAGTGTTCAGAGTTTGAAATTAATTTTTTGTGGGAGCGGCTTCAGCCGCGATTTTGCTGTGACAGGGATTAATAGTATCGCGGCTTTAGCCGCTCCCACAAAGTATCAGATGTTCCCTCTTTGCTGACCTTTTTAAAGTTCAGCATTCACTTTGTATCTCAAGACTATGAAACATGCTCCAGGGCGATCTTCAGCATCCGGCGGATCGGTTCTGCAGCGCCCCACAGGAGCTGGTCCCCCACGGTGTACAGGGTGAGATATTCAGGAGAGATATTGAGCTTCCTGATCCTGCCGACCGGAACGTCGAGTCTGCCTGTCACAGCTGCCGGGGTGAGGTGTTTCAGGGTCTGTTCCTTTGTGTTGGGGATCACCTTCACCCAGTCATTCGCCTGAGAGATGATCCCTGATATCTCGTCGAGCGGGACATCTCTGGTCAGTTTTATGGTGAGTGCCTGACAGTGGCAGCGCATGGCTCCGATCCTTACGCACAGCCCGTCGATGGGGATGGTCTTTTTTGTGCCGAGGATCTTGTTCGTCTCGGCAATGCCCTTCCATTCCTCTCTGCTCTGGCCGTTTTCCAGCTCGGAGTCGATCCATGGCAGCACGCTTCCGGCAAGGGGAAAGCCGAAATTCGCTACAGGGAAGTCGCTTCCGCGCATGGTCTCTATCACGCGTTTGTCGAGATCGAGTGCTGCACTGGCCGGATTGTCCAGCAGGTCTTTTGATGCAGTGCCGATACAGGCCATCTGCTCGATGAGTTCTCGCATGTTCTTTGCTCCTGCACCTGAGGCCGCCTGATAGGTCATTGAGGTGATCCACTCCACCAGGCCTTTATGGAACAGCCCGCCAATTGCCATGAGCATGAGGCTCACCGTGCAGTTCCCTCCGATATAGTCCTTTATCCCGGATGAAATCGCCTTGTCGATAACGTCCCTGTTCACCGGGTCGAGCACGATGATGCTGTCATCTTTCATGCGAAGTGCTGATGAGGCATCGATCCAGAAGCCCTTCCATCCACCCTGGCGCAGCTTGGGATAGACCTCTTTTGTATGGTCGCTTCCCTGGCAGGTAACAATTATGTCGGCTGAAGAGAGCTGCGTGATATCGTATGCGTCCTTAAGCGGTGGAATATCGAGCCCGATATCCGGCCCAAGTTGACCGACCTGAGAGGTGGTGAAGAAAACAGGCTCAAACCCGGTGAAATCTTTCTCAGTAATCATGCGATCCATAAGAACAGACCCAACCATGCCACGCCAACCGATAAATGCTGCTCTGACCATGTGACCATCCTCTCCTTGTTGTGATTTTTTGTGCAATCTCTGTCTTTGATGCAGCAGTTTCTCTGAAAGACCCATACCGGGAAAATATCTGTGAGTCAATGAGCAGTACCACTGGGCGGGAATGGTGGCGGGGATTCAGTGCAAGGTATTGCGTATCTTTCCAAACACTCCATTACTCAAACTTCCCGACACATCAGGGCTGTCATTCCTGCCCAGTGCCTGTTTCTCATGTCTTAATCTGCGGCCTTTTGAATGTTATTGTCAGTACAAAGCCTGCAGCTAATAAAGCGGACTCTATATACAGGGCAGTGCTGAAACTGCCGGTAAGTTCTTTAGAACGGGCGAATACATAGGGGCCTATAATGCCTGCAAGAGCGCATGCGGTAAAGATAGTGCCGTAGATTTTTCCTATATGCTCAGGGCCGAACTCGTCTGCAACAAAAGCAGGCATGGATGCCAGTGCCCCTCCGTAGCATGCAAAGAGATAGCAGGAAACCGCGGTGAACAGGATCACCTGGCTGGTATTGGCAAGAACTATGTATCCGGCAGCCTGCGTGAGGAACAGAGCTGCGAATATTGCTTTCCGTCCTGCAGTATCTGATATCCATGCCCAGAAGAGCCTTCCCATGCCGTTAAATACAGCAGCAAATGCAACAACACCCCCTGAAGCAATGACAATGGCTTTCATCCGGTCTTCATCGAGCGCTCCTCCTGCCTCAGCAGTCATGACATCCTGAGCCATGGGCGAGAGCTGTGATATCAGACCGAGGCCGGCTGATATGATAACGAGCAGCATCAGCCAGAGTGTCCAGAGCTGCGGGGTCTTAACAGCCTGAGGAAAGGTGAATGATCCCTGTATTGTATGCATGCCATGAACTGTATTGGCCGGACCTGAAGGTGCCCATTTCTCGGGCGGATTCTTCAGAACCGTCACGGCACTCAGCACAAGACAAAAGCTGATCGCCCCCCACCAGAAGAAGGTGTCGGCAACGCCGATCTTCATGATAAGCGACGGGCCTGCGTTTCCCATGATAAATGAACCTAAACCGTAGCCCATTACTGCGAGCCCGGTCATCAGGCCCCGCTTGTCCGGGAACCAGCGTATCAGGGTGGTGATGGGGGTGACATATCCGAACCCGCCGCCCAGACCTGCAATGATCCCGTAGGCAAGGTAGAGAAGCCCTATATTGGCATAGATATTCGCAAGACCCGCAAGGACAAGGCC
>DSAD01000100.1 GCA_011372875.1 Deltaproteobacteria bacterium
GAATATGCCCTGCCTTTTTACGGCATCAGACGACCCATACTGATCGATCTGTCATTGAAACCCGAGACTGAAACAGAGAAGAACTATCCATACATCAGGCGTAGCGGTGAAACACTCTATGCAGAGATCGAGCTGAATCTTCAGGATAAAAAGAACGTGTGTCTGTGGATCAAGGCAAGTCCTATTCACAACGATCAGGGCAAGATTGCAGGGGCCATCGAATCGATCCGTGACATCACGGATCTGAAACACACACAGCAATCATATCAGGAATCGCAGAGACGCCTTGAACAGATCATCGATTTCCTTCCCGACCCCACCTTTGCCATTGACCGCAAAGGCATGGTTACTGTCTGGAACAGGGCCATGGAAGAGCTTACCGGTGCAGCAGCATCAGATATGATCGGCAAGGGAGATTACGCCTATTCCGAGGTGTTTTACGCTGCGAAACGCCTGATGCTTGTCGATCTTGTCTTTTCGCCGGATGAAGAGACCGAGAGCAGGTATTCCTATGTGAAAAGACAACGGGGCACCCTGCTCGCCGAAGCACATGTCGATATCCAAGGATCAAAGAGACACCTGTGGGGAAAGGCCAGTCCCATCTACGATTACAAAGGCGGGGTTGTGGGTGCGATCGAGTCTGTCCGCGATATCACGGAGCAGAAGAATTCGGCGCTGGAGATTCAGAAAAGCGAAAAACGCTATCGAGACATCTTTGAAAACGTGTCTGACTTTCTCTATATCCATGACTTAAAAGGCAATTTCATAGAGACAAACCTGCCGTTCAAACAGAAATATGGATACTCCCGGGAAGACCTGTACAACATGAACATACAGGACCTGATACCCGAGAACTTCAGGCAGCTCTATGACGACTACATAAAACGGGTCGTTGATCAGGGCCGGGACCAGGGCCTTATCAGTATCAATGCGAAAGATGGATCAGTGTGCATCTTTGAATACATCAACGCCCTGGTGCGCGATGAAAACGGAGAACCTATGCACATACGCGGATCGGCCCGCGATGTCACGGAACGCGAGAAAGCCGAGCATGCGCTGCGCAAAAGCGAGGAGCGCTACCGCCTCCTTGCGGAAAACATCCGCGATGTCATCTGGGTACTGGATCTGGACCTCAACTATACCTATATCAGTCCTTCGGTAACACGCATGAGGGGGTTCAGCGCTAAGGATATCATGAACCAGGGACTGAAGGATGTATTGAAACCCGAATCCTTTGCGATGGTGCAGGAGGTATTCCGTCAGGAGATTGAAAGGGAGTGCTCAGGCGACAGGCATGATGAATTCTGGTCCAGGTCATTGGAGGTCGAGCTGCGCAGAAAGGACGGCACCTTCATCTGGAGTGAGGTCATTGCGAGCTTCATGCGCGATGAAAACGGCAGGGTCACCCACATCATCGGCGTTTCCCGGGATATATCGGAGAGAAAACAGGTGGAGACAGCACTGAAGGAAAGCGAAGAACGGTTCAGAAAGATTGCCGAGGCAAGCCCTGCTGTCTTCTGGATGGTATCGCCGGACCGCAGGAAAGTAATCTATGTGAGCCCTGCATTCGAGAAGATATACGGCCATACCTGCGAGACCCTGTACCAAGATCCGTCTGTGTGGCTAACGGTAATCCATCCAGATGACAGGGAGCATGTGCTGCAGCTTACCATCGATCATCATGAGAAGATCCTGGACTGCGAATACCGGATCATCCGTCCGGACGGCGCCATCCGGTGGATACATGACAGGACTTCGCCCATATATGATGAGAAGAACGAACTCATTCTCGTGTCAGGGATCATGGAAGATGTCACGGAAAACAAGTTGGCCGAGGAAGAGCGCATGCTTTACGAAGCCCGCCTGAACCGTGCACAGAAGATGGAGGCCATCGGAACGCTTGCAGGCGGGATTGCCCATGATTTCAACAACATCCTTTCCGCCATTATAGGGTATACGGAACTCTCTCTGGACGATATACCAAGCAAAAGCGTAGTCCATACCAACCTCGAGGAGGTCTTAAAGGCAGGCGACAGGGCCAAAGATCTTGTCAGGCAGATCCTCACCTTCAGCCGACAGGTGGATATGGAACGTAGACCGGTTAAGATGCACCTCATCGCGAAAGAGGCATTGAAGCTGCTGAGGTCATCGATCCCCAGTACAATAAAGATAATCCAGAAGATCGATCCGGCATCAGGGGCAGTGCTCGCAGACCCGACACAGATACACCAGGTGATCATGAACCTGTGCACCAATGCATACCAGGCCATGGCTGATAAAGGCGGTGAACTCAGGATTGCCCTGGCCCCTGAATATATCGATAAGGAATTCTGTGCATTGCATCCCAGCCTCGTTGAAGGCCCTTATATAAGGCTGAGCGTGAATGATACGGGTTGCGGCATGAGCGACACAATCATCGAGCGCATATTCGATCCCTTCTTCACGACCAAGGATAAAACCAAAGGAACAGGGCTCGGTCTTGCAACAGTACACGGCATTGTAATGAGCCTTGGAGGCGATATTACCGTATCGAGCGCACCGGGAAAGGGCAGTTCTTTTGATGTGTATCTGCCTCGGTTCGAGGCTGATATCCTCCAGGGAGATCTCAGGCAGGAGGCGGTTCCTGCCGGAAACGGCGAACATATCCTGCTGGTAGACGATGAGGATGCGATCCTGCATTTCGGAAAGACCATGCTGGAACAGATGGGCTACCGCGTGAGTACAGCATCGGCAAGCACAACGGCACTGGAGGTGTTTAACCGGGATCCCGCGCAGTTCGATCTGGTGATAACCGACCAGACCATGCCGGACATGACTGGGGACAAGCTTGCATCGAGAATGCTGCTGCTTCGGCCGGACCTCCCCATCATACTGATGACAGGACACAGCGAGACCATAACGGCACACAAGGCCAAGGATCTGGGGATCGGCTGCTTCATGGAAAAACCCTTTAACCGGTCAGAAATAGGAAAAGCCATTCATGAGGCGCTTCACCCGCACAAGGAATTGGTATAAAATATCCAACACTTTTTCATGACGGGGAAAAACATGCTACAGGCACACATACTCATAATCGATGACGAGGAGAGCATACGGCACACATTCAGCGCCTTTTTGAACAGGGAAGGTTACATGACCTCAAGTGCCAGGGATTTCAATGAGGCCCTGTCTATATTTAGAAACAATTCTTTTGACCTGGTCTTTACAGATATTATCCTGGGTGAACACTCAGGTGTGGATATCCTCAAAGAGATCAAGGCCCAGGGTCAGACATGCCCGGTAATCATGATGACCGGAGAGCCCAATATCGATACCGCTGCAGCATCGGTCCGTCTCGGGGCCTTTGACTACATCCCCAAGCCCATCAAGAAAGACACCCTGGTGCGGGTAACGAAACATGCGCTCCAGCATAAGATGCTTCTGGATGAAAAGGCCATTATCGAGAATGAAAAGGATCAGTACCAATCACATCTTGAGGCCATATTCAGGAGCGTGGAGGATGCGATCATCACAGTAGATTCCGATCTGCGTATAATCCAGGCAAACGATGCAATTGAAAAGATATGCGGCATAGATCCAGAAAGCATCATGGAAAGAGGGATTGATACTCTCGAGAACAGTTGCTGCGGAGAATGCATGAACATCCTGAAAGAGACACTTCAGACTAAAAGATCCATCCATGAATACCGCATTGAATGCTCTCACTCCAGATATGCTCAGCAGGTTGTGGTGCTCAGCATATCTCCGCTTCGGGACAAACATGATAAACCGATCGGCGCAGTGATGGTCATCCGTGATATCACCCGCCTATCTCATCTGGAAAGAGAACTCCACGACAGACACCAGTTTCACAACATTATCGGAAGAAGCAAGAAGATGCAGGAAATCTATACCCTGCTCGAAGACCTCAAGGAGGTTGATACAACAGTGCTC
>DSAD01000008.1 GCA_011372875.1 Deltaproteobacteria bacterium
TCATTTCTCAAGAAATATCATCAACCAAATCACTGTATTTACTATTCCTAATACACCTTGGTATTTCATGCAATATGTATTGATGATAGCTTCCATGCCTTATATGAATTTATCATGTCGGACCATATGGCATCAGCCCTCATATAACACTCTTTCGATGTTGCGGGCTTTCCCGTGCATTGAAAATATTCCCCCCATGATTGCATGTTCCATGCTGTATGGGGACGCATGGAACATATTCCTGCCATATACGAAGCCTTCTTCAGATGTTCCCTGGCTTCGGGGTACCTTCCCTGATGGATGCGTATATTCCCCTTTATCCTCAATGCCCATATAAGCTGATCCTGATTACCGTTTTGTTCATTCCATGCAATGCACCTCTGAGCAATATCTGCTGCCTCTTCGAATTCTCCGAGATTGTCAAGCGCCTCGGCAAAAGCATTGAGGGCATAGGGATACCTGTTTGCAAGACCCTTTTCAAATGCCGCACATGCTCCTGCAAGCAGTTCTTTCGCCTTTTCATAGCTTCCCTCTTCGACAAGGATCCATGATTGATAAAGATCAGCAAGACTTGATGCGTCTTTCATATCACTGCCGAGTCTTTCGAACATCTTCAGATCTTCACGGGCCACATCAAGATCACCTGTATATCGTGCATTGAAGTATATGGAACTCTGAATCCTCAGGTACGATAATCCGCCCGCCAGACTTCCAAGCTTCCTTTCCTGCATAAGCACCTGATCGAAAAGACGGGCAGCCTTTTCAAAATCGCCTTCTAGACAGCAGCTGTATGCCAGATTAGTGTCTGCCATGAGATCGAGATCCATGTATGCACCGCTTAATCGTTTCGTCTTCTTGTACCACGTGCGTGCATCTGCAATCGCACCTTTCCACACATACGCCGTCAGCGTCGTGAGGTGGTTGACCGCAAGCAGGAATGAATCGGGCATATAGAGCATGGGCCTTGCAAGGTTTAATAATGCCAGGGCTGTATCGGGTTTTCCGGTATAGGTGTAGGTATACGCTACAGCTGTCCGGGCTGCACTGCTGAGAACCTCATCTCCCCGCACAAGATCCAGGGCCTGTTCAAAGGTGCTTAGAGCCTCTGCAAAAAGGCCTTTTTGCGAATAGAGGTTTATCATGCGGATCATGACAAATGCCTCCTGTTTGTTCATGGAGAACACCCTGTAATGACTCAGAAGCGACTCCAGGGCATGAACAGCCTTATCGGGACTGAAAATCCTGGCGCAAGACCAGATACCTTCCCAAACAGCTGCAAGATCTCCTTGGAGACTTGATCGGTCAGCCTCCGCCATGAGCCATTTCTCTGCTGTAAGGTAAAGGGAAACAGCTTCAACCCAGGATCCTTCGGCATGGAACTTCCCTGCGGCCATCATGGCATACTTCGCCGCCTTGAGGCTGTCCTGAGCGAGGTCAAAGTGATACGCGAGGATCTCGCATACATCCTCTCTATTCTCGTGCAGACGCTCCAACTCGCAACCTATTTTCTCATGAATCTTCAACCTGTTGCGTTTCAGAATGGATCTGTAGGCAACTTCCTGGGTCAGGGCATGACGGAATGCGTACAAACCAGGTCCCTCTTTTTGAATGAACCCGTTATTCTCCAGTTCAACAAGATACCTGTCAAGTCTTTCACCCTGTACGCTTATCGCAGTGAGCAGATCTTCAGAAAAGATCCTGCCGATTACCGCTGCCTCCTGCAGGAGCGTCTTGTGATTCCTGCCTAGGTTTTCAAGCCTGGCTGTTACCAGTTTCTGTACGGTTGAAGGAAGAGCTGTCGATATGCATTGCATCAGGCAGTCCAAAAGTACCGCGTCCTTTTCCATAAGATAATTGACCATTTCCTCTATGTAAAAGGGATTCCCTCCTGTCTCCCGGAACAGATATGTCAGAACAGGTTCCAAGACCGCCTTTTCATTGAGCATACTGTGAATCATGCTGATCGTCTCTTCCTTTGTAAGTTCTTCAAGATGGATATGCACATCGTTGAGAAAACAACGGGATTCTGGCCTGGAACTGATAACAAACAGGCTCCTTGAAAGTATCTGTGTATACTGGAAAAGATATTCCAGCAGATCAAGAGTTGAGGGATCAGCCCATTGAACATCTTCGATACAAAAAACAAGCGGCTTATGTCTTGCCGCAGAATTCAGCAATCCGGTTACCGCATCATTCAGACGCGACTTGCGCACATCAGGCATAATTTTTTCGTTGCCTGAACTGATTCCGCACAGAAAGCTTATTTCAGGGATATAAGACGGATCACATGACAGATCGGCCATCCTTTCTTCGAGCTGTTGAATCTGCAGACCATCTTTACCGATATCCAGAAGATCCCTGAGAAGAAGAGCTATCGCAGAGTAAGGGGTATCTTTTGTATGATCAAGACACTGTGACTGTATCCATCTCATCGGCAAGGATACATGCTTTCTCACCTCCTGGATCAGCCTGCTCTTACCCACTCCGGGATCACCGCATATCCATATCCCTGAACCTCTTTTGCCGGACAACCCTTTCAACGCAGATAACATGATACGGAACTCTTCTTCACGGCCGATCATGGCAGAGACAAATCCTTTCTGTCTATGGAGGCATAGGGGCATGTCCCTGGACAAGAGGACCCTGAATACGCCTATCTGCTCCTTAACCCCCTTGATGCGTTTCAACCCCATGTTCTCAATGAAGAAATACCTTTCAGCATCAAATCGAACCTGTTCTCCGATAAGGATCTCATCCGGGGCGGCCAGGTCGGAAAGTCTGGATGCGATATTAACAGGAGTACCCAGGACACCGGAAGAACAGAGACTGTCAGCGTGTTGATCGACAAGAACCATGCCGGAATTGATACCGGTATGCATCGCTATCCTTCTGCCAGCCACTGCGGACATGTCATCGGCCAGTTTGGATGCAAACAGATGGATCTCCTTTGCGGCAAGGATTGCCCGGATAGCATCATGCTCGTGCATCTCATTGACGCCGAACAGGGCTATAACGCCATCTCCTGCAAATTTCTCCACCACGCCTTTGTACGATGAGATTATGAGAGCTGCTTTATGAAAGAGTGTATCCATAATATCTTTGAGTACTTCGGGTTCCAATTCTTGTGTCAGGGGTGTATAATCGCACAAATCGGAGAACAGAGCGGTAATATGTCGATATCCCTGAATCTCATTACTTTTTTGAAGGGAACCGCCACAATTTCTGCAGAATTTGTCTGAACAGGCACATTGCCCCCCACAGTGCGGACACGCAATTACATCATCACACATCAATTCCTCTCATGATTAAGGATAATATCTGATCCTTATGTGTCAAGGTTTTGCAGGCAATCTTGGAACTTTATATTGACCTAATGGTCGAAATAGCTGATAATTACCTGTCTGTGAATGAAATTGATCGAAATGTGAGGTAAATGGGCAATGGTAGCAAAACTGAAAAAGATCTGGCTTGACGGAAAACTCTTAGATTGGGATGACGCGAATGTGCATGTACTGACACACAGTCTTCATTATGGTGTAGCTGCATTTGAAGGCGTGAGGTGCTACAGGTGTGATGATGGTCGGTCGGCGATCTTCAGGCACGCAGATCATACAAAACGTCTTTTTAACTCTTCAAAGATATACCTGATGAATATCCCGTATACGCACGCCGAGATTATGGCGGCGACAAAACAGACCCTTGAGGCAAACGGCCTGAAGGAAGCCTATATCCGGCCGCTTGTCTTTATCGGAGACGGGGTCATGGGTGTTCATCCGGGAAACAACCCCATACGGGCATCCATCATATGCTGGGAATGGGGTGCATATCTGGGTGATGACGGCCTTACAAAAGGTATTCGTGTCAAGACCTCATCCTTTATCAGGCATCATCCAAATATCA
>DSAD01000165.1 GCA_011372875.1 Deltaproteobacteria bacterium
CTACAATGTCTTACCATGAATACTTTAACTATTAGAGTGTCGGAAGACCTAAAGGATGACTTGCAAAAGCTTAGCAAAGAGCAGAGCAAACCAGTTAGCGATATCGTGAGGGAATCCATAAGGCGTTACGTTGCCGTTGAGAAGTATCGTGCTTTACGGAAGAAGGTTCTACCTTTCGCAGAAGCTCAAGGATTCCTGACAGATGAGGATGTCTTCAAAGCATTTTCATGAAAATTGTTCTAGATTCAAATGTTATTGTATCTGCATTTGCTTCTCGTGGACTATGTGAATCTATCTTTGAACTATGCCTCAGTGAACATGAGCTAATCCTATGTGATGATTTATTGAGTGAGATTACAAGAGTTCTTCGGATCAAGATGAAACTTCCTCCCAAAATGGTCGCTCCCATAAATGATTTTCTTCAGGAACCCCTCTATAATGCTTAATCCAACTCCTCTACCAAAAGACGCTTGTCGTGATGAGGATGATGTAAAAGTTTTGGGATTGGCAATTGCATCTAGTGCGGACTACATTGTAACGGGTGATAAGGACTTACTCGTACTTGAGCATTACCAAAAAATACCAATCTTAAGTCCAAGAGCATTCTCAGACATTATCCATAGCAAATAATAATGCCAGCATCCAATCGGGTAGCCGAAAAAATGGGGGCAAAAATAGTTATCAAATCTTTATTCTTGAATAATAATTCCCTGGACCCTATAAACAGACTCTTTATCATATCGGGGCCAGAGCATGTTTTTCTTCGGGCGCCCGGGCTGACCCTTGTCTGATTCTCTCGGTCAATGCAAAAGCTCTGCAAACGGCATGAAAAACCAGGTCGATGGATAAAATCTGGGATCGGTCTTCAGTGGAAAATCTTTCATGAAAAATGATTGCGAAATGACATAAAAGCATGCAGCATCAGGGTCATATCCATCCCGCACAGAAAAGGAGGAAACACCATGAAAAGTCTGATTCAGAAACGGTCATTTCAATGCATGGTCGTGTTGATGCTTGTTTTCATCGCTATGGCTTCGTGCAGCAGGGACAGCGGCGGCGACTATTTCTTTCCGATAAGCTCCCAGAAAAATATCGAATATTCAGGTCTTACAAGCGCGGCAGTGATCGAGGAGGATAACGCGGATACGATTCTCGAAGAGGCGTTTATGGGCAGTTCAGCCGGCACCGGCATGGTCCCCTCGTTCGGCTCGGCTGCAGCCGTGGGATCAAGTGCGCACAGCCGCCCCCTGGCACTGACCCTGCTGAAGACCTTTGAAGGCCTCGCCCATGAGATATCAGCGCTCGAGCAGGAAGGGGCCCCTGCCGAGGCCGGCCTGGCAATCCCGACCGGGATCACCGTTGAGGGCCCCTGCGGAGGAAGCTGTTCCGTTTACTTTTCCATCAGTCCAATAACAGGAATTTCCCGGACACTCATCTACAACGACTACTGCAGCACCGGGACAACCTTCAACGGCACTGTAAGCATCCAGGGAGATCTTGACCCTGACTCCGACAACCTTGACCTCACGCTGAGCTTTTCCTCCTTCTCCGCCTCCTACGAGGGGGTCTCCCGGACCATGAGCGGCACGCTGGAGCTGGCAACCTCTTCAGACAGCTCGTCCCTGACCATGGACATCCTTGTCAAAGACAACTCGACAGATAAGACCTTGTGGATGGAAGACTATGAAATGGATGTCACCGAACATCTCGACTACGACGAAATCACCATTTCAGGGCGCTTCTACGAGCCTGACCACGGGTACGTAACCCTGTCCACCGAAGACCCATTGATCATCTATTATGTAAACGACTATCCAAGCAGCGGCACCCTTGTCGCCGTGGGCGCGGAAATCTCTGAGGGCAACAACACCAAAGCCAGGCTCGTTGTTCTCGACGAGGAGAGTTATCGTATCGATGTCGATGAAGACGGCGACGGCACCTATGAACTGTCCTGGGAGCAGAACTGGGAAGACTGAGAACCGCGATGAATAATGCAACGATATCTGCAATGAATGAATACGAGGGGGGCCTTCTGCTGCGGCAGTGGGGCATACCCGTGATCGAAGGGATGCTCGTGAGCGACTGCGCTCAGGCAAAGCAGGCGGCCAAGGAGATGGGCTACCCTGTGGCGGTGAAGATATGCTCGCACGAAATCCTGCACAAGACAGACAAGGGCGGCGTGGAGCTCAACATCGGGAACTCCCGGGATCTCGAATCGGCCGTCGCCAATATGCTTTTGCGTTTTGCGGGCACCGACCATGCGCTCATTGTGCAGAAGATGGCACCCCGCGGGGTGGAGCTCATCCTGGGCGCACGGCAGGACCCTGTCTTCGGGCCCATCGTGCTTGCAGGTATCGGCGGCATATTCACGGAGATCCTTAAGGACACGGTCATAGATCTTGCACCGGTCGGGATCAAGGCCGCGCATTCCATGATCAGGCGCCTGAAAGGCTTTGCCCTTTTGAACGGATACCGGTCTTTGCCGCGCGCCGATGTCGCCGCAGCGGCTCAGGCTCTTTCTGCCCTGTCCAGGCTGATAACAAAGCGCCGCGACATCTGCGAGATCGACATCAACCCCTTTATTGCCCACCCCCATGCGGGCGTAGCGGTCGATGCGCTGGTACGCACCAACGGCAGAGCCAGGGCCTCGACAAGGAGATTCCCCCACAAAAGCACGGTGGATGCCTTTTTCAACCCCTCGGCCATGGCCCTGATCGGGGCGTCCAAGAACAGAGGCAAGGGCGGCAACATCATCCTTCGCAACATGATAAAAGCCGGTTTCCAGGGAAGGATATACCCCATCAACCCCTCAGCGCAGGAGATCATGGGCATGAAGGCATACCCGGGCATAGCCGATGTCCCTGAAAAGGTGGACCTCGCCATGATCGTGATCCCGAAGACAGCTCTAAGCCAAGCCATTGCGGACTGCGCTGCAAAGGGGATCACCAACATCATCGTCAGCACCGGCGGCTATTCGGATATCGGCGAAACAGGAAAGGCGGAACAGGAAGACCTGGTGAAGCAGGCGCGCAGTGCCGGGGTCCGGCTCATGGGGCCCAACAGCATAGGCACACTGAACCCTCATGCCGGGCTTTCCACCTCGATTGTCGGGCTCGAACCGATCCGTCCGGGAGGGGTATCGCTCATCGGCCAGTCCGGCGTCTTTTCCTCGGGATGGGGCCGGTGGATCGCCGATTTCAAGCCCTTCGGCCTCGCCAAGGTGGCCTGCATCGGCAACAAGGGCGACATAAACGAAAGCGACCTTCTGGAATACCTGGCGGACGACGACCGGACCACAACGATCGGCATGTACCTGGAAGGGATCGTCCATGGCCCCAGGTTTGTGAGGGCGGCCTCCAGGGCATGCAGAAGAAAACCTGTGGTGGTGATGAAATCAGGCCGCAGCGAAGCCGGGGCAGCGGCCATCGCCTCGCACACGGGTTCCCTTGCAGGGTCTGACGAGGTCTTCAATATGGTCTGCCGCAAGACAGGCATGGTCCGCGTGCATGATTCCGAGGCATTCTTCGATACGCTCTCCGCCTTTGAATCGCTTCGGTTGCCGCGCGGCAACCGCATGGGCGTGGTCTCCATATCCGGCATGGGCTGCGTGGTTACCACCGATGCCGCCAGTGAACACGGGATAGACCTTCCCCTGCTGAAACCGCGCACCGTCACCAGGCTTCGCGAGGTCATGCCTGCCTGGGCACCGCTGCGCAACCCTGTGGACATCTGGTCAGCCGTGGAGCAGCACGGCTCCATCAGGACCATGAACCACATCGCTCGCTGTCTCCTCGATCAGCGCGACATAGACGCGCTGCTGATCAGCTTCGTCCTCATGCCCGAGAGCATATTCAACATCGAGGAGGCCTTCGGCGGGCTCATACAACAGTATCCGGAC
>DSAD01000162.1 GCA_011372875.1 Deltaproteobacteria bacterium
CTGGTTGAACCGACATCCACGCCCAGATACACGTCATATTCACATCTTTGTGAAAGGCCATCATAAACTTCCACCTCGACTGCAGATGGAATCTTCCGGGTTCTTACTGGATGAACATATGATTCTGTTCCTGTAGAATCAGGGTATTGTGATCGCACTAAGGTAAGCGGTCCGTAGGAATACTGCTTGTCTTTGATCGGTTCAAGGATAATATCACCTGCAGAGACTATCTCCATCCCGGAATGGATTCCCTCACGTAGAAGGCTGATCCCTGCACCCAGGGCACCAAAAACATGAGAGATTTCATCGGTTATGATCTTTTTTCCTGTGAGCCCCTGTATATGTTTCGAGACAGTTGGATTCTTAGAAACCCCGCCGCAAAACACTACTGACCCGTCAATGTTCTGATTGGTAAAGAGTGTATCAACGATATTCTTTGCAAGACCATGGCACAGCCCGTCACAGATCTCGGACAGTGAATATCCTTCCTGCTGCGCATGTATCAGGTCTGTCTTGGCAAAAACCGCGCAACGCGAAGCGATCTTCGGCATTGATCCGGAATTGAGTGCTGCGGTTGCACTCAATTCCTCGCTTCCCGCCAGATCGAGTCTTAATGCCTGCTGATCGAGAAAGCTTCCTGTACCCGCAGCGCACGAAGTATTCGATCTGCAACTGAGATAATCACCTTCTTCATCAAACTCAATGAGTGAGAATCTTTCGCCTCCCACATTAAGGACATAACGCACGTCTTCATGCAGATGCTTCGCGGCGGCAATAATGGCTACCTGAGTATCGTAGCTTTTTACGGCCTTGATGAACGACGGCGTGGAGCTGGTCGCTGCTATTGAACCAATACCTTTCAAGTCAAAACCGGAGAGCATTGCTCTTAGAGTATCTGCAATCTTTCCCTGATGAAACTGATAGGCCGTGCGTACGATATTCTTATCTGCGGTTATCTCGCATAACCCTATGGAGACAGATCCGATATCTATTCCGAGAACATTCTTCATCTTCTGTTCCAACCCTCCTGTTGTTCGGCCCAAGAAAGGCCCGTGCAAAATAACAGATTCAATTCGTTCAATACACATCACAACAATCAATGTTTTACATTTCTTTTACATTGAGGCATCTATAGCACAGCTGAGATAAATTACAATAGTTTCTCTTCATAAAATTGTTTGTTATCGCACCTGATAATCTTTCCTGTTATACTTTGCCAACAAACTAAAGGAAAAACATATGATAAGTGAGAAAGTTGCAGGCATCAGCAATGAAATGATCAGGATAAGAAGAGACTTCCATAGACATCCGGAGCTGGGATTTACAGAAAAGCGCACAGCACGGGTAATTGCGGATTACCTCAAAGATCTGGACATGAATGTCTTTGAGGGGATCGGCAAGACCGGAGTTGTTGGGGTGCTTCAGGGGAATGGTCCCGGCAAGACCGTCATGCTGAGATCCGACATGGATGCGCTTCCCATTCAGGAGCAGAGCGATGTTGAATATAAGTCCTTAAATGACGGGGTCATGCATGCCTGCGGCCATGACGGTCATATGTCGATCCTCATCGGAACTGCCAGCATACTGAGCTCCATGAGAGGCAGCTTCCCCGGCCGGATCAAGTTTGTTTTCCAGCCCGCGGAAGAAAGGCTCGGCGGGGCAAAGGCGATGATCGAACAGGGGGTGCTTGATGATCCCCGGGTGGATGCCGCCTTTGGACTTCACCTCATCAGCGTGCTTCCTGTCGGGTATATCGGTTGGAGATACGGCCCCATAATGGCGGGCATGGATTCCTTCACCATCACGATAAGGGGCAAAGGCGGCCACTGTGGCATGCCCGAAGGCGGTGTCGATGCGATCCTCATCAGCTCGCAGGTTGTCTCCATCCTCCAGAGCCTCGTTACCAGGGAGATCCCGCCCACCAGCCCTGTCGTGATTCATGTGGGCACGATCAAAGGCGGAGATGCACCGAACGTGATCGCAGACAAGGTTGTCCTTGAAGGGTCGGTGAGAACTCTCGACCTCAACGTACAGAAGCTCGTCCCGGAGCGCATGGAGAGGATTCTCTCCGGGATTACCCGGGGCATGGGCGGTTCTTTTGAGATGGACTACAACAGCGGATACCCTGTGACAGTCAACGATACCGTTATGACCGACCTGGTAAGGTCCGCAGGTCAACAGGTTGTGGGCACAGAACATGTCCTTGAGATTCCTCCGACCATGGCAAGCGAGGACATGTCGTTCTACCTTCAGAAGATCCCGGGCAGTTATTTCTTTATAGGTGCAGGCAACAGTGAAAAAGGCCTAACCCAACCGCACCACAACTCCCGGTTCGATTTCGACGAGACGGCCCTCGAGATAGGTGCGAAGATGATGTGCCGTCTCGCCCTTTCTTACCTGAGAGATTGATCCTTCTTCAGATGCTATTCTCTCATCATACCTATCTCATGTAATTGCACTGCCCGGGTTCATGCTGGGGCGTCATTCTTTTCCTTTACACATGGCACCCGATCCTATATCACCACGCATGGACTATGCGCATGAAAGAAGTATGAGAATATGACCTTTACATACCAGAAAAACCATCGGTTTTTTGCCCAGGTGGCAGACGGCATGGAAGATCTCGGCAGGGAGGAACTGATCTCCCTCGGAGCGCAGGAGGTAAAACCCACCTACCGCGGGATATATTTTTCTGCAGACCAGGGAGCCCTCTACCGGATAAATTACACTGCCCGGATCATTACCAGAGTTCTTGCGCCCCTTTTGAGCTTTGACTGTCATTCCACCAAATACCTCTACAAGACCGCACTGACAATCCCCTGGAGTGAGATCTTCTCCCTTGACAACACCTTTGTCATCTCTGCAAACGTATCAAACTCAAAGATACGCCATTCCCAGTATGCGACCCTTGTACTGAAAGATGCCGTTGTCGACAGTTTCAGACAGGCAACAGGTTCCAGGCCGGATGTAGCGAGGATTGATGCGGATATCTGTTTCAACCTCCATATCTCAAACAACAAGGCGACCATCTACCTCGATACTTCTGGCGGCTCACTTCACAGAAGGGGATACCGGCGTGCCTCGGTCGATGCTCCAATGCAGGAAACCCTGGCAGCTGCGATCATCCACATGAGCGAATGGGATGGTTGTACACCGCTGTATGACCCCATGTGCGGTTCCGGTACGCTTCTGTGCGAGGCATACATGCACTACTGCAATATCCCGTCCGGATACTTCCGTAAGAACTTTGGTTTCACTTTCATGCCGGAATACGATCAGAGTCTATGGAAATCTGTCAAGAAAGAAGAAGGCAGCAGGATCAAACCGCTTCCAAAAGGGTTGATCTCGGGCAGCGATGCGTCTTCCGTTTCCATCTCGGCAGCACAAATGAACATGGAAGAACTGCCTAACGGAAGAACAATAGTACTTAAGCACCAGCGTTTTGAAGATTTAGGCAATCTTGAAAACACCACGATAGTATGCAACCCGCCCTATGGACACAGAATGAAAACCAAGAAAGATATAGGGTCTTTCATGAAGGCTTTCGGCAACTTTCTCAAACAGCGCTGCACCGGGTCTGTTGCCTACATATATTTCGGAAACAGGGAACTTATCAAAGAAATAGGCCTGCGCTCCACCTGGAAGAAACCATTGAAGAACGGACAGCTGGACGGCAGACTCGTCAAGTATGAACTGTTCTGAACACAGGCCTCGATACGTCTTGTGTATGGAGAGTGATATGTTCTTCATTTTAATGTTACCCCTTACGCCTGCTGCATACCACAAGTATAATCTTCCCCCGGGGTAAGAGGATACCTGTGAGGGGGGAGCAGATAAAATGTTTCTTTGATACCCTTCAAGCTCGCTGCGGGGCAGTTC
>DSAD01000009.1 GCA_011372875.1 Deltaproteobacteria bacterium
GTATCTATCTTTTCACAACGCTGTGTAGGTGTCTGCTTAACCGGAGCATATGTACAGAAATGTGCATCTTTAAGTATTCTGTTGGTTTTATTACGCAGAGTAAAGGAGTACTGAATGTGCCGTGGAACCGTATATACAGCCTCGCAGTGATTGTTCACAAAAACATTGGCAATAATGAATAAAGCAATCGCGGCAATTACGCATACAATAGAATATACACTGACCTTCTTCCAATTCACTTCCGAATCCTTACATATCAGAAAATTCAAAAACACCAAAACAACAGACACTTCTCTTACACGAAAAAACCCGATTAGAAAAGACCAAAATACAATGAGATATAATTTTCTATAGATTTTAATCCAAGGTCTTGCATTTGATCTTTTTCTTTATGTGAGCTCAAACTTGCCGGCAGTAAAATGAAGCACCTCGCCGCAAGCCTCTGTACAGGCGGCTCAGCAAAGACTGCACAACGCCATGCCCGGTATGCGTTAAGCAATACGCTTAACAAGATCTGATCCATGAGAACAACAACAGGAACCGGATTATTTACAGAGGAACAGATGAGTCGTCCTGATATACTTGACGATATACCGGATGATGAGAGTGCGCACACGGTGGCATTTTGCTGTCCGGTCTTTGCAGACACAGACCTCCTTTAAAAGCTTCCTTTTTCATATTTACCGGCATTGGTCTTCCATGCTATGTGGTTCATATTATATTGTTATGTCATTACAATATGGTAATATATTTTATTCCTGAGATAACGCAAGGGAGGCTATATGAAGGAACCGGGCAGCCATCTTCATGATCGGCTTCGCGCTCTGGCACAGAATCTCTGGTGGACATGGCATCCCGAAGTCATAAGCATCGTCACCGATCTTGATCCTCATCTGTGGCGCCAGGTCGAACACAACCCCATTGCCTTTTTCAACCAGATGACGCCGGAACAGATCGAGGACCGCGCATCGGAACTGGTCCTGCACAGCCGGATAAACTATGCCTTCAGGCGGCTGAATGAATATCTCGACCAGCCAAAGACATGGGGTAAAATACACTGCGGAAATATAAACAACCGTCCGGTAGTCTATTTCTCGGCAGAGTTCGGCCTGCACGAGTCATTGCCGATCTACTCAGGAGGACTTGGCATCCTGGCCGGAGATCACCTGAAAAGCGCCTCTGATCTTGGGATCCCGCTGATAGGCATTGGGCTTCTCTATCAGCAGGGCTATTTCTCCCAGCATCTGAACAGGGACGGCTGGCAGGAAGAAAACTATATCAACCTCGATACAAACAATCTGCCTCTCCAGGAGGTCAAGGATTCGGCAGGGGCCCCGCTGATCGTCAATATTGATACCAGGTCAAACCCTATCCAGGCGAAGGTCTGGCAGGTTCAGGTGGGGCGTGTACGGCTGATGCTGCTCGATTCCAATATCGAGGGCAACTCGGCACAAGACCGCGAGTTGACATCGCGGCTTTATGGTGGCGACAGCAGTGTACGCATAAGGCAGGAGATCCTGCTGGGCATCGGCGGCGCGCGCATTCTGCAGGCACTGAACATCTTCCCCGGGGTCCTACACCTTAATGAGGGGCACAGCTCCTTTGCCATACTCGAAGAGATACGCCGCATCATGGAATATGACGCGATCCCCTTTCACCGTGCACACAGAAGGGTCTCCCTGTATACCGTCTTTACCACACATACCCCTGTTGCTGCCGGCCACGACAGGTTTCCTGCGGACCTGGTGGAAGAGCACCTCGGTATATTCCGGGAGAAACTCGGGCTGTCACACGACGATTTCATGGCCCTTGGACGCGTCAATCCTGCCGATAATTCAGAGACATTCTGCATGACTGTCCTGGCCCTGAAGACCTCGCGCAGGGCAAACGGCGTATCTGCGATCCACGGAGATGTCAGTCGTCTGATGTGGCATGGCCTATGGCCGAACAGGCGTGAACTCGAAGTCCCTATCGGACACATTACCAACGGGGTACACGTGTTGTCATGGCTGGCTCCGCAGATGAACCAGCTGTTTCAGACACGTCTCGGCCAGGACTGGCCCACCCGCATGGTGCATCCGGACGTATGGGAACATATTGAAGAAATCGATGACGGAGAATTGTGGGAGACTCACCAGAGCCTGAAGATGCGGCTGATCCGTTTTGTCAGGCGGCGCCTGAGCCTGCAGTCACAGCGCCTCGGCCACGACAAGACATTGGATAAGATCGAGCACATTCTTGATCCCGATGTGCTCACCATAGGCTGTGCACGCAGATTTGCGACATATAAACGGGGAAACCTTATCCTGTCGCAGCCCGAACGCCTGGCCGCATTGGTCAAGAATACCAAACGACCGATCCAGATTATCTTTGCCGGAAAGGCTCACCCACTTGATGACGAGGGAAAGGCTCTCCTGCAGCAGATCGCGAAGATCAGCTATGACAGCGCCTACAGGACAAGGATCATCTTTATCGAAAACTACGACTATAACCTGGCACGCCACCTTGTCCAGGGTGTGGATGTATGGCTCAATACGCCGAGACGTCCGCTGGAAGCATGCGGTACCAGCGGTCAGAAGGTGGTCCTTAACGGAGGCCTGAACCTTTCTGTCCTCGACGGATGGTGGAGTGAGGCTTTCGACGGCAGCAACGGATTTGCCATAGGCCATGGCGGCATGCACAATGATCCTGACATTCAGAACCAAAGAGATCAGCAGTACCTGTATGAAACACTGGAAAACGAAGTGATCCCGCTTTATTACAACAGGGATGCAAGCGGAATCCCCTGTGGCTGGGTTAAAAGGATAAAACATGCCATGCAGACCCTGGGCTGGCGTTTCAACGCAGACCGCATGGTGAAAGATTACGCCGAACGGTTTTACCTGCCTGCAGCAAGCGCCACATCAACTGAAACATGACAGATACCTTGTTATGCTGCATGCATGGTTATTGTGCATCTGCCTTTTCAGCGTTCAATCAGATGAAGAAATGAATCAACAAAGAATAGTCGGGAAGCGGGGATGTGCACACCACACCTTTAACTTCCCGCCTAGCTTTCCAGATACCTAGACAGCTCTTTCAACGTCCACACCATAAAATCAATCCTTCCCTCTTGAGTTATTTTCGATTGAGCTAATTTGTTCGGGGTATCAATCATGAAGAGTATGACTTTCAGGTGCTTCTTACCTGCCTGAAGGGATATTCTCGGCCCTTGAGAAAAGATCACCGTGACCCTCTCTCCCGTGTTGAAAACAATTTCCAAAGATCAATTGACACACAAAACCCTTTTTGATACCCTCTCACTGTGAAAAAGGATTTTCATGACACTTATAATGCGGAAAATCCGAATATCGAAGCACGGAACAAATACAAATATCAAATAACAGATTTTCTGAACAATTTTGAACATTAGAGTTTAATGAGTTGATAGTGTTTCAAATTTCGTATTTCTGATCTCGAATTTATGTTCTGCCACAATCTGCGGAAAAAACGCAGTTGTTCAGAGCAATGAATGTAAATAATCCTGACCCAAAGGGCCAGGCTTTATTCCAACCTCCCCATAGGGGAGGATATCGGTTCTTCTTGATCATAACTATGTGGTACTGACAATGTCATATCGTATGTGATAGTTTACGAAACCTGCTCACTGCCTTCTCCTTCTTTTCGATGTTGAGGCTACAACTCAAGAGAGGAGATAGCGGTGATTGGGCCTTTGGCCAAGCCCATTCGGGGTCGGCATAGCCTTCCCCACATCACCACGTCCACAGGACGTGGGTTTCTTCTTCGAACTAAAGTAGATGTTCCATGCGCATTACTCATTGAGACAATCTTACTATTCAAATAACCCGGGATTTACTA
>DSAD01000064.1 GCA_011372875.1 Deltaproteobacteria bacterium
AGCGTATACTGTCCGATAAACTTGAGAACTGATGGAAGGACGATGAAAAGAATGAGCAATATGATGATGGAGGTAAAAGAATTATCCCACATAATAGGCATGATAACATAAAATTATACAGTGTACATAGTCTTTTATTGAAAAGAAACACCTCGCTGCAAGCAGCGTGGTATCAAAAAACCATTTATTATTCCTCTTCTCCTTGTCTTAATCCTCTCCGGGGCGGAGTATTAAGATGTTTCCGCTGCAAGCAGCTTACGTATCATCTGAATGAATATAGACAACGTAACGTTGCCATGCATGTCAGTCATAAGATACCCCGCAGCTCTTTGCTGTGAACTTCATCTCAGGTCCTCGGCCCCCGGGGGATCTGTGCAAGGATTGCCCGCCATATAGGATCGATCCCTTCCCGGCTGAGCGCCGAGCTTAAGACAGGTTCGTGGTCATATTGCCTGGTTATGGCGTCAATACGCTGGCGCTGCTTGTTGCGGCTGAGCTTGTCGGCCTTGGTGATAACGAGCAGTGATTGGCATCTCGAGTCTTTCGCCAGATCAAGAACCATGAATTCCTCTTCCTTGAGATCCCTGCGTATGTCGACCAGGAGTATGATAAGTTTAAGGCTGGCATTGTTATGAAAATATTTTGAAGCAAGCCCTCCCCAGGAGCTCTTCATTTCGGCACAGACCTTTGCATAACCGTAACCCGGAAGGTCAACCATATGGATGGAGGGAAGGTCCAGCAGGTCAACCTGAAAGAAATTGATGTTTCGTGTCTTTCCCGGCTGCTTGCTTGTTCTTACAAGGGCTTTTCGGCCGAGAACGAGATTGATCAGTGAAGATTTGCCCACATTCGATCTGCCTGCAAAGGCAAACTGTGGCAGTTCGGGGAGCTGGTCATACATGGTACCGACATATCTGGCATCTTTTATCTTAACGATCATAAAGTACCTATGTAATCAGCAACTTTTTTCACACCTTTTCTGATATTCTCTTCAGCGTTGGCATAGGAAAAACGCAGGTATGTCGCAGCGCCGGGGCCGAAATCTATCCCCGGTGTAACCCCCACCCCGGTATGATCAAGGATATCCATTGCGAGACAATACGAGTCAGATGAGATATCTTTCATGTTCACAAGCACGTAGAATGCCCCTGTGGGTTCTGCTTCCACGACAAAGCCGTGCTCGGCCATGGTGTCGAGCATGACCTTGCGACGCCGTGAAAAGATCTTGTGCATATGCGCTACATCGTCGTGTGCCCGGGTAAGAGCTGCGACCCCTCCCCACTGGGCGACCGAGGGGGCGCATATCATGAGATTCTGCTGGATCTTCTGGGCTGTCCTGGCAAGGGATCTCGGGAAGACTGCCCATCCGAGCCGCCACCCAGTCATGGCATATGCCTTTGAGAAACCGTTTATGACGATTGCATTGTCGGTATATTCCAGGATCGTATGCTGCTGAGACTCGTAGACCAGACCGTGATAGATCTCGTCGGATATGATAGGGAGGCCTGTTGAGGCGAGACCTCCAAGATGTGATGTATCCAGACACACCCCTGTCGGATTTGCCGGAGAATTTATCAGCATTGCTTTTGTAGATGAACCGATGGCTTTTCTCACCTTTTCGGGATCGAGCTGGAATCCGTCGTCACTTCCTGTCGGGATCAGTTTCGGTGTCGCTCCGACAACCCTGACAAAGTTCGGGTAGCAGGCATAGTACGGGTCAGGCATGATGATCTCGTCTGTTGCTGCGGCAAGGCAGGCGATTGCAATCAGAAGAGCGGGTGATGACCCCCCGGTGACCAGAACCTGATTCCTGTCCACCTCAACACCATAGGTGTTCTTATAGTGGGAGCATATGGCGTCTCTCAATTCCGGTATACCTCGGGAGTCCGTATAGTGTGTTTTTCCTTCTTCCATGGCTGCACGTGCTGCATCGCGTATACATCGGGGGGTGTCAAAATCAGGTTCTCCCACTTCCAGGTGAATAATCTCTGCGCCGCCGGCAGACATCATGTTTGCCCGTTCCATGACATCCATGACAAGGAAAGGTGTTATGGCCTGTGCCTGATCTGAGATCTTCATGAACCTTCCTATAACAGACCTGAAGTTTGCCGGTCAATTATTGTGTACGGGCCTGGTTGCCGTTTTTGGTTTCAAGGCTGTCGTCGTCTTCAATGTCCTTGAGAATACCGGTGATCTCGGTTTGTGTGGAACGAAGCTTCTGCCGCAGGAATTTGATCGTCTCTGCCGCGGACCGGACCGTGGATTCAAGCTTGTCAATAGGGACCTCACCCTTGTTCAGCTTGTCGAGATATTTTTCAAGATCCTGTAATGCTTCGGAATAAGATCTGGATTTCTTCATTTCATCTCCTTGTCGTATACGGTGCTCATGATTGAACCCTTTTGAACCAGGGTGGTAATGGATTCGTCCAGCTGTATGTCAGCAGGGTCTGTTACGGCCTTTCCAGTAGAACTCATGGTGATGCTGTATCCCCGTCTTAATGTGTCTGCCGGATTCATAAGGTTTGCCATATGCTCCTTCTGGTCGATAAGATTCGAATTGAAAGAGAGGTTCGCGGTGCAGGCATGCTTCAGGAAAGATACGGCAGACTGCAGATTATTTATACAGGTTTCAAGGATTGACCGGGCTTTGTGTTGGATACCGGCATGAAAGAGGTCGAGAGTGCCCAGTTCATGCCGTATGAATTGCGCTGAAGAGCTTTCCAGCCCTTTGATATGTCTTGTCAGCTCTTTCTCCCGCGAGGACAGCCCTGATGTGACCTTTGAATGGAGTGTATATGCGATGGTCTTCATCTGTGAAAGGGCTGCAAGGGTGCCTCTGGAAGCGATGTGGTCCAGATTCACTGCAAGGGATTCCAAGCGCTTATGTTGTTGTCTCAGGGTGTGTAGGACCAGGGTTTCCATGGTGCGGTGCGCATTGATAAGGTAGGCCAGGAGATCGTCCGCCGTGGATACGATAAAGCGGGCTGCGTCAGTAGGGGTTACCCGGGATGTGTGTGCAACCATATCTGCAACGCTTGTGTCTATCTCATGTCCGATGCCTGTGATCACGGGTTTTGAACACAGGGCGATGGCTCTGCAGATATTGATATCATCGAACGGGAACAGATCGGTTTTCGAACCTCCGCCGCGGACAAGAACAATCATATCGACAGATGGATGCCGGTCAAGCGCCTCTAGACCTTCAATGACTTCGGGTACGGTGTTATCGCCCTGCATATGTGCATCAAAGAAGGTAATCCTGAAGGAAAAGCTGCTTTGAAAGACAATGCTCATGAAGTCATTGTATGCAGCAGAATCTTCGGATGTTATCAGACCTATATTGAGCGGTATCAAAGGGAGCGTAAGCTCCTTGTTCCTGGCCAGAAGACCTGAGGATTGGAGAGCCTGAATCGTTTGTTCCCGTCTTTTCGCTATTGCCCCGAAGGTATATCCAGGATCTATCTCAGAGACAATGAGCTGGTAGCGGCCCTCCTTTACGAAGAGATCGACCCGCGCCTTCAGCTTGATTTCGAGCCCTGAATTGAGTTCAAAGGGTCCGAACCCCATGGATTTCATGCTGGTCTGCCATTTGATGAACGCGCCCCGGAAGAAGGCGCAGCTCACCTTTGCGATATAGGAATCTGTAGATGATGAAGGTTTTTCCACAAGATCGAAGTACATATGGCCGGATTTGGCATGCAGCTTGAGCCCATGAATCTCGCCTTTGACCCATATCTCGGGACCGAAACATTCACCCAGGGCGGTTCTGGCCATTTCATTGAGCTGGCTTACGCATAAACAGGACATCGTGTAAGCATTAACAGAAAGCATACAGCGGAATCAAGCAT
>DSAD01000171.1 GCA_011372875.1 Deltaproteobacteria bacterium
AAAGTGGTGCCTATTTCTATATACTGTACCAAATGTTCTTTATATGTAGGGAGATTCGAGGTCAGAGCAAGTTATCCTGCGGCGTCCCACCTGTGCATAATTCGAGTTGATCCACCCCTTCCATGACGGCATTGGCAGACTGGGACGACTCTGGCAAACGCTCATCCTCAGCAAATGAAAAACGGTCTTTGCCGTGCTCCAGTCGGAAAACGGACTCGAACACGCATTAATCGCTACATAAACAGGAATAACCAAGGGCCACACAGCCGACTTTAAAAAAACCACCCGAGTGGTTGAAAAGCATATTCAATGACCTTATTGAATATAGTACAAGCAACAAAAGAAAATCTCCTCTTTAAGGGGGCCGCAATAGCCCCCTTTTTTTTATGCTGGGAGAAAGCTCTCACACGACCTCGGCAAGTCTTCTGACAAAGGATGCTGTTTCTTTCCAGCCCAGGCACGCATCGGTAATGGATTTCCCGTAGATATTCTCGTCTATCTTCTGAGACCCTTCCACCAGATAGCTCTCGACCATCAGACCCCTCACCATATCCTTGAGAAGAGGTGAATAATTCCTGCTGTGAATCACCTCCATGCCAATCCTGGGCTGCTCCTGATATTGCTTGTTGGAATTGGCATGATTCGTATCCACCACGATCACCGGATTGGCCAGGGTACGTTCCATATAGGCCTGGGCAACATTTAAAAGGTTCTCAAAATGGTAGTTCGGGATGCTTCTGCCGTTGATATCCACAGCCCCTCTTAAGATTGCGTGGGTAAAGGGGTTTCCCGATGTCATCACCTCCCACCGGTTGTAGATGAATACATGGGAGTGCTGACCTGCATAAATGGAATTGAGCATCACGGATATATCTCCGCTGGTAGGGTTCTTCATGCCTGCCGGAACTTCCATGCCGCTGACAGTCAGCCTGTGCTGCTGGTTTTCCACTGACCTTGCACCTACTGCGACATAGCTCAGCAGATCATCGAGGTACGGCAGATTACCCGGATAAAGCATCTCATCTGCAGCACTCAAGTGCGATTCCGTAAAGGCCCTGACATGCATATTCCTGATCGCGTATATCCCCTGAGCAATATTCGGGAGCTTCAAAGGATCGGGCTGATGAACCATACCCTTATATCCTTCGCCGGTGGTCCTGGGTTTGTTGGTATAGATCCTTGGTATCAGAACAAGCCTGTCTTTCACCTCTTCCTGCAGACGGGCAAGCCGGGAGACATATTCACACACGGCGTCTTCATTATCTGCCGAACACGGCCCGATCACCAGGAGAAAACGGTCACTCTCCCGCTGGAAGATCTCACGGATTTCTCTGTCACGCTCCTGTTTTATCTTCTGCAAAGACCCGGACAGAGGCACTGCATCTTTTATCGCGTCCGGACCGGGGATTTCCGTTATATAATTGAAGCCCACTGTTTTTCTCCTTACAATAAATCATTTTTCTACGCGTACAAACATAAAACGGAACAACGCCCATAGCATACCCGTTGTCTATTTGCCAGAGGTATCATCCTTCCTGATTGACACAGTCATTTCTCAGGGTTGCACAATGCACAAACAGATAGTATTCGAATCAACATTCCTGGGCGTTAAGGCTCATGATCTTTTTACAAAGAATACTAAACATTTGTTGAAAAAGATTCATAAAACTTGGATAAAGGGGAAATCAGCCCGCACCACATCTGATTTATTACGCAAGGAGGATCTCAATGGCATATGAAACATGCATGCTTCTGCTTTTTGTTGGCCTGGGCTCGGGTATCGTATCAGGCATTTTCGGCATTGGAGGCGGTGTCATCATAGTGCCTGCCCTTGTTTATCTCGTCGGACTCCCGCAGCATACAGCCATAGGTACAAGCCTTGCCATCCTGCTCCCTCCCGTAGGGCTTGCCGCAGTGATCGAATTCTACCGGCATGGACATGTCAATCTTAAGTTTGCACTCATTGTAGCCATCGGCCTCTTTCTCGGAGCATGGATAGGTGCCCGGTTTGCAAACAGGCTTCCTGGGCCGCATCTCCGCCTTGCTTTTGGCATGTTCGTCATCTGCCTGGGTATTTATGTGATTTACGATGCCGTAAAAAGGTTCCCCGCTACGCAATAAGCTCACAGGAAAGATAACCTCTTTACAAGGGCTTACGAACAAACCTGTCTTCTTGAAGCTGTCCCCCTGATCACCATGCATCTGGCAACCAGGGGTTTTGACAAGAATCAGCCTATTTATCCAGCCTGATCGCTGTATAGTGCGTCCCCCGCTCATCCTTGACAAGAAAAAGGATGGGCTTATCTCCATTTTCGCTGACAGCCTTTTCAAAGTCCTTCACATTCTTTATCTGTTTGCGGTTCACTTCCTTGATGAGTATCCCCGGTCTGATCCCCGAACGGGCAGCTGCCGAATCCGGGGACACGCTGGTAACCACCACCCCGGTCTCACCCTCATAGCCGTGCTGCTGCGCAAGATCCTTTGTCAGCGTTGTCACACCAATACCGAGCTTTTCTATGCTTTCGGGTTCCGACATTGCCGTGTTGACCTCGGAAGTCAGCTTCTCTATCTTTACTGAAAAGGTTTTCTCTTTATTATCCCGCAATACTGTTATCTCCACCTTCGTACCGGGTTTTGTAAGAGCCACCTTGTTCCTGAACGGTGCGACGGAATCCACTGGCTCCCCGTTGAACCTGATCACCACGTCGCCTTGTTTCAGACCAGCCTTTTCTGCCGGGGCATCCGGCATGACCTGTGATATAAGTACCCCGCCTGTATCCTTGAGTCCGAATGATTTTGCCAGTTCATCATTAAGTTCCTGTATTGTAACCCCGAGATATCCGCGTGTTACATTCCCATGTTCGATCAACTGGCTGTAGATATTTCTGGCCATATTGACCGGGATTGCAAAACCGATGCCCATATATCCGCCGCTTCGGCTGAATATGGCTGTATTGATGCCAACGGCCTGACCTTCGAGATTGATGAGCGGTCCACCCGAGTTACCGGGATTGATAGCCGCATCGGTCTGAATAAAATCTTCATAATCCGATATCCCTATGCTGCTTCGTCCCAGGGCACTCACTATACCGGCTGTCAGGGTATGCGACAGGCCGAAAGGATTGCCCAGGGCAAGAACCCATTCGCCCACATCGAGTTTGTCTGAATCACCCAGAGGCAGAATGGGGAGGTCTTTTGCATCTATCTTGATTACCGCTACATCCGTGGGAGGATCAATACCGATGATCTTTGCCGTAAATTCCCGTCCATCAAGGAGCTTTACCAAGATCTTGTCCGCTTCTCCCACAACATGGTTGTTCGTGAGTATGTATCCATCGGGTGTGATGATAAATCCCGAACCTTGACCCTGAACCATACGCTTTTGCTTCTGCGGTGCCTGGGGCTGCCCCGGCATGGGTTGACCCGGCATGGGTTGACCGAAGAAACGTCTGAAGAAATCATCGTCGAAGGGAAGCCTCATTGCAGGGCTGGAACCAACTTCCTTCTCTACCCTGATAAAGACCACTGCGGGTGATGCATCCCGCGCAACAGCCGCAAAGGCCTTGCCTGTCTCCTTGAGATTCTCCAGCGCATTATCCTGTGCCCTGGCAAGGCCTGGCAAACCCAGGCATACCAGAACAAGCAGGGCCCATACAAACACGAGCCCCTGCACAAGTCTGATCTTTTTATTATTGTATTGCATAATCCTTCTCATTTCTTAGACCTCCGTTTTTTATTGTCGTCATCTGATCAGCTATATGGCAAATACGATGCCAGCTATATCTTATTGTATTTATTGTCTTTTAAAGACCATGCCCTGTGTATCTATACTATACACC
>DSAD01000015.1 GCA_011372875.1 Deltaproteobacteria bacterium
CATTCGCCCTGACGGGCGCAGGTTCGTGCGTCCAGTTCGGCTGTCCATGCCGAACTGTGATCTCTATTCCCACTGGGCTGGGCTTTATGCGAATATAATGCGCCATGAACGTATCGGGCTGCAAATGCGGGTTAAACAGATTCTGCAGACTTAAGGTAGGAACCAAGATTTGTCTTTGTATGCAGCAGCCCTAACTTCTTGCGGATATTCAGGCGGTGGAACGATACGGCATGCATAGAGATGTTCAACATCGATGCTATCTCTTTCGAGGTCTTGCCCTGCCTGATCAAATCGGATACCTGGATCTCCATAGGGGTAAGATGCCTGTAAAGAGGACGGGAAACCCTTTTGTTGCCACAAATCAACTCCTCCAGGTTCGACCTGATGATTGCAAGATATGTCCTGCCTCCATCATTTATACAGCCTTGTTCAAGCTTTTCCATATAGGGAAATATGAGTCTCTCTGCCCTTGATACGATATCTTCCTGAATGTTCCTTTTTTCTTCTTCCCGATAATCGAGAAGCACCTTGAGGGCGGTATTTACCTCTTCAAGGTTCTTTGCCTGCATGTGAAGCTGCATTTCTTTGTCGCGCAGGGCCTCTTCGAAGCGCTTCCTCTCGGTGATGTTGCGGGCAATCCCGCACAGGCCTGTCACCATCCCGGAACTGTCCATCATCGGAACCTTGATGACATGGAAGGTTATCTGAGACCCCTTTACCGTCTTTGTATGCTCTCTTTCCACAATCTCTCCGATGAGGACCCTCGCATCCACTCTGCTGATCTCCCTGCCGTCTGCTTCTCCAAAGAGGTCCCTGTCTTTCTTCCCGATGATTTCCTCCAGCGGAAGTCCGAAGAGTTCCCTCATGCAGGGATTGGCAAAGGTATAGGTAAGATCCCTGTCCTTGATAAAGATGCAGTCTTTTGCAGAATCGAACACGGCTCGAAATCTCTCTTCGCTCGCACGGAGAGTCTGTTCCATTTCAAGGCGCTCGGTGATATCCCGGGCAACGGATATTACCGCTGTAGCCCGTCCGTTGCGGACAGAAGGCACACCGCTGACTTCACCGAACCTCCTTTTACCGTCTTTGGTGATAAACTGATAGATGCTCGAGGCCACATTTTCCTTGCTCAGTACTCGGCGCACATCATTGAATGCCTTTTCCAGATATTCCGGTGCCAGGACATTGAGTTCATGAAAAGGTCGGCCAATCAATTCATCAGGGGCATAACCAAGCATCTTCTTTACACCCTGGGATACGCTCAGGACCCTGAACTGAGGATCTATCGAATAGATAACATCGTTAGCCAGCGTAAAGTGGATGCGGTACATTTCCTGGCTCTCATAAAGATCCTGCTCGACTTTCCTGAGCCTTCGAGTCTCTGTTTCCAGTTCACTTATCCTGTGTTCCAGTTCTTTACAGGCAGGGCAATTTCCCATATTCATCTCCAACACCATCAAAGACAATTATACAGATCAACAATACCGAACACATCGTGATGAACTTTCTATGAGAGTACCTGCAATTTATAGGATGTTGACATTGTTGGCAATATATTTATTCAACCAGCGCAGAAGTATTCAGGCAAGCTGCGTAAATGTAAGCCCGTTGATTTGTAATATTGGAGCATCCAGTTCAAATATCAAGACCCCTGTGTGTATGACCCCTGTGTGTGCTAATGGGAGACCCCTGTGCCAACTGTGCCAATAAGCCTCGATATCTCAAGATGGTTCTGCTCGATCACTGCGGTGTTTCTCTCCAGCCTCGCCAGCTCATTGTCTGCAAGGCTCACGCGGACAAGGGCATATATCGATTTCATGGTCGCGATAAGCTGAGGGATGTTTATGTCGACAGGATTTTTCGTTATTACTACCTTGCCTGCATTGATCATGGTTGTAAACGTATGCGCAAGCGTCCTCATCTCCAGCAGCTTCTGCCCGAGTGCAAAATCTCCTTCACCCGAGTGTGCATACCTGATCTTCCAGTACAGCCAGGGGAAAAGGCTGTTAATGGCAGGCGCCATGGACTGAAGCGTCACCTTCCTCATGTTAAGCCCCTGCTGATACGATTTGTAGATCATGTCCCTGATCTTTTCCGATCTGCAATAGTCCATGATAAGAGTGGAACCCGGCACGGGCAGGCTGTAATACGAGAAGAAATCGCAGAACAGGTGTATTGAGAGCCTGACAAAGGCCTGCGCGAAAGACATCTCACCAGAATCCATGTAAGCATGCACCTTCTCCCAACCGTTCCCATTCTTCTGAAGGCCGTTGAATTCACCCCGCATCATCTGAACGATCCCCTGGGTGAAGAACCTCAGGATGTCGTGTCCGGAAGAGAGCTGCCTGTGATACTTGTTTCCGCCCCTCGGGTCTCCGCTCCTTTCCCCGCGCCAGTCAATCGGATCACACTGACCGTGCTTTCCGTGTATATTGTCGCAGAACCTCCTGAGCCTGGAACCCTTGTCCCTCATCATGGAATCGAAGCCGTATTTTGATGTGTTGAAGAAGAGATCAATAGATACCGCTGACAAAGACGTGCCGAAGACCATGAGGTAATCCCACCTGTCCCATACGGCCCTTGCATGCAGCTCTGCTGCAAGCCGTTTCTCTATCTCCGCTATCCGGTCTTTGGTAAGGCACTCGCCAATAGAATGGCCTTGCCCGACACCTTTCCTCGAGTTAAGGCATTCCATGCTCTGACCGAGGCATCTCTCCCAGGACTCGGTAGATAGAATCCTTCGAGCAGACAGGTCCGGCACGGCTGCATTTCCTCTAATCTCATCTATACGCGCCTGGTACTCATCAGAGATTATATCAGATGCCAGGAGCAGTGCACCGAATTCACGGTCAATACTTTTTATTTCTTCATTTCTGCAACTCATGACATCACCTCGATAACTGATATCTCCTCCGTCAGTCTCTGTCTCTGTGCATTAAGATCCTCGCAAAGCTGCCTGTACATCTCCTCTGTTATCAGGCAGTTCTCATAATCCCTCTGCAGATGCTGAAGCCTTTCTACAACATCCAGGGCATGCCTCTTCTTTTCATGCAAAACCACATGAAGCCTGAAGGCCTGCCTGATGTATGACCCGCAGAAAAGACCCTTTACAATACCCAGGATTGACAAATTCTTTCCTTGCCGCACCGTGCACCTCCTGAAATACCACGGACTCTCAGGCGCTTTTCTATCTCGCCTGCAAGCTCCCTGTATCTATTCATGTAGCACCAAGCCGAAATCATGCTGTCCTCTATCATCCTGTCAAGCTCGCCCATCTCCCTGATCTTCTCCATCAGCACTGCGTCTATCTGCTCTACACACTCCTGTGCTTCCTCTATGTCCGATATGAGTTCGTCACGGCGTGCAAAACCGAAGATCGGGGCGTCATCCTTCCTGTTTATATAATGCCCGCACCTGCCGCATACACCGAGGTATTCGCTGATCCTTTCGTGCGGGCCGGAAAACCCGCATTCAGGACATACATACATGCACTTGCCCTCATAACGCATGAGGTTTGCCTTGCCTCCGGATCGGGTCTCAAAAATCACATGGCCGGTTTTCATCTCAATCTCCTTGCACTATGGCTGAGAGTATAAGAAGCGCCGGGGCGACCTTCTTGAATCTCCTGGAACCGATGATGTTTATAACGTCGGCGATGCTGTAGATGACCATGGTTATTCCAAGCAGCGGATTAAAAAACGGTATAGCCAGACGGGGCACTACCTGGCCCATGGCAAATGTCGGCACACGATGTATTATATGGCCTATAACGGCAACGGGAACAGTTCTCATAAAAGACTTTAAGATTATGCCCTGAAATATAGCGGCCATTGCC
>DSAD01000103.1 GCA_011372875.1 Deltaproteobacteria bacterium
CCATTGATCCTTGGTGTACCACCCAACACCTACATTAGGTATCTTGTTTGATGTGCCTTTATTATTTTGTTTTACTATTTTCATTTATTCTTTAAGGGGCAGATAACGATAGGGTCAGCCGCGCGCGTAGCGCGTCGGCTGGACCCCTTGGTTGGCCACCTGTTTTTCTTCGGTTCAGCTTTTGGCCCGTACTAACTTTCCGATCACAACGCCTAACGCTCCGAAGATTGCGAAAATTACGAACCCAAGTAAGCCACCGACTACCCAAATGGGGCGGCCAGTGCTGTAGTGGTAAATGGTTGCACCGACAACGGCAACACCGATAGCGGGAAATGCGGTTGTCTCTCGCCAGTTACCCCTCTTGTCGAGGCACAGCAAAAACACGGCCGCAGATATGATCCCGCCAATCCATGCCACTGCCGGGGAAATACCCTCCATCAGCATGGCTGTTACGATGGGAACGACCACCGTGCCGCTTAGAAGAACTCCACCAAGAAACCAGGGATAGAAACCCTCCGCAATCATGCCTACCTCCACCTGTATTTCTTCATTATTCTGTGCTTGCTGTCCACTCATCTGATCCTCCTTTCGCCCAACAAAGTACGTATTGTTTGTTGATAATTTCGCCTTGGGCGTATCAGTAGCGTCCGGATCCACTGTCGGAACAACGCCGGTCGGCGCTCTCGAAGGAAGCAACAGCAGCATACCCAAGAACGAAAGCCATCCGATCAAGCTAAGAGACGCTACGATAGTGGATGTAATTACCAGTGATGTCGTCCTGGAGAAGAACACCGGCACCAAAAATGACAATAGCCAGCAGACGACCGCCAGAACCCCAAAGAAAAGCGATTTTGTCCCGCGCAGTTTCTTCACAATCAAGACAATCGCAAGTACCTGAATAAGAGGCAAGATAAGAAGACCCGCATAGTCAAGCATCACATACACTCCCTTGCAATCTTTTGGACATGGCTCGCCCTTTTTGTGAGCTCTTTGCTGGTCACCAGATGGCCGACCCCTTTAATTCGCTCGGCAATCTTGGCCAACGTATAGTGTTTTATCCATTGTCCCGCGGGAAATTATAGCAAGAGGAACGAGATACTGCAATAAATATAAGTTAAAAAGAGCATATAGGATTACGAGGCGGCGGGATGATGGATAAAATGCGGTTGGACTGAGCCGCTACAGGCATTGTTTCTATATATGGGTATTGTATCCGGAGACTTCCGAGTTGACAGATGGATGAAGAGATTGAGTATGCCTGTCATGATCGAAAAAGGGTACTGTGCTGCCGGGTAATGTTGATTGATAGGCTGAATATGTGCACCTGGGATGTGATATTTTACAGGACGAACAGGTAATCGGGCGCACCATTCCTGTACCCCGGTTGGCCCGGGGGTGAACACCGGATTCACTATGATTCTTTGATGGAGCTGTTTGTTTTTCATCACGAAGAGTTATGGTGCAGTGCGTGCTTGGGTGTGTGTAAGAGGTTGCGTGTCAGGCCGGGGGAGATCTCCCCGATCTGTTTCATTGTTCCTTTCCGGCAGGCAGGGCATTGAGTGATATCGATATCGGTGAGTTGAAGCATTAATGCAGAGACTGATGCTTCCTTCGTGTCGGGTTGGCGATATGTGCAGACTAAGAGATCTCTGATTCTGCTCAAGTCCTTCTTCTTTGACCGGTTTGCCAGGAAACCGTAGTAACGGATGCGCATGAACCCACCAGGCAGGATATGCAGCAGGAAACGCCGGATGAATTCATCGGCATCGAGGGTCATGATCTTGCGAGTGTTATTCTCTGAGCGGTCTTTGTAGGAGAACATGACTTTGCCATGGCGCAATGCAATGATGCGATGGTTTGAGATGGCCACCCGGTGGGTATAGCGGCCGAGGTAATCGAGCACTGCTTCAGGACCGGCAAAAGGTTTCTTGGAATATACCACCCATTGCCGTGAACGAAGCTGCCGGATCAGTTTCCTGAACCCGGGGAGCGTACGGAGATGGGCGGTGCTGCCGGGGAAGATCAGCTTGCCTGTATGGTATGACTTCTCCAACAGCTCGATGAATTTACCCCGGAAAACCCGCGAGAGAGCCCTGACCGGAAAGAGAAATCGCTTACGTGAGGCTATCCAGCGGCTGCCGTCATGAGAGAGCGCCCCGGCAGGTATCACACAGTGCAGGTGGTAATGGTCCAGGAGCACCTGGCTCCACGTATGGAGAATGAGGATGAACCCCATCTTGCCGCCCAGGCCGTTTCCTGGATTGCAGCCGAATCCGGACAGGGTCTGTGAGACTGCCCTGAAGAGTATGGTGTACAGCTCGTTTTTATTGCACTGAGCTACTGCGTTGATCTCGTGGGGCAGGGTAAAGACTGCATGGAAGTATCCTACCGGCAGAAGCTCTCCCATGCGGGCATTAAGCCAGCGTGCCTTGGCCATGGTCCGGCACTTGGGGCAATGCCTGTTCCGGCAGGAATTGTAAACCGTGCGTTGAAAACCGCACCGGTCACAGCGCTCGATGCGGCCTCCCTGCTCCTGTGTACGGCAGTTGACGATGGCGGAGATAACCCTCCTGTGTGCACAGGGCATGGGATGCACCATCTGGTACTCGTGACCATGGGCACGAAAGATATCTGCAACCTCGCAGCCGGATTCCGGAAAGCCCTGCGTAAGGTTCCTGGAGCCGGCGGCTAACATGGGTGGCCTCCTTCCGGGGAAGGTTTTCCAAGGTCCAGGGGGCTTCTCACCGAAGAAAGCCTGCCCTGAGTCAGATGAAGGTACCGGGTGGTGGTCGTGATATAGCTGTGCCCCATCAGCCCCTGGATGGTCCGGGGATCGACGCCGGCCTCCAGCAGATGCGTGGCAAAGCAATGCCTCAATGTATGAATGCCCCTTCCTTGGTTTACCCCTGCCTTCTTGCGGACCGCATAGTAGATCTTCTGGGCAGTGGAGACATGCATGGGCAACTCCCGATCTCGGGTAAAGAACAGCCATGTGGTGGGACGGTACACCTTCAGGTAAAACTGCAGTTCTCCCAGCAGTCTCTCGGAGAGGATAGTGTACCGGTCTTTGTTGCCCTTTGCCTGTTCAACCCGGATCATCATGCGCGATCTGTCAAGATGTTCGGGCTTCAAATGCACAACCTCGCTGACACGCAAGCCCGCCGAATAGGTCGTCATGAGAAGGAGACGGTGCCTGGGATTGACGGCAGCAGCAAACAGACGCTCTACCGCTTCCCTGCTCAGAACCTCCGGCAGCCGGGATCGGTTCTTCCTGGGCGGTATGCTCAGGTACATAGGCTCATTGCCAAGGGTAACAGAATAGAAAAACCGAAAAGCGGACACCGCCAGATTGCAGGTACTCCATGAAAGTTTCCTCTCGTTCATCAGATAGAGCAGGTAGTCCTGAATCTCTTCTTTCGAGATCCTGTCCGGCGAACGATGGTAATGCCGCGCAAGCAGTACCACCGCACCAACATACGAACGCTGCGTCCGCCCGGAAAACCTCCTGAGTTGCATATCTCGAATCATTTTCTTCCGTAATTCCGTCATCGTTTACCTCCTTGCCTGAGTTTTTTACAAACAAGGAAATATGATAACGGCAAATTCAGATAGTTAAAGATTTCATTGAGTTAATGCGGTGTTATCAAACGAAATGTTACGCTTCGCTCTTTATCTCCGCGACAGCGGTTTAGTTCAACAATTACTATCAAGACATTTTTCATGATATCGTATAGTGTTTTATCCATTGTCCCGCGGGAAATTATAGCAAGAGGAACGAGATACTGCAATAAATATAAGTTAAAAAG
>DSAD01000225.1 GCA_011372875.1 Deltaproteobacteria bacterium
GATGCCTTTGTCTGCCATTTATTGCCCCCATTTCTTGGTAACATACCCCATGAGGCAACAGCTCGGCTTCGGTAGCATTTTCTATGAGTCAATGCGAAAGGAAATTATAGTTGACGCTGGTCAACAAGGCATATCTCGCCAGATTGTGAATGGTGTACCAAAAAGATTCCGCAGGAGATCATTGATAGCCTTTAGCGGAGAACCAGGAACTAGGGGGGACATCCTTAATGTCAAAAACAAGATTTGATAACCATATAAAAAGATAAACAATATTATCGCAAGAGACTATCGGTAGTAAAAAGAGAGATGACACCATTCGAATCTTTTAAAGTTTTAAAACTTGACGTATGACCTGTTTATGGACTATATTAAGTCATGTTAAATAAGGGGGTGCGCTTATGAAACTTTCAAATCAGATTAGGCCCATCAGCTACCTGAAGGCCCATGCCTCTGAAATTGTAAGAAACCTTTCCAGACAGCAGGAGCCACTCGTCATCACCCAGAATGGCGAAGCCAAAGTGGTCATACAAGACATCGAAAGCTTCGAGCAAACCCAGCAAACCATTGCTCTTCTGAAAATCCTGTCACTTGGAATACGGCAGATAGAGGAAGGCAATGTTTTACCCGCTGAGGATGTGATCAAGGGTCTTCACGAACGGAGAAAGGATAGGTGATGCCGTTCAAGGTTTTGTTGACCAGCGACGCTGCACGTGATCTCAACGAACTTTATGATTACATCGCTGTATATGATTCACCTAGAAAAGCGGATTATGTTTTAAAGCATATTGAGAAAATCTTCTCTACGTTATCCGAATTCCCCGAGCGGGGTGTCTATCCAAAAGAACTGCTAAAGCTAGGTATAAGAGAATACCGCGAGATTTTTTTCAAACCTTATCGTATCATTTACCGAGTCATGGATAAGAACGTCTATGTTATGCTGATTGTGGATGGCCGCCGTGACATGCAGTCCCTGTTGCAGAGACGATTATTAGGCGCATAATGCAGAGCCTAGCGAGAGCCTAGGGAAAAGCGAGGGGAAAAGCAAGGAACATCCCTTAACTTATTAACTTAATTGTATTAGTCACGATCTGATCGGACAGTAAGTGAATGCCAGTAAGTGGTAGTCATGGTTAACCTTTCTGAGCGACCGCAAGGAGATCCACGCGAAGTATCACCCGGGCGAGAAGATGGAAGACCGGTAAAGGAGAAAGAAGGTGTCTATTGCGACTATTATGCAGTTGCATTACAGAAAGGCGACTGGTATAAGTAAATCATGAGCCGTAAAGACAAACTCCTGGCACGCTTTATATCGAAGCCGATGGATTTTACATATGATGAGTTCAAGAAGCTGCTTAAAGGGTTCGGCTATGAGGAGATAGGCTCAGGGCATACGGGCGGATCTCGGATCACGTTTTACAATGAAGAGACAAAGAGCACGATTAAGGCACACCGTCCGCATCCCGATAATAACATTATGCGATATATTTTGGATCAGGTAGAGGAAGAGCTGACAAGGATAGGAGTACTGCCATGAAGCAAGCATTAGAATATAAAGGTTTTATCGGGTCAGTGCACTACAGCGCCGATGATGACATACTCTATGGGAAGATTGAAGGTATCAATGATCTTGTATCGTATGAAGGCCGGACAATAGATGAGATCCGCAAGGACTTCCACGATGCTGTTGATGACTATCTCAGTTTCTGCAAGGAAAAATCAAAGCCGGTGTACAAGTCTTATAAAGGGAGCTTCAACGTGAGGATATCCGAAGATCTCCACCGCAAGGCTGTCCAGAAGGCAGTTATAGAAGGTCTTTCCCTCAATCAACTCGTACAGAGAGCGATAGAAAAGGAAATAGAAGCACGACCGTAGATTGGGTGTTTCAGAAAACATTGCATCTGACTTTTCCAAAAATCCGTCTGGTATAAAGAAACCTTTTTTCTTCAACCGCAGCCGCTCCTTGCAGGAATGAACTACCCCGCCGCAAGCAACGGGGTATCCAGAGCCTTCTATTTTGAATAGGCAATTCGCGGCAAGCTACGGGGAATTAACCCCAAGGGATTAAAGCAAAGCCCGTATCTTTACGAATAATAATGGATAGCTGTTCATATGGTGGGATGATGGAGTCAGAAATAAAGACCTTTATAGGGCGAGATCGTATCGGAATAGATCCGGGACAGTATTATCATGATGATGCCGGGATGCACTATAACTACCAGAGATACTATGATCCGGGCTCAGGGCGTTACACAACGACTGATCCAATTGGGATAGATGGTGGTGATAATCTTTTTGCTTACGTTGGTGGGAATCCTTTGAATTATATTGATCAATTGGGTCTTTATGAGTCTGACGTTCATTATGGTTTAAATAACAAATGGGCTATCGAAGCTGGTTTTCTTCTTGTGCTGCCAGAGATGTTGCCAGGGCTGATAATGATGTTGATGTTTTATATGACCTAACAGGAATCCAGATGGTTACTCCCAGAGGTTATAATGAAAGAAAAATGTGGCATTTCCCGTCCAGAGCAAGAGTACAAGAGACTGAGCAGAAAGCACTCTCATCATGCAGCTTGCATGACAGCGGGCGTACGTGGATGGTGGTATGATCATGGGATTAAGATTGCGGGAAGTGTGACAGCCGGTTACCGCTTTTGACAAGTTTTTGTATTAGGATTAGTAGTGGTATCTACAGGCAAGAATTCTGATCTTATCATCAAGCACCTCGTAGACCAGGCGGTGTTCATCGTCGATCCGCCTTGACCAGCATCCTGAAAGATCACGCTTGAGGGGTTCGGGTTTGCCCATGCCCGTGAAGGGGTTCGTTGAACCTCCTTGATCAGGTTCATGATCCTGAGGGCCTTTTTCCTGTCCTGCTTAATCCACCAGGCCAGATCCTCAAAGGCGGCAGGATCAAATTCCAAGTTTTTTGCGTGCATCCTCAAAGGGAATGCCCTCCTTGTTTTCTCTGGCCTTGAGGAGCCGCTTCTTCATGGCCTTGCTCTTGAGCAGATAAGCGGTCTCCTTTTCCGATTGAAGCTCTTCCCAGAGATCAATGGGCACGATGACCCCCGTGACCTTGTTATTCTCGTCGGATATATATTGGATCTGTCCCATAGTTCCTTCTCCTGTTTATGTGCCTGTCTTTTTCTTTAGCTGCTCCCGCTCAATGAATGAATCCAGCAGCTGGATGATCTGTCGTTTTTCCTTTGGCTCCATTCTTTCGATTACAGATAATCTTCTCCATAATCGTGAGCCTGCCTTGCGATTTGTATTGCATTCTTCAAGCCACAGCATTTGGTCGGCAGTCACGCCAAGTGCATTTGCCAGTATGGGAAGGATGTGAGCGGGCGGATATTGAGATACCTTCTCGTAATAGGCGATCATTCGTTGAGAAATCCCCAGTTTCGCGGCAAGATCCCGCTGAGAATATCCCGCCGATATTCTCAGGCGAGCCATGCGGTTTCCGAAGGTTTCAGGCAGGTTCATCTGTATATTGCGTTTGGCCATAAGCAACCCCTTTTGCTTGTGTTTATGACCGACAATATACCATGAGATTTTTCGTTTCATATGTATCTCTCCGAAAGCAGTTAACAAGATGATACGATAAATGTATCAGGTGATGACATCGAAAACAAGGGGCAGAAAATGAAATGTTTGCAGGGTCTCAATGGTGGATACACTGGGTATTTCAACCGTAAGTATAATCGGGTTGGTCACCTTTTTCAGGGCCGGTACAAGGCCATACTGGTAGAAGGGGAGAGATACCTTGTTGAGTTGAGCCGCTATGTGCATTTGAATCC
>DSAD01000180.1 GCA_011372875.1 Deltaproteobacteria bacterium
CTTCTTAGGTGTTGCCGAGGCGAGAAAGGCCTATTTTTCTGCACAAAATGTCGATGAAAAGGCACAGGCGGCAGGGGGGCTCGAAGGTGCACTATCCCGTCTTCTTCTCCTGCAGGAACGTTATCCCGAGCTCAGGTCCAACGAGAATTTCATGAAGCTTCAGGACAGCCTTGAAGGAACGGAAAACCGCATTGCCGTCGAGCGCAAACGCTATAACGACCAGGTACGTGTGCTCAACACCTATGTAAAGACATTCCCCGGAAAATTCTTTGCATCATGGGCCGGCGTAAATGAAGCACAGTATTTCGAGGTGCCACAAACCCAGATGGAGACACCAGGGGTTTCCTTTTAACCCATAGTTTCCGTCAGACATTTAACAGGGCTTGATTTCCGAGAGAAATCCCGAGGGGATCTGATAGACCTCACGGCCGTACAGCGTTCTTGTCCTTGCCCAGGAGAGCATCACCTGTTTGCGCGCACGGGTAATCCCCACATAGAGCAGCCGCCGTTCCTCCTCGATCTCCAGCATGGTGTCCATGGAGCGGGAATGGGGCAGGATCCCTTCTTCAAGGCCGAGGATAAAGACATAATCAAACTCAAGGCCCTTTGACATATGCAGGGTCATGACGCTGACCTTGTCTCCGCTTTCTCCGTCCATGGAGGTCATCAGGGCCTTTTCTTCCAGATACCGGGTGAGATCCTTCTGCCCGGCTGCGCTTGCGATAAGCTCTTTAACATTGGTGAGCCGGTCTTCCCCGTCGATCTCACTGGCCAGCGCCTTTGCCAGGCCTGCTTTCTCCATGATGCAGGCGAGCAGCTCGGGAATCTCGGCAGATTGTGCATATGCTCTGATATCCCGCATAAGGGAAATGAATTCAGCAACACCTTTTCTGCCGGCACCTTTTAATACATTCCGGTCTGTTACAGCATCGAGCGCCTCCATGACCGGCACCCCTTCTTTCCTGGCGAAATCAACCAGTGCGGCATAGGTCTTCGCCCCAATGCCCCTGGGCGGTGTATTGATGATCCTGCCCAGTGCCTCTTCGTCTGCAGGATTGGCTATGATCCTCAAGTATGCGAGAAGGTCTTTGATCTCTCTGCGTTCATAAAACCGCATCCCTCCGTAAACTGCATACGGTATCCTCCTGTTTACAAATGCCTCTTCTATCACGCGGGAAAGTGCATTGACCCTGTAAAAAACCCCTATATCAAGTGGGCTCACCCCGGAACTGATAAGGTTGGTGATGGTATATGCCACATTGATCGCTTCTTTTTCATCATCGCTGAATTCAACGATGCCGATGTCTTTTCCTTTGCCCTTTGTAGAGCGTAGCCTCTTGGGAGAGCGATACTGGTTGTTTGTTATCAGAGAAGATGCCGCGTTGAGTATCAATTCGCATGAGCGGTAATTCTGCTCCAGCGTAATAATGGTAGCGCCGGCAAAATCGTCCTTGAAACGCAGGATATTGCCGACATCAGCACCTCTCCATCCATAGATGGACTGGTCGTCGTCTCCCACCACACAGATATTCCTGTGCGTACCTACAAGATTCATAAGCATGGAGTATTGTGCCATGTTGGTATCCTGGTACTCATCCACAAGAATGTGGCGGTACATTGATTGATACTTTTTTCTGATCTCGGGCATGGTTGCCAGCATCCTGCATGGTACGCTCAGAAGATCCCCGAAATCAAATACTCCGAAGTCTTTTTTCCTCTTTTCATACCCGGCGATGACATCTACCGGATCGAAAAAGAGATCAGATTCAATATCATCAATCCTGCGCATGGTATCCCTGCTCTTGTTGTACAGCCATGCAACCTTGGCATCCATCCCCCTTTCGTAGTTGATGCCCAGTTCCTTGATGCATTTGGCCATGAGCGAGCGCTGATCTGCCTCATCGTAGATGACGAATGATGAGGGATATCCGAGCAGGTATGCCTCGTGCCGCAGAAACCTGGCCCCGAAGGCATGGAACGTACCTGCCCATACACTGGACCCATCGCTTCCTACAATGGTATTCAGGCGATTCTTCATCTCGGCTGCAGCCTTATTGGTGAAGGTGAGGCAGAGGATTTCAGAAGGGCGGACACCCTGGACAATGAGATTTGCCACACGGTGAACAATCACGCGGGTCTTGCCGGAGCCTGCCCCTGCAAAAACCAGCAGCGGGCCATCCGCATGCAGGACCGCCTTTTTCTGTTCCTGATTCAATCCTTCAAGGATTCTCTGGTTCATCTATCTATCCGGCCAAAGGCCCCTGGTTTTAACTCGTGGCTACTTCCACGAGCCCTTACATCTCAACTCTTCAATCTCTATTTACCACCTTGTCTCCAGCGCTGAACAGTTTCCTGACAAATTCGCCTGGAACAGGGCAAAACGGCGTCTTCATCTCAAAGATTTCACCCGGTCGAATGTGCGTACACGAAGAGCCGCCTGCAAAAGCATCCCTCAATGTGAACTCCATCCTTTCTCCTGCGGAAGAAAGCCACTCGAGCACCATGCCTTCAATGAGGGGATTGCGGGCTTCGAATACCGTCCAGCCTTCCTTGAGGCCCAGCACCTTTGCAGCCAGGTGATGGCTCTGGGTATATCCTTTGAAATTGTAGTCAATCCCTTCATGACCGGGATTCCCCATAAAAAACCCGCCAAAGTATCCTCGGTTGCTGATCTTGCTGATCTCATCCATCCATTCAGCCCTCTGACGATAGCTCTGGGGATCTTTGATATATGCATCACGTGCCTGCATGTAGGCGCTTACGACTGTTGCAATATACAGTGATGTCTTGTTCCTTCCCTCGATCTTCAGGCCCTCGACTCCGAGACCCATGACTTTATCCATTACAGGCAGCAGACACAAATCCTTGGAATTATAAAGATAGGTAAACCCCTCATCTTCTTCAATAGGCATGTGTTCACCCGGTCTGGTCCGCTCCATAAGCGCGTAGTCCCACCTGCACGGCTGCGTGCACGCACCCTGGTTTGCATCCCTGCCGCACAGGTAGTTGCTGATAAGGCATCTGCCCGATATGGATATGCACACGCTTCCGTGCACAAACAGCTCGAGCTCCACGCCGGTGTTTCTGCGGATATGGGTAATCTCTTCATGCGAAAGCTCTCTGGCAAGAATCACCCGGCTGACGCCCAGTGCGGCCCATGCCTTGATCGCACGGGTATTTACCGCATTTGCCTGCGTGCTCAGATGAACGGGCATATCAGGCGCGATTTCCTTTACCAGATCAAGCACCCCGATATCAGAAACAATTACCGCATCGATGCCCAGGGAACGTGCATGAAGGATTATCTCGGGAAATTGTGTCATCTTGGTGTCATGCGGGTAGGTATTGAGGGTAAGGTATACCCTTACTTTTCTGTCATGAGCTGCCTTCACGGCATCTTCAAGTTCATCGGGGGTGAAATTCCGTGCCCCTGCCCTGAGATTCGTATCCCCTTTCACGCCGAGGTAAACAGCGTCCGCACCATACAGGCAGGCGCTTTCGAGTGCCTCCATGTTTCCGGCAGGTGCAAGTATCTCAGGGGTCTTCATAGCACAGCAGGGTATACCCCAAGTAAGGGGTCTTATACAAGGTCAAATGACCGGGGCAAACAGATGGGCTGGGGAAGAAAACACATTTTTGGTTAAAGGGTTATCTCTTTCATTCTTTGAGCGGCAAATGCTTCTGTTGCGTTATACCTCATGGATTTTTTTGCTTAATACCGTGTATTTTC
>DSAD01000034.1 GCA_011372875.1 Deltaproteobacteria bacterium
CCAATAAACCTCCTCTTGAAGGTTTATCGGTTGGGGACATTTCTAAAGAGTTCTTAGGGGGACATTATCAAAGAGTCGCGACATAATTATGTATACTGTCCCCGGAATTTCAATTTCCGCTGTCCCCGGAATTTCCGGATTTTTGAACTATCTTACTCAATGTTCTTCGGTTTACCCCGCTATGATTTATCAAATCAACGTTTTTTCGTCCAGCTTCACTCACTTCATTGAGAATTCAATTATATTGACATCAAAACCCGATCCGTTTTCTCCCCTTGTGTAGATTTTTCACCTGCGATTCCTGGCACAGTGCATTGATAAGCAGCGTATGGCTTAACTCATGCTTTGGATAAAAACAGAATCGGTCCCTGACGAGTCTGAAATCCCCCGGCGCAAGGTCTGAAATCTTTTTCAGAGCTGATTCGGCATCCTCGGGCAGGGCTTCTTTCATCAGCGGTTGCAGGAGACGGTCGTAAAATATGCAATTACCTTCGGGAGTAAGACAGTTGAAGCCGATCTTGTGGTTGAACCTCCTTATAGATGCCTGGTCAAGACGGTCCAGAACATTAGTTGTGCCAATCAGGATTCCCCTGAACCGTTCCATCTGGGAGAGGAATTCATTAGTCTGGCTGAACTCCCAGGACCTCTGTGCCATATCCCGGCTGAACAGCAAAGAGTCGATCTCGTCGATGATCAGCACTGCGTGGCTGTGTTCTGCCTCGGCAAACATACGGCTTATGTTCTTCTCTGATTGTCCCACATACTTATCCAGAATGTCACTCGCCCGCCGGGTGAGCATCTTCCTTTCCAGAGCCTCTGCCAGATATCTGGCGAGTTCGCTCTTGCCAGTGCCCGGCTGGCCGTAAAAGAGCAGGTTCATGTTAGCATGGAAGCCGGTATCTGGGTTTCTCAGGTGACGATCGAACCGTTTCAGCTGGTGCATCATTGCATCAATATCTCCATTGGTGTTCAGCCCTTCAATGGAATAGGATTTCTCGATGTTATCTTTCACGACAGGCTGCCTTCCGCTGTTCTTCAGGGTGAGGTGTGCGTTCAGAGCCATGGTTATTGCCTTGTGGAGATCCGTTTTTGTTTGTGTGTTGGTCTGGGTGGCCGTCTTCACCGCCAGGTCAATTATCCCTGCACTCATAGGGTAGTGCTTTGCAAGGCGGTCGATATCCGATGACTGGAAAAAACGCTTCACCCTGTTCTTCCGCAGGATGGTGTTCCACAGTCGGGCACGCTGTTTCTGGTTGAACTCAGGGAAATACAAAGAATAGGCAAACCGCCTCAGCACAGAGTCTTCAATGGAATCTATGGTGTTGGTGATCCATATCATGGTTGCCCCTGGCTCTTCCATGAGCTGGTTGAGCCAGCCTTTGTCCTGGGTCTCTCCCCGCCTGAACCAGGCGCTTTCGGTATTGAGGATGTTGTCCGCCTCATCCACGATGATAAGGGGCCCTTTCTGTTTGTTTGTCATGTTCAGACAGGCCATGATGGCGGTTCTGCGCTGAAGGGTTTTGTTTTCATCTCCCCGGATGATCTCGTATGTCTTCCTGTCTGTCTGGCGGGCAATACCATGGGCATAGCTGGTTTTGCCGGTGCCGGGCGGGCCGTAGAGGAGTATGTGCGTGGATGAATCATGGGCATTGCGCAGAAGATCCAGCACATAGCGCGACTTGTCCGTATCGACAAAATGATACTCCACGGGAATGACCTCTTTACATGCAGGGGTGAAGAATTTGTCGTGAAATCCGGCTCTGGAAGCGTTTTCTATAAATTCGTGATATTCTTCATCGAGCTTTACGAAATTCATGTCCAGATGAAACATCTCGATTTTTGCAAGGTTTCCGGCAAGGGTATCGGCAAGCCGGCCCCGGTTGAAATTCAGCGCTGTCATAAGATATTTTCTTCCAATGCCAGCGCCGCAGGTGAGGTGATCTTCAAAATAATGCCGTATAGCGCCGTGGGTATTCACAACATAGAGAAATGTGCAGAACTCCGTTTCGTCAAAGCTCAGGCCGAACATCTCCCTGAGCTTTGCTATGTTCTTTTCAATGCCGGAGATGCGCCTGGCCGCCAGCATAGAGATCTTCTGTTGAAGCATATGTTCGATCATGTCGCATAAACCTGGCATAATGCGTGCCGGTGCTTGTTTGATTGCCCTGAAAAGGGTCTTCCCATAGTCATCCGGTTCAATGGCACACTCCTGGATTTCCCGTTGGAGAGCATAGCTGTCTTTCTCATTCATTCTTTCGGATACATACTGCCCTATAAAGAAACATCCCTCTTCATCGAGCAAAGCCAGGAGATCCAGCAGTTCTTCATCGATTGTACGGTATTTTTGCAGGATCCTGCTTATGTAGGTGAGGCAGTGTCGCAAAACAAACCGCTCGTTCGGGTCTTTCTCATCGATCCGCAACCGGGTCCTCATGGATCTACGGATGCGACCATATCTCTTCATAGTTAACTCCTTTTTCCTTCTGTCCGATCAAGTATAGCACTGGTACATTCCATATTACGGAATGGCGGTAAAAACATGGAGAAGTGTCATGCCCGAGAAAATTGATTACTACAGCAGCTACGGCCAGAAGCTGATCACGCTCTTTGCCAAACTCCTCTTCTCTGGGGAAAGCCATTCCCTTATCGAGCTTTCTGAGCGGCTGCAGTGCTCCAAGCAGACCGTGCTCAGGCTCGTGGAAGATATACGCAGGTCATACGGAGTGGATATTGAAGACACGATCAGGGAAAACAGGAAATACTACCGCATTAAAACAAACGGCAGGGTTCCTCCTGCTCTCCACCTCACCGAGAGTGAATACGCGGTGCTGTTCATGTGTCAGGCCTTTGCCAGGCATCTGCTTGGCAAACGGCTTTTTGAAGAGGCGACAACTGCGCTGGAAAAAAACCGGGCGCTGATCTCTTCGGGCAGGGGATTTTCTTCTGGCAAGGTTGCATCATATTTGCCCGGCACGATCGACTACACTCCGCACGAGGAGTGTTCGCGAAAGCTTCTCAAGGCACTGGAAGATAATATTGTTTGTACGGTAAGGTACAAAGGGCTTGGAGCAAGAAAGGCAAAAAGGTTTACCATCATGCCGCTAAAAATGTTTTCCCACCATGAAACCATATATCTGCATGCCCGGTGGGTAAATGGAGAGAATAACAAAAAAGACCCATCAATCTACGACCCGCTTCTCGCAGTACACCGCATCCAAAGCATCGAACTGACCGACAAACGCTTCGACTATCCTCCCGATTATGATTTTGAAAAGATCTACAACAGACATTTCGGGATTATAAGCGATGACCGTTTCGAAGTGGTGGCAGAGTTCAGCGGTTGTGCTGCCACGTACGTAGCCGAGCGCACATGGAGCCCTGACCAGAAAATCACGAAACACAGATCAGGCGGTATACGAATCATCTTCAGCGCATCTTCAGAGCCTGAGGTGGTCTCGTGGATTCTCTCGTTCGGCGACAAGGCAAAGCTCATCGAGCCGAAAAGGCTCGCCGAACAGATCAAGGCGATTGCCGAAAATGTCTGCAAGGGATATTTAAAGTAGAGTGTGCTTATCGTGTTATCCTGGAAATTCAAAGATCAAGACCAGACCCCGGCACTCCCTTCTCGCAGTACACCGCATCCAAAGCATCGAACTGACCGACAAACGCTTCGACTATCCTCCCGATTATGATTTTGAAAAGATCTACAAC
>DSAD01000106.1 GCA_011372875.1 Deltaproteobacteria bacterium
ATATATACCTTGCACTTCAGCCCAAGGATGGCGCAGGCAAAAGCCAGGGCACTGCCCCATTGCCCGGCACCTGTCTCGGTTGTAATGCTTTTGATACCGAATTCCTTGTTGTACCAGGCCTGTGCAACAGCAGTATTGGGTTTATGGCTCCCGGGAGGAGAGACCCCTTCGTCTTTATAATATATCCTGGCAGGGGTACCGAGGGCCTTTTCAAGATACACAGCCCTTCTCAATGGAGATGGCCTCCACCGATACAGAATCTCCAGTATACCCTCGGGTATATCTATCCATCTTTGCTGAGATACTTCCTGCTCTATGATATTCATGGGAAATACCGCGGCAAGATCGTCGGGATTTATTGGCTTTCCATCCGGCCCCAGCGGCGGCTGCATGGGGGAAGGAAGATCCGCTGCAAGATTATACCACTGACGCGGTATCTCATCCTCATTCAATAATATCTTTACTGCCATATGAAACCTCCTTTTTTTCTCAAGACACACTGTCTCTGTTTCGATTCTGCATTTACCATACCTCACAGCGGATATCACGGCATGTGTGGCGCAAACACGGATAAAAGCCACTTCCACGTGATTGGCTGCTCTTTCCAACGCATACGTTGATTTTCATATCTATTTATCTTATTTCTGCATTATGAGCAACTAGTATTGTTTCTGTTGATAAGAATGTATGCCTGTAGTGCAAATGATCGCTCTTTATTTCTTCGCAAAACTCAGTTTGATCGTAATACCGTCCATGCCGCACCCCTTTTTTATCGCTCCTAAAAGATACCGGTGGTAGGCCACAGGAACTTCATTGGGAAGATTGGATACGATCCTGAATTGCGGAGGCACTGTCCCCACCTGATTGATATAAAAAAATTTCAAAGGCCTTCTTTTCACGGTTGGTGGAGGATGCGAACTCACAATGTTATTGAAGATCCTGTTTATCTTCGGTGTCGGGATCTGCATCGTGGTCTTTTCAAAAAGCGAGTCGATCATAGGATAGATCTTCCCCACATTCTTGCCTGTTAATGCCGAGATGAAAACAATCCTGACATCAGGAAAGAACCGGAGTTCGTGCTTGATTCTGTGTTTGATCTCCTCTCGGGAGGCAGCATCGATAAGATCACTCTTGTTTATGATAAGCACAAAGGCCCTGCCATGATCCATAATGATTCGACACAGGCGTTTATCCTGCTCTGTTACTCCTTCCGAAGGATCGACAAGCAGCATACACACATGCGACATATTGACATTTTGCAGCGACCTCATGACACTGAGCCGCTCAAGGGAATTGTCAATACGTGATTTTCTCCTGATACCGGCTGTATCCACAAAGATATAGTCTTTCTCAGAGTGTGATACACGTATGTCTACATAATCACGTGTGGTGCCTGCCTCAGGAGAGACAATTGCACGTTCCTGACCGATAATCTTATTGAGAAGAAGCGATTTGCCTACATTCGGCCTCCCGAGTATGCTCACCCGAACAGCATCTGTAAGTCTTTCAACGGATTCTACCGGTCTCTCCTGAAAGAATCCCCTTATATGCCTGACAAGTGTTTCCAGTCCTGTTTTCTTGCTGGCGGAGATCTCGATGAAACCGTCAAGTCCAAGCTCATAAAGCCATACAGTCGATGCAGCCTGATTGGGATCATCGACCTTATTCGCCACATAGACAACCGGGGCGCCCGAGGCCCTCAGAGTCTTTACAAGCTCTACATCATCCGGGGTAATGCCTGTATGGCTGTCAAAAAGGCAGAGAACAAGGTCGGCATCAGTAATGGCCTGTACCGTCTGTTCCCGCATTGACCCGGCAAACGATCCCTCTTTCACCGTATCGAATCCCCCGGTATCAACGATGTCGATATCGATGCCTTCTCCGATGGTCATCCTCGAGTAGAGCCTGTCCCTGGTAATCCCTCTTTCAGGCCCGACAATGGCCCTTCTCTGCCCTATGAGAGCATTGAAAAGCGTGGACTTTCCTACATTGGGTCTTCCGACTATGGCTACAACAGACATTATTTATATCCAAGTTCACGCAGCATATTCGGCTTCTTTGTCCAGTCTGTGGTTACCTTTACGAATAACTCCAGAAAGACCCGGCTTTCAATGAGTTGCTCGATGTCCATCCTCGATTGTTTTCCGATTTCCTTTAACATGGCCCCGCCCGCACCGATAACAATACCCTTTTGTGAAGATCGCTCGACATGAATTACCGCCCTGATGTATGTAGGATCTCCTTCCCTGAACTCTTCGATCTCAACAGCAACCGCATAGGGAATCTCTTTATGGGTAAGGGTAAATACCTTTTCCCTGATCAGTTCTTTACTGAGAAAACGTACAGGCAGGTCAGTGATCATGTCATCCGGGAAATATCTTGGGCCTTCAGGCAGAATATTCCTGAGAAGATCCATCAGAGGTTCCATACCATTACCGAGCAGAGAAGAAACACCGCATGCATGATGAAAAGGGTATGCCTTTGAAAGTTCCTGTACCTTTTCATCCACTTTATCCTGAGGCATGATGTCTATCTTGTTAAGTACAAGTATCTTATCATTAATGGATTTATCCAGATATGGCCTGAGTTCCGAGAGACTCGCCACCGTATCGTGTGGCTCTGCCATAACCAGGACAATATCTGCATCGGACATGGTTGCGAGGGCCTTGTCCACCATGTACCTGTTAAGGGCCTTGCCGGATTCGTGAATGCCCGGCGTATCAAGAAACACTATCTGTGAATCTTCGCCGTTGTATATCCCGAGTATCCGGTCTCTTGTCGTCTGCGGCTTGCTTGTTGTTATCGACAGCTTTGCATCGAGCACATGATTGAGAAATGTTGATTTTCCCACATTGGGCCTGCCTGCAATAGCAACAAATCCTGAGGTGTATTTGCCACTCATATTATCTGAGATCAAGCTGCATCTGCCTGGCCCATAGCGTTTTGACAGGCAGGGTCACTGTAAAGGTGGAACCCTCGCCCTCTTTACTGCGGACATCGATAGTGCCGCCATGGCGCTTGATTATCCCATAGCTTACAGAAAGGCCCAGGCCGACACCTTTGACCATGGGTTTTTTGGAATAGAACATATCGAATATCTGAGGAAGATCATCACTGGCTATGCCCACTCCGGTATCTTTGAAGGAAATGCTTACTGTTGCGTCTTCTTCAGACTTTTGTGCAGTGACAAGAAGTTCGCCTCCTTCAGGCATTGCCTCTGCGGCATTGGTAACGATGTTGATGAACACCTGCTTGATCTGATCGGGCACGCACTCGATATAATATGACCCTTCGGAACTGAACTTCCATTTCACCATGTGTTCTTCGAGATATTTCCGATTGAGGATAAACACGTCCCTCAAGGTCTGGTTGATATTGATCTTCTGAGCCCCTCCCTCATTAGGCAGGTAAAAGGTTTTCATATTGCGTATCAGGTCTGCGATCCGGTCTGTTTCTTTGATGGCGAGTCTCACAAACTGCTGATCCACGCCGCCGTCATTGGAACTGAGAACATGATTCAGGCAGCTTCGAATACCGTATAAGGGATTATTGATCTCATGAGCTATACTGGCCGAGAGCTTTCCGGTAGCTGCAAGCCTTTC
>DSAD01000129.1 GCA_011372875.1 Deltaproteobacteria bacterium
GTATGGCCAATTATCTATCCTCCTCTTCTTAGATCTCGGCCATTTACACTAAATTCCGTACACTACCATATGGTGTTTTTGAAGTGTTGATATCCTGCGATTATTCCGGTTTTGTATTATTGTAGATAACAGCTAAGACCTTGTTACCCTTTCCCATGTACTCGATCCGGTCAAAGCTGTAGTTACCCGCCATGGCGATACCCCTGCCGTGAGAATCAAAAACCCTCTCAGGGCTGAATTTCAAAAAGGGCTTCCAGTTGAATCCTTCTCCCTGGTCTTCGATGAGAAAACAGATCTCTTTAATGCTGCGTTCGTATTGCACAACAACCTTCTTCGAACAGTTCTCCGGCAGCATTATCCGCCGATTCACCTCATCCCGCCAGAGATTATCTTGAAGAAGCAATGACTTTTCTTCGTATGTTATCCCGAGATTGCCGTGTTCCACTGCGTTTATAAGCAATTCCCACAAGCCGAGCACCACCTTGTCCGGCTCAGGACAGATCTTTGCCAGCAAGGCGGCAAGGTTGTCGACTTCATCTATACTTCTAAGTTCAAAGCATCCCCTGGTTAACAGATTGAGCGCATCGACAGTCTGGTTCGCATCTTCCAGCAATGATTTATACTGCACATGGTCCGATACGGCAGTCTTGACGACCGCGAGAAGCTTTTCCCTTCTGTATGGTTTGGTGAGATAGTAGAATGCACCTGCCTGAATGCCCTGAAGTATCTCGTCTTCGCCTGCCATGGCAGTCTGAAATATTACGGGAATGGTCTTGAGATGTTCGTGAGCCTTCATCCTATTGAGAACTTCGAGCCCGTCTATGCCTGGCATCATGCGGTCCAGAAGAACAGCGTCGAAATCATGAGGTGATTTCTGAAGCAGATCCCAGGCATCTTCGCCGTTCATGGCTATTGATATCTTGTATTCTTCCTTCTGAAGGATCTGGACCATCAGTTTTACGTTCAGAAGCTCATCATCGACTACCAGGATTGCCTGGTCTGGTCCTTTCATCTATACCCTCGTTATCTGCACAAAATTCTCCACTAAAGGCCTTTTATACCTTTCCTTTTCGTAACTTTTGATATTTTTATTTACAGCAATCGTAATTTTATAATCTGCAAGAAGGAAAACTCCGATGAATACACCATCTTCACAAAGATCTTGGACTGTTGCGAAAAGCATGTCTACTGGATAAACGGGATATGTCTGATACTTACTTCACCTTCTTTCATGGCCTGATCACACGAGACAAAGGTGTTTCTCCAACTCTGCCTGAGCATTGACTTCAGTATACCTGGGAAGATATCCCGGGATAAGGCCCTTTTTTCTGTAAAGGATTTTACATCGCGAAGACGCATCTCGAGAATCATGTCGATCAACTTGCTTCTTGACAAATCCAGATCAGGGGCGAGCTTTTCCAGATCATCTATCAAATCCTGTTTGAGCCATACAGAGATATTCACACCTCGACAATTTCTTTTCTTTTTTCCCCTGTCGATCCTTCCCTGAACTACATCGAGCGTCGAACTCCAGATCTTGTTAAGGGTGGAGACGGCAAAACACACACGTATAATATCGATTCTCTCAATAATGACCATCTCTTCAAGGGCTGATTCCAGCACATACTGAATCAGAATGCTTCTGGTTTGCCCGGTGGTTTCGGCAAGAGCATCAAGACAGAGCAATTTTTCATGATCAATATAAATCGATATGTTTGCTCCTCTTAAAGGCCTTGATCCTTTCCGCTGTTCAGACATTGAACCACCTTATAACAATTAGTCTATGTAATTGTTACATACATCACAGCATACATCATAGTCAAGTCAACTTATAACAATTACATAGTATAATTGTTGTCATATCTGGTACATATACAGGCACCTGTGATGTTTTCCGATTCACATAACAGGTGCTGTTGTACATGATAAAAAAGTATATGATTCAACGCGATGACAACATCTCCTTTGCCTTTGCACAGGAGATAAAAGCAACGGCCGGCACCAGAGAAGGTATCCGACCGTCTTGTCTGTTGTTTTGCGTACCTTAACTAGCCACTGCTATTGTTATCAATCATCAGGATACATGGATGCAATCTCGGATGCATATTTCGAATTTATAACCCTTCGCTTGATCTTGAGTGTCGGGGTAAGTTCATCAGTCTCCTGAGACCATTCAGCGTTAAGCAGTTTAAACTTGCGGATCTGCTCCACGCGCGCATAGTTTTTCATATGCTCGGCAATCTCTTCTTCAAAGAGCTTTACAACCTCGGCATTTCCAATAAGGTCCTGGCGTGAGGCAAACACGATACCTGCGTTCTTCGCCCAATTCTCCAGCTCTGCAAAGGCCGGAACAATCAGGGCTGAAAGATATTTCCTGTTATCCCCGATAATTGCCACCTGTTCGATATAGTTGGATGCCTTCAGCGAATTTTCTATGTTCTGCGGAGAGATGTTCTTTCCCCCGGAGGTCACTATAAGGTCCTTGATCCGGCCGGTTATCTTCAGATACCCTTCTGAATCTATTTCACCGATATCACCTGTCCTGAAGAAACCGTCTTGAGTAAAGACCTCTTTTGTGGCCTCTTCATTCTTGTAATATCCCATCATAACCTGAGGGCCCTTGATAAGCACTTCCCCGCCCTCACCAATTTTCACAACAGTATCTTTCAATGGAGCGCCTACGGTTCCAGGCTTTATATGATGCGGCGTGTTACCGTGGGTCACCGGTGTTGTCTCGCTCAGACCATAGCCCTCGCATACCTTTATGCCCATACCCAGAAAGAATTCGGCATCACTTACAGAAAGAGGCCCTCCCCCTGAAAGGGCAAACCTCAGTCTCTCCATACCAAGAGCTGCTTTGAGTTTTGAGAATATGATCTTATCTGCAAGGTTATACTGAAATGCGAACAGGCCTTTTCTCGGAATGTCGTCGCAAATATAGGGAAGATTCCTTCTCGCCAGCGACATAGCCCAGTTAAAGATCATCTTTTTCAAGGGTGAAGCAACGGAAACCTTTGCAACAATTCCGGCATGAATCTTCTCGTAAAGCCTCGGAACACTGACTATCATAGTCGGCCTGACCTCCTGGAAGTTCTGAAGGATCTTCGAGAAATCTTCGGCAAAGGCAACCTTCTTGCCGGCATTGAGTGCGGAGTAGTACCCTACGGTCCGCTCAAATGAATGCGACAGTGGAAGGAAAGATAAAAGCGTATGTTCTTCTTTGAATAATTCAGGATCAACCGAATAGAGCTGATTGACATTTGATATGAAGTTATGATGGGAAAGCATGACCCCCTTGGGATCTCCCGTAGTACCTGAGGTGTAGATAATCGTAGCCATATCAGTGGCCTTTATGGCGGAAACCCTCTTTTCAAATTCCTTTATGTCTCCGGCCTTTTCCCCTTCTTCCATGGCTGTCTTCAGATCTGTGACAGAATGGATAGGATCATTCATATCATCAAATATGATGATCTCTGTCAGCTTGGGCATTTTCTTCCTTACCTCTATGACCTTGTCCAGATGTTCCTTTTCTCCGACAAAGCACATCACGGAATCCGAATCATCTATAACATATCGGGCTTCCTCGGCAGAA
>DSAD01000277.1 GCA_011372875.1 Deltaproteobacteria bacterium
ACATTTTCTATCCGCAGGTTGAGGAGGTAAAAGATGTATGGACAAGACACAAACCTATCTTATGGAAAGTCCTGACGAAGCTACAAGGCTCGATGTCAAGACAGATCCTGAAAAAGTTAAAGAACAGGCTATCTGGTGCGGGATCGGCCCAGGCAAACGAGTGCTGGATGTAGGCTGTGGTTCAGGGAAAGTGAGCTCTGTGCTGCATGAAATGGTTCAGCCTGATGGATATGTATTGGGAATTGATTTTTCACAAGACCGGATTGCCTATGCAAGACAAAGATTCGGGTCATCCAAAGGCCTTGATTTTCAACTGGTGAACTTAACAGGTCCTCTCGATATCATTGGCGAGTTTGACTTCATATGGGCACGGTTCGTTCTTGAGTACTTCCGAGCAGATGCTGTGACCCTTATCGAGAATCTCGCTGGGTGTCTAAACAGCGATGGGATTGCTTGCCTGATCGACCTCGATCATAACTGCCTTGGTCACTACCCCCTTCCAAATAATATGGAGGATATACTGTGCCGTTTGATGAAAAGGATGAGTGAAGATCACAATTTCGACCCGTTTGTCGGAAGAAAATTATACACCTATCTCTATGACCTTCAATTCAGAGACATACAGGTCAATATGACTCCCCACCACCTTATTTATGGTGATCTGAATTCATCCGACCACTTCAACTGGATGAAAAAGATCGAGATGGCAGGAAACAAGGCTGTTGATGTATTTGATGATTACCCTGGGGGGTACAGGGGCTTCCATGATGATTTCGAAGCATTTTTTATGGATCCCAGACGTTTCACGTATACACCATTGATAATGTGCAAGGGGAAAAAACCTGTTTATATAGGGTCGTGTTCTTGAGTATCAAAGTCCCTGTATTGTTCATGGTTTTGCGATATGAGTTCGTCCCGTCGCTTTACAGCCTGTAAAAAAGGCATGGTTGATTTCTCTAGATGGAATCATAACGTATAAATGATATTTGACGATAGGCGAAAAGATGCCATAAAATATAGCCGAGATACCTGCCGGGGATGGGTAGAATCGCTGACATAGTCGGAGACGGGCGGGAAAAAGTTTATAGAGGAGGGTTATCAATGAAAAAATCAATAGTCTTTGCCATAGTCATTATCGCTGTTGTAGCGGCCTTTTTCATTGTGGATACCCTTTTTTTTCAGAAAAAGGTTGAGCCGACAATTCCAAAGACCATATATGAAAAAGACGCCACAGTGAAGGAACAGGCTGCGGAGACACAGGGCAAGACAGAAGAGGTGATCGCAGGAAAGATCAAAAAGGTTGAAAAAGAGAGAGATTTTGACGCTATAAAGCTCGAGCTTATTGAGATATGCCGTGAGCTCGATACAAAGGATTATATCAAGGCCTATGATCTGAAGCAGGGTACCTTCAATAAATTTTCCGAGGTACTGGAAAAGTTGGCTTATAATCCGCCTGTTGTATCCGGGGAGACGAATGATCTCTACACCCTTTTGAGCAATGCGGCTCATTTCTATAGAAGAGCGAGTAAAGAGGACATCGGGCTCGTAAAGGATATCCTGGACCATGAACATGACCGTATCGAAATCCTTATGGCTGTTGTGTATGATTATCTGGTAACAGGGAGCCGGGAACGCAGATTGATGATAAATATCGGTCAGCTCTATGAGTATGCCGGGTTTTTTCTGAACACCCTTGGTGGAAAGGCATATCTCTACCGCCGTGATTATGCAACCAGAACCCTGACACAGTATTATTCTGTACTGATTCTGGACCAGGCGAACAAGGAGAAGATGAATCCATACGGAATAGACATTATGCCCCACGTGAGGCTTTTAAGGCAGGAACTGGAGGGATACAGGGGCCTTGTCGGTGCGGATTCATATCTGGCTGTGCTTCAGGGCATAGAAGCTTCAACGCAGCGTTAATGATGCACAGGCGCCTTTACGTCATGGGCGGCCACGCATGAGTGCAACCCTGCGGTTTGTAATATTTCAGCTCATGATCATAGTGCCTTTTGTGTCAGGTGCTTTTATCAGGAACAGACTTCCTTATTTACCGGGATTGACCAAGAAACTGATCAGGATAAATCTTGTCCTTATCGAGCCCCCGATTGTATTGTGGAGCATATGGGGGCTGAAACTTTCCTTCGATGTCATCATGCTTCCCATATCCGGGCTTTTTCTTGTTCTTGTCGGTATGGCGTCAGGCTGGGCTTTTGTCCCAGTGCTGAAGCTGAGCGGAAAGAAAAGGGCCAGTTTTCTAATCAGCTCTTCGCTTGCAAACCATGGGTTCACCATGGGAGCTTTTCTGTGCTACCTGTTTATTGGCGAGAGGGGCCTCGGCCTTTCCTTCATTTTTCTCTCATATTTCATGCTCTATGTGTTTACGGTAATCTTTCCCTATGCACGCATGGTTTCCACGTCACAGTGTTATAGCCTGCTTTTTCTCAAGGGATTTCTGCTGAATATGCAGAATATGCCACTGTTTGCTGTAATAGCAGGGCTCATGCTGCATGCTGCAGGCATTGAGCGGCCGTTGATATATTTTCCGATAGACCTTCTGATAATTGTATCTATCGCTATATATTATTTTACACTCGGTATAAATTTCGCCGCCTCGGATATAGGTTCTTCGATGAGGGAAAACCTTGCTTTAAGCCTTATCAAGTTTATTATGGTCCCGGCTGCAACATTTTTTGTTCTGTCATTTCTGAAACTGGAAGACAACGTAAAGACAGTAATCCTTATCCAGGCATTCATGCCGGCTGCAATATATTCTGTTGTGTCTTCTGTCCTGTTTGATCTGGATACAAGGCTTGCATCAAATCTATTTGTGCTGAACTCGCTTGTTTTTCTCATGCTTGTTTTGCCCATGCTTTTTATCTTTCGCAGCATTATTTTTACAGGATTGCTTTAGAATACATTGGGAGATGAGAATGAAATCACGTAATACAGTCAATACAGCAGTGTTTGACTTCGGCGGGGTTCTCGCAGATGAGGGGTTTACCAATGGGCTGCATGCCATTGCCGGGGCGAACAACATCGATCCCGGGAAATTCGCTCTCGAAGCACTGGAGCTTATCTATTCTTCAAGATATCTGACCGGAGAGAGTGATGAACACTCATACTGGGATGCAGTGCGTCGGCACACCGGAATTTCCGGTGAGGACAAAGACTTCAGAGATACTATACTTGAGGGATTTACGCTGAGGGAGTGGATGTTTGATATGCTGATGGAACTCAGACGTGACGGTGTCAGGCTGTTCATGCTGAGTGACCAGACAAACTGGCTGGATGAGCTGGAAGAAAGGTACCATTTCTTTCATCTGTTCGAAAAGGTTTTTAACAGCTATCATACCGGGAAGTCGAAGCGGGATCAGTCACTGTTCAACGATGTGCTCGCCTGCATGAACCTCAACCCTGAGACAGTAGTATTCATCGATGATACATATGACCATATTGTCAGGGCACGTAACGTTGGCTTGAAGACGATCTGGTTTCAGGGCAGAAAAGACTTTATTAAAGAGATGAGACAATACTTTCCTGAATTAAAGGATAA
>DSAD01000050.1 GCA_011372875.1 Deltaproteobacteria bacterium
GTCTGTTCGTACAGTGCGCTCAGGGAATCCACAAGGGGAATGGCAGCACCCACGAGGGTAGAGAGCTGCCTGGTCATCACCGTTATATCCTCGAGCCTGACCCTGCCGATAAAGCGTTTTAAGGAAATGTCCTTCATGTTCTGTGCCGGGGAGGACACCTCTTCGGTTATGGTGCTGACAAATACCCCCTGGGACCTCAGCTTCAGCTTGGCATCTCTCAAGGATGTTGCATCTATCATCCCCTGGGATGTCTTTCCCTTTTCAGTGTATCCGCTCCAGTTATATAATGCCAATTACTCCCCCTTATTTGTAATCGGCTCTTCCTTTTTCATCGTAGTATCGGCCTCATTTGCAAAAGCATTGAAGAACTCTTCATTCACCGATACGGCGACATCGTTCCTGATCCGGGACTTCAAATCAGCGATCTGTTTTTCAAATAGAGCCTTTTCCATGGTCTTTTCGATGGTTTTTCTTGCCTGATCAAGGGTTTTAGTCCTTGCAGGGCGGATGTTGTCCACCTTGATAAGGTGGTATCCGAATGTGGATTTGACAACATCACTTATCTCTCCTTTATTCAGATCAAAGGCTGCCTTTTCAAATGACGGGTCCATCTTTCCCCTCTCAAACCAGCCAAGATCTCCTGACTTGGCTGCAGACGGGCATTTAGATCTTTGCCTTGCAAGTTCCTTGAAATCAGCCCCGCCTCGGATCTCTTTAAGGATACTCTCCGCTTCATCTTTAGTATCCACCAGTATGTGAAAAGCCTTTATCTTGGCAGGAGAACTATAGGTATCCTGATTATCCTTATAATAGCCTTCGATATCTTTTTCATCAACCTTTATGGTCTCCCTTATCTCCTGTTCAATTTCATGGGCCAGGATCTGCTCTATCATATTATCCAGTTTCACCTTTATGTCCGGACGTTTATCCAAACCCTGTTTCCGGGCTTCCCATGCGAGCATCTTCATTCCTACCAGTCTATCGACAAGGTCTTTCAAACCCTGCACACTGGAGTATCTGGATCTGTACTGTAGCGGAATCTGGGAAAGGATCTGCTGAAGGTCGGCCTTTGTCATCACATCATCCCCTACCCTTGCTACCATGTCCTTATCCGTTGATACATTTTTCACCATCTCTTTTTGAGTCGCATCATTTGCAGACGACGTATCGTCACTCTTTGTACAACCGCTCATTCCAATGCACACAAAAAGTACCACTATGAGAACCTTTTTCAAGAGAAACTCCTTATCTTTACAAAATCTATTCGTTTCATTTCATTACCGGCAGGAAACATATGGGAAATAAACAACGAATGCACAGTTAAGTCAAGCAGGAGCTTATTTATGAACCAATCCGTTCTTCCCCTGAATGTGGGACAACCCTCGATCAGAGAGCTTTCGACCGAGTCAGTTCTTCCCTCCCAGCAACAAGATGAACACCCTGAACAATTCCGGGTCGAAAACCTTAGACATCTCCCGCTGCATGATCCTGAGAGCATGGAACGGGGTTTATCCTTTAAGATACGGCCGCTCAGCCGTAAGCGACTCGAATACGTCCGCATTGGTACATATCTTGGCATACATCGGGATACCGTCTGGGCCCTGCCGAAGGGGTAGCCTTGGCCGTTGTGCTTTTCATGATGCGACTGAACCCTGGCTGCGGCATCAGGAGAAAAATGCCCTGTCTCAAGCAGCCGGTCATACCCCCGGGAGGTAAATATTCTGGTATGCCCGTCGCGCAGAAGTTTGCCGTGCTGTTCGGTAAAAAGCGCCCCTTTTGCCGCAAAGAGCCGAAAGCTGCCTTTGATCTCAAGATAGAGATCAAGATCATACCGCTAGTTGAACCGCAGGATCGACAAAGGCACTTCAACGTACATTTCTTGAGCTTCCTGTTTAATCGATTACACAATTATCGTCAAAACGATTAATTTAATCAAGAATATCATACCTGCCCTATACCTATAGCCTGGACTTCGCAACAAAAACCCTTCGCACACTATACGATAAGCGGACACAACAAACCTGTTGTCAAAGTGTTATATCTTTAAGATACGGCAACCGGCTGTCTTTTTCTGAAAGCAGGGGCGATGTGGCAGGCCAGGATATCGAAAGATCGGGATCATCCCACCTTATCCCCCCGTCGGCACTGGGTGCATACAGGGAATCAACCTTGTAGAGAACATGCGTGTTGTCCTCAAGGGTGCAGAATCCATGCGCAAACCCTCTGGGGACGTAGATCATGTTCAACTCGGAGCTTCTTAATTCAACACTGATCCATCTTCGAAATGTCGGGGAATCCTTTCGCAAATCCACGATCACATCATAGACAGACCCGCTGATTACGAGTACCAGCTTTGCCTGGGCATATGGAGGATATTGAAAATGCAGACCCCTGAGCACTCCTTGGTGCCGCGAAAAGGAATAATTGTCCTGAACAAAATCCGCCATAATACCATTATCCCGAAACTCTTTTTCATTAAAGGTTTCCACAAAGAACCCTCTTGTGTCTTTGTGTACAGCGGGCTCGACAACAAAGGCGCCCGGAAGTTCCATTTCAACGAACTTCATGCTAATCTCCCTTAACAATGCTGTTTTCCCGATCTTTACCGCAAGACTCTGATAATAGCAACATCTACAAACCGGGCAGAACATTTCGAATCGCGGATTACTTGATCAGATTGAAGGCTGTCTACACCTTATCGAAGATTCCGGGCATACTCTCAACAGGCATTTCGATATCAGCTTGATATCAGGCAAAAGGCTATATAGTATAGACCAGCCTGTATGAGACAATGATCGATTGCCTTAAGGGCAGGACCACGGCTGGCGCTTACATCATAAGTTTGCTCATAAATACTGCCGCGGTTCAGTATTATCTTTTAAAGGGGCCCCATGCAAACACCTTATGACCTTGCAATAATCGGAGCCGGCCCTGCCGGTATGATGGCTGCGGTTCGCGCATCTCAATGCGGGGCCAAGGTCTTGCTCCTGGAAAAGAACCGCATGCCCGGGATCAAACTGCTGATGACCGGCAAAGACCGGTGCAACATCACAAACGCGGAGACAGACCCTCTCAAGTTTGCCGATAATTTCGGAAAGAACGGCAAATTTCTCCTCAACGCACTGTATTGTTTCGGTGCTGAAGAGACGATCCGTTTCTTTGACGAAAACGCGGTAAAGACAAAGGTTGAACGAGGAGGCCGTGTATTTCCGGAAAGTGATCGCGCAAGAGATGTGCAGGAGCTCTTTCTAAGACTCATAAAAGAACAGGGTGTATCGGTTCTCTGCAACAGCAGGGTTAAAACCATTGTTCACCGAGAAGACGCGATAGAGAAAATCATCTTGGAGGATGCATCTGAGATCAGGGCCGGGAAATACCTCATCTGCACTGGCGGCCTTTCTTACCCGAAAACAGGTTCCACAGGGGACGGATTCTCCTGGGCAGAAAATCTCGGACACACCATAACAAGAC
>DSAD01000233.1 GCA_011372875.1 Deltaproteobacteria bacterium
ACTGATGGTGAACTATGTCTGAAAACAAGATTTATCGAGCACCTATCTTATAATCGAATCGTACAGACCGGCATTATTCTGATGGTTGATAAAAATGTGTTCATATGCTGTAATTATGAAACCGCTTTTGCTCCAAAAATGCCGGTTTCCGGATGGACACTAGCTAGATAGCTTACAAGATTATTTCAATTTCATATGACTTTAGCCAACAATACCATCCTTTTTTATATCACGTGTCCCAAACATCTGAAGAACATTTCTATGCTTCACCCATTCCTTCAGCATAACGACATCTGTGTTGCCACAGATGTGCAGGCACTTGAAGATACCACGGTAACACTGGTAAAATCACATGAACAGCTTGAACGCATTTCGCCTGATCTGATTGTTATGTTCATGGCCTATCCACTTCCGCGACGTCTTGTTTTTCTGCAGTACGCCTTACATAACAACATCCCTTGTATAGGCATCGAAGAGGTACATCAGCTCTCTCTCAATAATGGCAGAATAAACCATTACTTTAGTCCATTGGATGCACTTGCAGTTCCCAATGAAACCGAGAGGGGCCTCTTCCGCCGGGTTCCCGTTCCGTTCGCCGATCAGATTTCGGTTACAGGATGGGGATTTTTTGAGGTGCCCGAAGACCGACATAACGAAAACCCCAGCAGTGCCGTCTTGTTTCTGAGTCCGCTGAGCGAAGTGGACATTGTCTCTACAGAGACTCGTTCGATTCGTGAACAGCTTCTCCTTTTGATGGAACAGCTGCAAAAGAAAGGGTACACCATAACGATCAAGCCTCATCCGATGGAACCTCCTCAGCTTCTCCACGATCATTTGAAGGCTCTTCACCTGGAAGGCATGTCCGTTGTTCAAGACGGAAATATCTCCGACATCCTTATGCAGCACGAACTGATAATCAACAGGGGAAATTCTCAGACTTGTATCGAGGCACTGCACCTGGGTAAAAAGCTGCTCATTTTCCCGGCAGGGCAACCTACCCTGTTTGACGATTACTGCAATGTAGTCACAGACACAAACAACCTCGACAAAACGCTCGCCCTACTTGAAACCGAAACCTACAGGGAAGAAATGGAGATCGTTCAGCGTAGACTTATCCCCTTCAGCAATGATACAGCCCTTCAAAACATCGCCCATTTTATTCTTGAGGCACACTATCGTTCGGAATATCATGAGACCAAGGCCGTCCATATGCACCTCCTTTCACGCATATGCGGACAACCTCGGGAAGCACTCGCATGTTTAGAAAGCCTGGACAGTGACAACACCTTGCGCCAGGCCCTTGAGTCATTCATGAACAGCCGTATCAATCTTGCTCAAAGCTACAAGCATGCCTACAAGCTTCTCAAGGGAGATCCATTAGCACAAAGTTATCTCAGCAAATTATATATCGATCGTATCCTGGACTCTGGCTTTCTCCGTTATCTGCGCCTTATTGATCCATCATGGATACGATTTCCCCGTGATGATTTTGTACCATATTTCTGGGGAAAGAGTTTTGCCGCCTATGAACGTCTTTATCACCATCCCCCGGGATACAAGCTTTACACAAGAGCACTATTTAATAAATTATCTCCCTATAAAAACCGATTCATGACGAATACGACTACAAGTCTGCCCATGAATGAGGACGCGATCAAACCGTATTTTGTGGTTGCCCCCCTTACCTATCGTTGTCCTCTCAGATGCATCATGTGTTCCTGCCCGGACCAGGCGAAAGAGATCGGAGAGCTCACGCCCGACCAGATCACTGCGTGCCTGAACACCATAACCGGAGGAGGAAAAACCTCTTTAAGCAGGATAAATCTTACAGGGGGAGAACTCTTCCTTCGGGATGATATTCCCGAGATCGTCGAACGCTTCATCGCCTATGGTGTCTTATCTTTCGGTATTTCATCCAATGGATTCATGCCAAAGAAAACACTCGAAGTTTTTGAAACACTTATCGAGACATTCCCGAAAATATCATGGTCAATTCAGATATCGCTCGACGGCCCTGCGCATGTCCACAATATGATTCGTGGAAACAATCATGCCTTTGAAGAAGCCGTCAGGACGCTGCGAGAGCTTGATCGATTGAAAAAATACCACTCATTCGCATCAGGGATAAACATGACCATCTCACCTGGCAATGTGCATGAGGTCACGGAATTCGCTGCCATGCTCCAAAGAGAGTATTCCATTGACGACCCGATAACCTACACCTTCATTGTCGATTCGAACCTTTTCATCGATTCCCGTTCATCAATAATTGCCGAAAAACAAGACTCGAATTACGCGCAAAGTCTGCGCCAGACTGCACTGTGGCTCTATCGCACCAAAGGTGATTTTTTCGCCCTCGATATCCACCTTATGTCGTTAGGTTTTTCTCGCTTCACCCCGTGCATCTTCCAATCAGGAGGCTACTTTCTTGAACCCAGCGGAAGGCTTTATAAATGTTCCGTCGAGAAGGATGCCTTTATATCTTCCGCGCTGACAGATGGGGAGTTTAACTCTGATCTGGCCCGACAAGCATTCGATCGTATAAAAGACCGGTGTGGATCCTGCAGCAACAACTGCGGAAACGCCTTGGTCTCCCGAGGAATCCAGGACTTTTTCGCCTCTGATTTTTTCTCCTCTCGCAAATGTGTCTACCTTGCAAGCCCTATATGGGATATACAGACCCCTCGTGCCCTCAAAAAATTCGGAATAGATTATCTCCCCTTCCGGGGACAAATCCCTGGAAAGGATGAACTGGTCCTGTGTGTGAGACAATACCATTGCTGCAGCGATCTCCTTGCTCAATATCCTGATTGCCGCGTCATCCCGATCACAGCCGGACTCATTGATTAACATGTCATCAACTTCTTTCAGAGTTTCAGTCCTCATGTCCGTATACAACGGTGAAGCATACCTCCGCGAAGCGCTAGACAGCATCTTACATCAGAGTTACTCCTCTTTCGAATTCATCATTATCAATGATGGATCCACCGATGGGACACAGGATATTCTCGAAGACTACCATGATCCCCGTATTCGCCTTTACCATCAGGAAAACCAAGGGCTCTCCTCTTCACTGAATCGCGGAATCGCCCTCGCACAGGGAGAATACATCGCCCGCATGGATGCCGATGACATCAGTCAACCGGATCGACTCCACAGGCAGGTCGCTTTCCTTGATTGTCATCCCGAGATCGGTCTTGTCGGAAGCAGTATTCAGACCATGGATTTTCAGGGAGTGTTGAAAAAAAAGATACATTATCCTCTGGATCACCATTTGATTAGATGGAGCATGTGTTTTATCAACCCCCTGGCCCATCCGACTGTCATGATGAGACGGTCGGCAGTGAATGCGACCACTGGATATAATCCTGACACAGAACCGGCTGAAGATTACGATCTCTGGACACGTCTGAGCAATACAAC
>DSAD01000143.1 GCA_011372875.1 Deltaproteobacteria bacterium
ATTTCACCGCGAGAGTCAATAAAGGTGATCGTTACAGTATATAATCCGCCTGTGTTTCTGTGTTTTTTGATAGGCAAAATCCGCCCAGAGCCGGTATAAGGGATAAAATGGTCTGATTTCAAATCTTGACTGGAATATGCTCTTTTATTACTATAATAATAGTAATGACCATTTGTGGTTTCTCAGGATAGTATGGTGAATGAAAGCAACAGCCTGTACATTTTTTTATGATCAAAGGTGCCATGGACAAGCAATGTTCTTTCAAGACCCGGACATGCCATGACGTTGAAGGTGTCAGCCATGAATCTTGCTCTTGAGGATAAAAGGGTTCTTGTCAATCTTGCCAGAAGGGCCATCAGGGATATCCTGGATGGAAAGTCTTTCGATGAGATTGACGAAGGCTCATTGCCGGAGAATTTGAAGGTCGATAAGGGAGTTTTCGTAACCTTATACAAGAATCATGAGCTTAGGGGATGTTTAGGCTATGTGTTGCCGCTGATCCCTTTGTGGAGGGCAACGCTTGAGAATGCCTGCAATGCGGCATTCAGGGATCACCGTTTTGAGCCTCTTCATGAGAATGAATATGATGATGTCACCATTGAGATATCGGTTCTCAATGAATTGGAAAAGATTAAAGATGTACATAAATATCGTGTGGGTACTCATGGGATTATACTGAAAAAAGGTCTTCATGTTGCGGTCATACTTCCGCAGGTGCCTTTAAGAAATGGATGGAATGCCCTTGAAACCTTGAGGCATCTGAGTGAAAAGGCAGGGCTTGAACCTGGGGGATGGAAGGAGTCTGATTCTCTGGAGATCTTTACAGCCGAGGTATTCTCTGAATCAGAGCTTGTTCCGGCAGGATAAGAATTTCTGTATATCCACCTGGTCACTGGATGATTCAGCAACGAAGGGAAACGCCTAAAAAGGTGGTGAGACATGAGTAGTTCCAATGGCAGTGGATTTGATACTCATGTGCCTCTGCGGATGCCCCATAGCCCGGGGGTCAACAGTCCTGCCCGGGGCAAAACGATTTCCACCAGGAAACGAAGAACCGGCTATTTGACACGTCTGATAAATGCCGGTCCTTCGGGTTATGCAGAATCAGGATACTATTCGATACCTTGTCTCTGGCTGTGTCCCGGAAGACGAATTCCGCTGAAGATCTATCGCATGGACGCCAAGGGAAAGGTAAAGATCATGCACGAATGCAATCGTGTATATGCGCCCGATGAGAAAGCCGCACAAGGTCCTTCAGAGGGGAGACAATGGGTATTCATTGACAAGAGGTCTGCTTCGGAACTGCTCTATTATCTCAATGATAATCTCGATGAGATACTCTCCAGCCCCTATCTGAGTTCGTCTGAAAAGGCAGAGTTTTTTTACTATATGGCCTTCAGAAGGATAAAAAACGCTTTTAGGATGCCTGCAAGAATATCTGTGGCAGACATGAAACAGATTATTGCCATCATGATAGAGCAGATCTTTAAGGATCCCGAGGCCCTGGGGGAGGTATTCTCTCTTATGCAGCAAAATGTATGCAGAGCACCCTCTCATCCTATGGTTACCTTTGGGCATTCACTCAATGTGGGTATTCTGGCCACCTGGTTTGTCATGAAGGTGCTTGGCGGCCTGAAGAGAGACACGCTTGAAGAGGTCTCCCTGGGTTATTTCTTTCATAATATAGGCATGATGCGTATACCAGGGAAAGTTCTCAATAAGGAAGGATCTTTGAGCGATGGTCCCTGGTCGTGCTTAAGGCAGCATCCTCAATGGGGATATGAGATTATGACAAAGATCCGGGGAATGACCCCTGAGATGGCTCATATTGTCTTGGAACACCATGAAAGGCCCGACGGGTCAGGTTATCCGAGATCCCTCTCAGGAACGGATATCCATTTCTTTGTCAAGGTATGTGCAATAATGGATACACTCGATGCCCTTATCTCTCCCAGGGTATATAGGCAGCCCATGACACTGCTCGATGCTCTCAAATTCATGAAAGAAAGGACACCTCGGGAATATGATCCCGCCATCTTCTCAAAATTGATACTGGTAATGCTTGATGCGGATTTGATATAGGTAACCAGCTATGGAAAAGATCTTTATCATTATACTCACCCTGAGCGTGGTTATCATCATACCATGGATGATGCGCAGGGATTTCCAGAAACGCATGCTGAAGGATCTCAGGAGTGAGATACTTTCCAACATGGAGCGCATTAAGGAATATGTCAGGGGGTTGCCTGAAAATGATACAGACAAGGATTTGGGTGTTGAGCTGTGCACGCCGGTTTTAACCGATACGGTCTTCAAGAAGATGCTCAGGGAACACTTCCATTCCAGAGTGCTCTCGAATGATGATAAAGACATGCTTGAAAAAGTCTTGACGAACAATTTCAGGCACACAGGAAATATAAAGAGGCGCGACTGTATGAATATCTGTCTGGAGCAGATACATATCCTTGAGGGCATCCAGGAAAAGATAGACGGGTTCTTAAAAGAATAAAGGCTTCACGTCATACTTGTCCAGAATAGTGATCGAATAAATTGATTATGAGAATTCTCCTGGAGGTGTGGCTTCAAGTAATATCTTTCAATGATGAGACAACCACATCCACATGTTCTGCAAGTGTCTCGGGTGAGACTATGCCGCTGACGCCGATGGTGAGCATTACCCCTGAATTTCTTCCCAGCAGTGCGTCCATGATGGTGTCCCCAATAAGGATGGAGTTCCGCGAGGTCTTTCCGAGTGATGAGCAGATCTTCTCAACCATGTCAGGGGCGGGCTTGGCATTTGCTACACTGTCGGCACCCACAACAAGGTCAATGTAGGGTGATGCCCCGATCAGATCCATGTCGACACGGGCATCAGATTCTTTGTCATTCGTAGCGACGGCAGTTGCAATGCCCCGTGATTTGAGAGCCTTGAGTAATTCCAATGCGCCGGGCGCGGCCTTTACGTTCCGCTTCCTCGTTGCAGGACCGAAGACCTGTTTTCCCACTTTTTCAACTATGTTCTGTGCCATGTCCCACCGTTGGCCTTCACGGTACAGGCAATAGCAGATCAATGCATTGCATTCGGAGAATGTCCCCATTGCAAGCGGGCCATACCCGTCGATTTCCTTCTTGTCAGGGTATATGCCCAGGGCATGTTCTATCCTTTCCTGAAGATCTCCGGTCATGGGTTGATATGCATCGATTGCATGAATGAGTTCCTGAATGATGGCTATCCAGGTTTCTTTAAAATCGAGAAGCGTTCCGTCTTTGTCAAAGATGACAAGCTCGGTTTCGTATGATCTTTTCAGGACATTTATGTGAGGCAAGGATCTTCTCCTTTTGAACAATGCGGTGCACAAGTAAGGCTTTATTGCTTAACATAATTCAATGATATATAC
>DSAD01000243.1 GCA_011372875.1 Deltaproteobacteria bacterium
CCGATAGAGAGGCTATGTTTATAAAAGATTTGATTTTTAATGATAACACGCTACTATTAGGATATACTGAAAACGATGAATATCTCACGTTCCATCGTATTGGGCTTTATAGTGATGATCTCCCTAGTGCTGATATTTACTGTGCCCGGGGGAAAAGGTCTTATACGGGGATATCAGCTGCATCAGGAACTCTTGAGTCTCAAACAGAACAATGCGTCCTTACAGAAAAAGAATGTTGCACTTACACAGGAAGCAACAATGCTCAAGGAAAATATGGCCTACATAGAGCATGTGATAATTCAGGAAATGAATCTTGTAAAACCAGGGGATTTAATTGTCGTATTCAAGAAAACAAAGAAATGATCACGGGGTGATTTGATGTTTTTTGATAAAAAAACGTTATTAGGACTGGATATCGGATCACAATCCATCAAGATGGTGGACATTGCAAAGGTTCGTGGCGGATACGAACTGAAGTCCATCGGACTCGGGCTCATACCCTCTGAATGTATTGTTGATAAGGATATCATGGATTCTGAGACCGTGGTTGATACAATAAGGAATCTCAGAGACAACCTCAAGGTAAGAACAAAGGGATCTGCAACCGCAATATCCGGACATTCCGTTATCGTCAAGAAGGCTGAGCTGCCTTTGATGAGTGAATCGGAACTCCAGGAAACCCTTCTTATTGAAGCCGAACAGTACATCCCATTTGATATTAATGATGTCTATCTGGACTCTTTCGTGCTTGGAGAAAGCCTGGAACGCTCAGACATGATGGATGTACTCTTTGTAGCTTCAAAGAGGGAGCTCGTTGACGATTACGCTTCGGCTGTTCGCAATGCAGGCCTGAAACCCATGCTCATGGATATCGATGTGTTTGCCCTCGAGACCATGTACGAAGTAAACTACCCCGATGCCCCTGAATCGATTGTTGCTCTTGTGGATGCCGGGGCATCCATGATCAATATCAATATCCTTAAAGATGGAATGTCTATCTTTGCCAGGGATATCTCGATGGGCGGAAGACAACTTACAGAAAGGATACAGCGCGAATTCGGGGTAAGCTATGAGCGTGCTGAAAATATCAAGACCGGCTCGGATATCGAGGGCATAGACCTGGAAAGGATCAATTACATATTCAAGATGGCTGCCGAGACATATGTTCAGGAGATACGCAGAACCCTGGATTTCTTTCTCTCCACCATGGTCAATGAAAATATCGAAAGGATCTATATGTCGGGAGGATCATGCAGAATACCCGGGCTGGTAACGCTCCTGGAAAAACAGATGGACATCCCTGTTGAAACAATAAACGCTTTCAACAATATAACATGGGACGAGAAAGTCTTTGACCCGGAATATATGTCCTACATCGCTCCGCAAATGGCAGTGGCGGTTGGACTTGCATTAAGGAGGGCCGATTATAAATGGTAAAGATCAACCTACTTCCCATAAAATCGGAACTGAGGCGAAAGGCCCTTATCGAACATCTTACGCTTCTCGTCCTTTGTGTAACCTTGGTTTTTATCCTGTCCTGGTTTGTTCAGGCATCTGTGACCATCCAGAGGGAACAACTGCAGCAGGAGGTTGCACAAACAAAGCTTGAGATCAAGAAACTCACTGCCGAGGCAGGAGAGATAGAAAAATTCAAAAAACAAAAGCAGGAACTGGAGCGGAAACTGGATATCATCAACGACCTTAACACAAAAAAGGGCGGACCAGTTGAGGTCTTAGACCAGCTTAGCATCATCATCCCGGAAAAGGCATGGATCACGTCTTTGAAGAATACAGGGAATTCCCTCTCTCTCGATGGTGTTGCGGTCGACAATCCAACAATCGCGACGTTTATGAAAAAGCTCCAGGCATCTCCCTATTTTGACAATATTGACCTGGTGCTGACCCAGAGGCAGGGTGAATACCATAGATTTACCATAACGTGTAAAATTAAGTTGCCGGCCTGAGGTGGAAAATGAACGTAATTGATATCATTCTTAGACAGAAAGCCCTTGTCAAGGTACTTGTACTCATACTTATTCTAGGGGCAATATTGGGCATCTACTGGCAATTCTTCTATAGACCGGTCCTTTCGGATATAAGGGCCATCGAGCCTGAACTCACCCAGCTCAAGCAGGAATTGTCTGCAAAAAGGGATATCGTTAAAGAAAAGCCAAGATATGAGGCTGAACTCGACGAGACCAGGGCAAAACTCCATATAGCCCTCAAGCAGCTCCCCAACAAGAGTGAGATCCCGACACTGCTGGAAAACATCTCGGCACTGGGAAAGGCCTCCGGACTTACCTTCACCCTTTTCAAACCCAAGGCTGAGGTCCCAAAGAATTTTTATGCCGAGATCCCCGTGGATTTGAAGATTGAAGGAACATATAAGGATCTCGTTCTATTCTTTGACAAGATCTCGAAGATGCCAAGGATTGTCAACATTACCAATATCACCCTTTCATCACTGAAAAAGGATACCGGCAAACTCAACACATCGTGCAATGCAATCACCTATAAGTTCATTGAAAACTCAGACACTGATACTGCTAAAAAAGGAGAGAAGAAATGAATAAATACATCTCCTTGGCTATGATACTGTTTCTCGTATGTCTGTGTTCATGCTCTGGCGGAGGAAAAAGTCCGGCACCGGAGACAACCCAGCCAAAAAAGGTCGAAACACAGAAAAAGGAGAAGGTAAAACCAGTGCTCATCCAGGAAGAGAAACACAAGCCGGAATATATGGTTTCCGGCACAAGGGATCCTTTCCAGCCCTTTGAGCTTGCCACACCTGTGAATCTCGCCATGGGAGATCCCTCAAAGATTACCGATCCTCTCCAGAAACTTTCCCTGTCTCAAATTGAACTCGTGGGAATTATCATGGGACAAACAAACAGGGCACTAGTCCAGGAATCCTCGGGCATCGGTTACATCATAACTCCGGGTACACTCATAGGAGAAAATTCGGGTATCGTCACGAAGATCTCACTGGGCGGGGTCACGATAAAACAGCACTTCAAAGATTATATGGGACGCGTAAATACACGAGAAGTCGTATTGTCTCTTAGGAAGGAAGAGGGGGAGTAACAAGATGAAAAAGATCATGATCCTAATGGCGCTTGTAGGGTTTCTTGCTGCACCTGTATGTGTTTTCGGACTGAGCATAAAGAGCGTGGATTTTATGAACATCGACAACAAATCCAGGCTTCAGATAAGCCTTGACGGAAGGGCATCATTTGATGTTAATCGCGATGGAGATAATCTCGCACTGCGCATAGATAATGCTAAGATACCCAATAACCTTGCAAGGCCTTTCATTACCGAGGATTTCGAAACAGCCATCAAGCAGATCCTTCCCAGGCAATATGGTGATGCCGTGGTCTTCGATATCAG
>DSAD01000194.1 GCA_011372875.1 Deltaproteobacteria bacterium
ATATACGGGTTTAAGAAGTAACTCTTATCAGCTGGGGCTGTAAAATCAAGATAAAATCAGGAAGGCATCAGGATATCTCTGTCGGATCAGGGGGCCAGCATCCTGATAAAGGTTGTCAGCAGAGTGTAATCAAAATCATAGATGCTCTGTTTCTGCATGAGTTTTAAAGCATCATACGGGCCGATGGCCTCCTTGTATGGACGGGCGCTCGTGAGTGCGTCAAAGGTGTCTGCAATGGCACAGATTCGCGCACAGGGGTGGATGTCGCTGCCCTTCTTTGCGAACGGATAACCGGATCCGTCTATCTGTTCATGGTGCTGCAGGGCGATATAGGCCGCCTCATCGGTAAGATGGCCCGTCTCCATAAGGATCGAGTATCCCCACTCCGGGTGCATCTTCATGATAACCCACTCTTCTTCCGTAAGGGATCCCGGCTTGTTGAGTATATTCAGGGGGATTCTCGACTTTCCTATATCATGGAGGAAATAGCCGTAACTGAGCTTCTCCATGTTCAGGTCGAGTTTGTTGCCGCTATCTACATAATACCGTACTGCCAGGGCGGTAGCGAATATCCCCACATTCACGCTGTGGGTGTATGTGTAATAATCATGCTGGGTGATAGAAAAAAGATCCTTGAGTATGCTCTCATTTTTCATGATATTTTTCAGCATGGGCTTTACCGATCGTTTGATATTATCGAGATGTTCGGCCCTGGGGTCTTCAAAAGCCTGTTGCATGGTCTGTGATGAAGTGACGTAGAAGGCGTTCACCTTTACCTTTGAAGGGACTTCGGGGTTGGTCAGGATCCTGTCGATATACCTGGCCATATATCGCTCAAGGTGCTGCCTGTCTTTTCCCCTGACATAGAACTTCCTGATCCCCAAATGGGATATCTCGGAAAAGTTGACCTCGGTATACGTCGAGTTCTTCGGCAGATAGGGTACCAGTTTATCCTTGCGTTTTACAAACAGATCTACCGTAACCTTCTCATTTACCTGGATGATCTCTGCCGGCACTGAACGAAAGAATAGCATTTCTTTTGATATCAGCATGATCAAGAGAGAAAATCAACAGGAATAAATGCAGTGTGAATAAATGCACTGCCCCGCGGCAAGCTGACAGGTATCCCCTGAGTGAATCCGCAGCCTGTTCTTCTCAGTCGATGAAGATGCAGGGATAACCATGCGGCAAGCTGTTATTACTGATAGATCCAAGCATTGATCAGTGCGATCTTTTCAGACCATTTACCGGTTATGCGCTCGTCCAGAAAGGCAGCAAACATCGAATTCAAGAGCTGAATCCCTGTCTCCATGAGGTACATCCGCTCGTAAAAGACCGCTTCGCGTTCCGATTCGGCATCGGTCAACTCATCTTTCTCGATCTTGACCGGCGGACAGGTGTATGAACCGAAGGAGAAGATATCCCCTTTAAGATTCATCTTCCATTTAAGACCATCCTTTTCAAGATACACGAGCGCCTCGGTAATGTTCTTCTCGTTCCTGAGCGCCCTGCGGGCCTCAGTAAATTCCTTCTGCGGGCCGGTAATGGAGCTTTTCCTCACACCGTCTTCATGATCCTCGACAAGCACAAACCGGTCATAAAGATAGCCGATGAACTGGTCATCCATTGGCGCAGGACCTGCCTGATTCACCCGGTACTCTGACGAGCCCTGTGATGTCTGATACATGAGCCAGAGGAAAAAATCCCAGCCGAGCCACTTGTTTTTCTTGATCTGCAAAAGCACGTCATTCGAGGATGCCTGGTTCAACCTGTCCAGGGCCTGATGCATGCCTTCTTCCAGGACCATGAGCGCACGGCTTATGGGATGAATGGGTAAAAGGGAAAGCCCTTCGAACGTGTTGGCAAACTCCTCTTCGATCTTATCGAGAATCTTGGTGCTGATGCACGAGATGGAAACAGTATTTGTCTGTGTATTCCACAAGACATCGTATACGCACGGTGTTGGCAGGGCCTTGGACATCAGGGCAGATTGAATGTCATCACGCATCTCGGCCCTGCGCTTGAAAGGCACCCTTTTCAGCTTCGGCCGTTCTTGAAGCCACTGCGCACATTCCTGTTCAAGAAGATTCTTAAGGAGCGCCGAGGGGACCTTGCGTGTATCCTGCCTCAGGGTGAATATGAAGTAGTCTTCGAACCGGAACACTCCCTCGCTGACAAATGCGGAATTCATGTGATCATCATACCTCACCCAGCCCACAGACTCAGGCTCCGGGGTTAAATCGATGGGTTTGAAACTGTTCTTTTCAAGACACTGTCGAACCCACTCTCCCATATTGTCTGTCGGGAGATCGCCTTTAACCGTGTACTGATACATGCTCGACGTATTCGCCATGAACCCCATAAGTGTCTCCTTCCCATTGCAAAAGCGTAGTGGAAATACACCATCAAAACCACAAGGGCAACCCCAAATATCCTCTGACATGGATACTCGGGATCATGGACTGCCTGGGGAACGCAAAGAGCAGCTCAAGGTATCATCCGAATGAGAATTTTATATTGTGCTCTCAGCCGGATGAGGTGTACCCTTATCGTACCGTTGAGCGATCTACCGGCAAGAGAGGGGATAATGCTTAGCCATATATTCAGAAAAACTCTGCGCAAACTGGCATGGGATCGGGGCAGACTGATCAGCCTCTATCTCAGGATCTGCAAGCCGCGTAACGATGAGTACGCTGAATTCCTGCGTCATCGTCAATATTTCCATTCCATGGGGGATAACTGTCTGATCAACACGGACATCTGCGTGCCTGACCCGAAATATGTTCGCCTGGGAAACAATGTATGCCTTTCAAGCTGCGCCCTGATCGGTCATGACGCTTCAATTGCCGTTCTGAACAGGGCCTACAACGTCCGGCTGGATTCCGTCGGCAGAATCGATATTCGAGACAACGTCTTCATCGGTTATCGATCCATTGTCCTGCCCGGAGTGACCATAGGCCCGAACGCGATCGTAGCCGCCGGTGCCGTCGTCGTTAAAGACGTTCCGCAAGGTGATATCGTAGGCGGTGTGCCGGCCCGTCATCTGGGCAGTGTAGACGATCTAGTCAAACGACTCGAGGTGAAGACCCGCACGTTACCCTGGGCTGACATTATCCTCAACCGGAAAGGAGACTTCGATCCGGAAGTCGAACAGGAGCTGATAAGGCAGAGGGTCAAATTCTTCTTCGGTAACGAGCACTAACAAAGAACCGGGGGGGCTATAATATCAAGGGTAACCATACCATGCATCATTGCCACCCTTTCCTGAAGCCAGTCCTTGGCAGATGAACTACCCCGCAGCAAGCGTACGAGGTATCAAAGAATCTATTTTATTAC
>DSAD01000269.1 GCA_011372875.1 Deltaproteobacteria bacterium
ACGGGCTCAATAAGATGCAATTTTTTATGAAAAGGAATTTCTGGGTTATCCTTCTGCTGGATATAGCCTTGATATCTGTATGCTATTACAGCGCGCATTGGCTCAGATTTGATGGGGTATTCAATTCTGTTATCAGAAACCAGATAATACTTACTATTGGTCCGTTAGTTTTAATAAAGATATGCAGTTTCTTCTTTTTCGATCTATACAGCGGCATGTGGAGATATGCCGGGATACGGGACCTGCTCAATGTCATCAAGGCCTCAGTTGCGGGGTCTCTGCTCTTTGTAGTTTATCTCGCCATGTTTCATCATTTTCAAGGTTTTTCAAGAGGAGTCCTTTTTGCGGATTTCGTTTTAACCTTGGTCCTTATAGGCGGGATAAGGCTTTTTATCCGGCTGTATTATCAGCGGCATCAGGAGTTTTTTCATGAGATATCCTTTTTCCGCAAGGCCAGGAAGGATGCAAAAAGGGTCTTGATAATAGGTACAGGGGATCTTGCAGAAAGCCTGTTTCGGGAGGTGCGTGATTACAGAAAATTCAGCTACAAGGTCTGCGGGTTTGTAGATATCCACGTTCAGAACAAGGGTATGAAGATTCATGGAACACCCATTCTCGGGTCTCTAGAGGATATACCTGAACTGGTCGGTTATTATGAGGTTGAAGACATCCTGATTGCTGATGTTACATTGAAACCGAAAGACATAGTCGCGATCATCGAGTCCTGTGAAGGGCTGGGTGTGCGTTTCAAGGTGATCCCTTCGCTCTCGGAGCGGATTGAAAATAATGTCGCGGACAAGCTGAGGGATATCAATGTCGAAGATCTCCTGAAAAGGGACCAGATATCAATTGATATGCAGCTGGTGCGCTCCGAAATAGAAAACAAGACCGTACTGATAACAGGTGCCGGGGGGTCGATAGGGTCGGAACTGGCCAGGCAGGTTTGTGCCTTCAATCCGAAACAGATCATCCTTTTAGACAACGCTGAAACCCCGCTGTATCAGATAGATATGGAACTTCGAAATATAGTGGGCATTACAGAAGTGATCCCGTGCATCGGAGATGTCAGAAGCAGGCGGGGTCTGGACAGGATATTCAACACATACAAACCGCAATATGTGTATCATGCAGCTGCATACAAGCATGTGCCCATGATGGAACTCTCGCCTCTCGATGCCGTGAACAACAACATCATCGGCACATTCAAACTGGCAGGTGTCGCCGCCAGACACCAAGTGAAAAAGTTCGTCATGATATCCACAGACAAGGCCGTGCGACCTACCTCGGTAATGGGAACGACAAAACGGGTCGCAGAGATGGTTGTCCAGTCCCTGAACGGCAACGGGACCAAGTTTGTTGTCGTTCGGTTCGGCAATGTCCTGGGCAGCAACGGAAGTGTTGTCCCCCTTTTCCACAAGCAGATAGCCGAAGGGGGGCCGGTAACAGTCACTCATCCTGAAGTAACGCGCTATTTCATGACTATTCCCGAGGCCGTTATGCTGGTATTGCAGGCAGGCTCCATGGGTAATGGCGGTGAATTGTTCCTTCTCGATATGGGTGAGCCGGTAAAGATTGCTGATATGGCCAGGAATCTGATCCGCCTTGCCGGACTTATCCCCGAACGTGATATCAAGATAGAGTATATAGGGCTCAGGCCCGGAGAGAAATTGTATGAAGATCTGCTCATAGATGGGGAAGGGGTTGTCAGCACGGCATTTGACAAGATCAAGGTGTGCAACAATGCCGGGGGGATTGATGAGAAAGTGCTTTATGAAGCCATCGAGCGGTTTGCACTTCTGCTTAAGGATTCAGGCGACAAAGAAACTGCTGTGGCGATTCTCAAAAAGCTTGTCCCGGCATTCAATGAAAATCACTATGTTCAGAAGATGGAAGTTATAAGAGAGCATTCAGAAAAAGAAGATTTAAAACGTCATGTAAACGAAGGCACGATACACTGAAAAGCCGGTCTATTCAAATTCATGGGAGAGCAGAGCCATGCATTCCCCTGCCTGTAATTGTGAAGAATCAGAATATAATATCAACCAGGATATTAAACGCCCGCAATGAAGACAGCGAAACGAATTTTTAAGAATGCATTCGTGCTTTTATCAGCACATGTCGTGTCAAAGATACTTGCATTCCTCTACATCATGTATGCGGCAAGGTATCTTCAGGCCTCCGGATTCGGCGTGCTGTCCTTTGCCCTGGCCCTGGCAGGTATGTTCGGTGTGCTGGCCGACATCGGCCTACAGTCTCTTATGATCAGGGAACTTGCAAGAGAAAGTGCTCAGGTAAAGAAATATCTCAGCAATGTCAGCTGCATCAAGATCCTTCTTTCTGCAGCAGTCATGATGATCATGATGCTGACGGTTCATCTTCTGGGGTATCCTTCTAATACTGTACAGGTGGTCCTGTTCATCGGGTTGTATGTCATCCTGGGTTCATTTACCGAGATGATATATTCGGTTTTCCGTGCCTGTGAGCAGATGGAACTTGTATCTCTGGGAATAATCCTCAAGGATGTTCTCCTTTTCAGCGGTATTGTATATGCCATTGCAAACAGGTTCAGTATTGTCGGTATAGCTGTGATTTATACGGTATCCGGAGCGGCCGTTCTGTTCTATGCCTTAAGTGTTTTGAATATCAGGGTCTTGAAGCCCGGTTCGAGATGGCTGCCCTGGATAATGGGGCTGAATCTCAGATTCTGGAAGATCACGGTGAGAAAGGCCCTTCCTTTCGGCCTGTCGGCGTTTTTTGTCATGCTGTATTTCTGGGTGGATTCAGTAATGCTCTCGTTCATGAAAGGCAATGAGGTCGTCGGCTTGTATAACGCGGCCTACAGGATAGTGCTGGTATTCACACTTATACCCGCTGCAATTGTTAATGCCCTCTTTCCGGTCATATCCAGATACTTCAAGACCTCATATGAGAATCTGATCAGTATATATGAGAACTCTTTCAAATATCTCCTTCTGATGGGGCTGCCTGTCGGGGTAGGAGTGACTTTCCTTGCTGACATGATAATTCCCCTGATATTCGGATCATCCTATAACCCCGCCGTTCCTGTCCTTGAGATCCTCATATGGGCAGGCGTGCTCATGTTTCCCACTACGCTCTTCGGCACGGTTCTGGCCTCTATTGACCGGCAGAATCTTGGAATGTATGCAGTCGGATTCTGCGCCCTTATAAATATCGTGCTGAACATGATTCTCATTCCCAGGTACAGTTATCTCGGAGCAGCGTATGCGACCGTAATTACCGAGGTGGTAGGCTTTGCATTGCAGTACTGGTTTCTGTCAAAGCATCTCCATGCGATCAATCTGCCCAGAACCGTAT
>DSAD01000022.1 GCA_011372875.1 Deltaproteobacteria bacterium
GCATGATATCTGATTCAATATCTATGGATTCAAGAATATGTCTTAACAGCTGGTCAGGTCTTTTCAGCAGGGATTCGTCATCGACGACAACGATGGCTTTGGAAAAGCTCATCTGACCGGACCCCCACAGTCCGCTCATGAGCTTGAAGGCCTGAGCAGGGTAGAGCTTGTCTATGGCGACAAAGACAATGTTGTGGAAAACCCCTTCCAAGGGGAGGTGATAGTCCTTTATCTCGGGCATGACCTTTTTGATAAGGGGCAGGAACAGCCGCTCGGTAGCCAGTGCCAAATAGCAGTCCTCCATGGGCGGCCTGCCCACGACAGTAGCGCTGTACACCGGGTTTTTCCTGTGTGTGATGGCGGTAACATGGAATACCGGGTATTCATCCTCGAGGCTGTAGTAGCCTGTGTGGTCGCCGAAAGGGCCCTCGATCCTTGTTTCTTCCGGGTCGACATAACCCTCCAGGATGAACTCGGCCTCTGCCGGGACCTCTATATCAACGGTTATGCCCTTTACCATGGGGACAGATTCCTGCCTGATAAAGCCTGCAAGGATCATCTCGTCGATGCCCCTGGGCATGGGTGCGGTAGCGGCATAGGTGACTGCCGGGTCGGTCCCTATTGCTACGGCCAGCTGCATGCGCCGGTCCGCCTTCTTATATTCGTGAAAGTGGTGAGACCCATCCTTGTGTATATGCCAGTGCATGCCCGTGGTGTTACGGTCATAGATCTGCATCCTGTACATTCCCACATTCCTCTTCGAGTCGGAAAGGCCTTTGCTGATTACTACCGGCAGTGTCACGAACCGGCCTCCGTCCTTTGGCCAGCACTTGAGTATGGGGAGACTGAACAGGTCGACATCGCTGCCTGTAAGTACCACCTCCTGGCAGGGGGGAGACTTCATCCGGCTCGTTCCAGGAAAGAATCTGGACCAGGAATATGCCTTGGGAATGAGCCTGAGTTTTTCCATTATTGTGCCCGGAGGTCCCTGTTCGAGTATATCTTCGAGCCTGGATGCCAGACTGTCCGGGTCAGACCCTAGCGCAAGCGAGATCCGTTTCATGCTGCCGAACGCATTTATGAGAACCGGGAAGGCCGAACCTTCCACATCCTCGAAAAGGAGCGCCTTGCCCCCGTTAGGGCTCTTTGAAAAGCGGTCTGCAAATTCAGTGATCTCGAGGACAGGCGATACCCTTTCCTTTATTCTGATGAGTTCTCCCTCGTCCTCGAGCCTGGCTATAAACTCGCCCAGGTTCCTGTATCCGCGAGACGCCTTTTTATGAGGCATGGCTATTTGCCTTCCCACCGTGCTGCGTCATGGTCTTTTATTCCTAGGTGGTCGAGCACGCGGGCGATGACGCTTTCAATCAGATCGTCAATCGTTAAAGGATGATGGTAGAATCCAGGGGAGGCGGGCATGATCGTGGCACCTGCCTCATGGGCCTTGAGCATGTTCTCCAGGTGAACACGGCTGAGAGGCGATTCCCTTGTGACAAGGATAAGCGGCCGTTGTTCCTTCAGGCAGACATCCGATGCCCTTTCAAGGAGATTGCTCGTGTAACCTGTTGCAATGGATGCCAGGGTCTTCATGGAACAGGGTATCACCACCATGGCCTTGACGGGAAACGATCCGCTTGCAACAGGTGCAAACATGTTCGAGCTGTCGTGCACAATTATTTCATTGGATGGATCAATTTCCGAGATTGCACTGATAAATTCCTCAGGGATTGTACTGAGCTCATGGGCAAGCACCTTTTCCCCCATGTCGGAGATCACCAGGTGTATTTCATAGGGCAGTGGTAACAGCTTCTCCAGGAGCTTCTTCGCATATATTGAACCTGATGCACCGGTGATGCCGACAACTATCCTCTCTTTCATATGACACCTCTGAGCATCTCTCCTGAGAACACTGCTACAAAGACCATGACCGATATCACGCTGTTGACGTGAAAGAATGCAAGGTTGATCCTGGAGAGGTCATCAGGGTTTACGAGTGAATGCTCTATGACAAAGAGCATGGCGATGATGCCTGTAAAGACAAGGTAAACAGGGCTCAGGGCGAACAGCCAGTACAGCCCGGCCAGCGCCCCTATGCTTATGCAGTGCATGATCCTTGAGATGATCAGTGCCTTTTTTATGCCGAATACGGACGGTATGGAGTAAAGTCCTTCTGCTGTGTCGAAATCTGCATCCTGGCAGGCATAGAGGATATCAAAACCTGCAATATAGGTAAGCAGAGCTGCACAGAGTACGCCTATCTTCCATGACAGGCTTCCGGTGAGAGCGACCCATACCGCCATGGGGGCAAGCCCGATTGCAAAACCCAGGAATATATGCGCAAGCCAGGTAAAGCGCTTTGTGTATGAGTAGAGCGAAAGTATCCCTAGCACAGGAAACGAAAGCAAGAAACAATCTCCGGAGAGCATGGCTGCCGAGAAGACAAAGACAGCCCCTGATACAATGACAAAGAACCCGGCCTCTTTTCTTGATATGACCCCTTTGGGTATTTCACGCATTGCCGTGCGCTTATTTCTGGAGTCTATGGATGCATCTGCCAGCCGGTTGAAACCCATGGCAAATGATCGTGCCCCTGCCATGGCCACTATGATCCACAATACAGAGTGCACATTCAGCGTATGGTTGCGGCTTACGAGAACCACGCTTGCAAGGGCAAAGGGCAGAGCGAAGATGGTATGTGAGAACCTGATCATGCGGAGGTAATCGACCGCTTTTGATGCTGTTTTCATATACAAATCAATATACCCCCGGAAATGTTTTCCGACAAAGATACTTATTAGGTCCTTGTGTTGTCAAGCGTAAGAAGCCGGGCCTGGATATCATCAGAACCCTGCCGCCTTAAAGAGGGGACCCTGAACCCTGTTTTGGAAGAATGCATAAAAAGACTCTCCCAGGCTTACTATGTTCTCTGCGATCGAGTCTGTCCGTGTATGGCCTGCGGTGTCGCTTACGAACTTGAAGACATAGCAGGGCATGGTGAAATGTCTGCATGCCTGTGCGATTGATGCTGCCTCCATATCGATGAGGTCAGCCGCAGGTGCAACCATGTCCCTTTCGGCTCTCGTTATCACGGGCCGGTCCTGCGTGGCCAGCACAGCTGTTTCAAAACTGTCCAGAATGCCCGGATGGTGCTCATGGGGGATTCCTGTCATTATACCAGGCCTGTCCGGCTCGATGATCGTATGAATATGGAGACACTGTCCGAGGCGGTATCTTTCAGTTGCTGCGCCTGCAGCGCCGAGGTTGCATATGAGAGAGAGGTTCCGGTTGAGGATAAGGTATGTACATGCCATTGATGCATTGGCC
>DSAD01000096.1 GCA_011372875.1 Deltaproteobacteria bacterium
GTACTATAATTGCTTTGATTCTGATTATGTCTGTGATAAACAGGGATACCCTCATAAACACAATGAGCAAATAATACAGGCAACACAAATAGGCTTATTTGCTTACGATTATAAAAAGCCATGGAGGAGAAGAAATGAAAAAAGCAGATGTAGTTGTTTTAGGCGGATTATCGGGTATTACTGCAGGTATCAGCTGCAGAAGACACTATCCTGACAAGAAGGTCATCCTTATCAGAAAAGAAGGGACAGTTCTTATCCCGTGCGGCATACCGTATATTTACGGCACAGTCGGCGGACCGGAAAACAATGTTATCCCCGATGGTCTTCTGGAAAACAACGGCATAGAACTGATAAAAGGAGAGGCCGTCGATGTCGACCGCAAAAAGAAGGTGGTCACCATGAAAGACGGGCAGGAAATAGGCTATGAGAAGCTCGTCTTCGCCACCGGATCGGTTCCGCTCTTACCACCCATCCCGGGCATAGACAAGGAGAATGTGTTCCCGGTCAAGAAGGAATTCGACTATTTGTCGGAAGTCCACCGTAAGATGGACGATGTAAAGGACCTGGTAATCATCGGCGGAGGCTTCATCGGCATGGAGTTTGCCGACGAGTGCAGAAAAGGCAGGGATATCAAGGTAACTGTTGTAGAGGCCCTTCCCCGCTGTCTGCAAATGGCCATGGACAACGAGTTCTGTGACGAGGCACAGGCAAAAATGGAGGAAACCGGTGTAAAAATCCTGGTAAATGAAAGGGTCGAGGCCATCTTAGGCAATGGAGAGGTCACCGGGGTAAGACTCTCGGGAGGCAAAGAACTCAAGGCGGATATGGTGATACTGGGCATAGGCGCTGTTCCCAGCAACGATCTCGCCAAAAAGGCCGGTCTGGAGATGGGGTTCAAGAATACCATAAAAGTGGACCGCTACATGCAGACCTATACTGACCCGGATATATACGCCTGCGGTGACTGTGCGGAAAAACAGTCATTCTTTGACGGAAGACCGACCGGGGTCATGCTTGCATCCATAGCAACCTCAGAGGCCAGGATTGCAGGTGCGAATCTGTTTTCGCCCAACCATCAGAATTGCGGTGCCATCAGCGTGTTCTCCACGGTGATCAACGGGAGGGCCTTCGGTGTTGCAGGACTCACGGAAAGGGTGGCAAACCAGATAGGGGCAAGGACTGTCATAGGTACGGCAGAGGCTCCTGATACGCATCCTGGCGGTATGCCAAATTCCTGCCAGACAAAGGTAAAACTCATATTCTCCAAAGACACGGGCGTTATCATGGGCGGTTCCATATCCGGAGGCAAGCCTGTCGGAGAGATGATAAACGTGTTGAGCGCCTGCATCATGCACAGGATGACGGCTGACGACATGGTAAAATTCCAGATGGGAACACACCCGGCACTGACATCATCCCCCATCGTGTATCCTATTGTAAATGCTGCATGCAAGGTTGTCATCCCTCTTAGGGGATCCTTATAAATAGATCCCAAATAAAGATCTTAGACTGTGGATGGGGAGATCTGAAGTTCCCCATCCGTTTGTTTATAAAAAAAGCTTCAAAACCTTTTCACTCCTACTTTTTACACGTTCTTTTTCATATAACACAATGAATTCACTGTTTCACTGCGGATCAAGTTGAGCTATGATGCGGCACCGGGAAAACAAGGCCTGTCTGCACGTCAGATCCGGCCCGCACCTTTACGAACATGGAGGATATATGAGCGGTATGATAGTGAGCAAGTTCGGCGGCAGCTCTGTTGCCAATGCCGGTCAGATCGAAAAGGTACGCCGGATCGTGGCAGAAGACAAGAAAAGGCGATATGTCGTGGTATCCGCCCCTGGCAAGGATGCGAGTGATACTGAGAAGGTCACCGACCACCTCTTCAACATCGCGACAGAGGGAGACCATTTCAGGTCAAGGGGGAAGGACATCAGTGCAAAACAGAGCTATGACCGCGTAGTGGGGAAATTCAAATCCCTTATTTCATACCTGGGCATTGACGGAAAAGACATCGTCGATGACCTCGAATCAGAGCTTACCAGCAATATCTCCGACAAGAAGCGGATCGACTTCTTTGCATCCAGGGGCGAACACTTCAACGCCAAGATTATAACACGTTATTTCAGGGCAAAGGGCATGAACGCGAGGCTTATGCTGCCTGAAGACATCGGCTTTCTGGTCTCCGACCGGTTCGGCAACGCAAAGGTGCTGCCGGCCACCCATGCCAACCTGCGTCTGAGTCTGAGCGATGATGGGATAAATATCATCCCCGGTTATTACGGGATCACGCTGAAAGGTGATATTGCCGTACTCTCCCGCGGGGGGTCAGATCTCACCGGCGGTGAAGTGGCTTACGCGGTCGAGGCAGAACGCTACGAGAACTGGACGGACACCGACGGCGTCTATGAAGTGGATCCCCGCATCATATCTGATGCCCAGGTAATACCGGTTCTGACATACAAGGAGATCAGGCTGCTGTCTTCAAGAGGGTTCAATGTCTTTCACTTTGACGCCATGATCAGCTGCAAGAACAGAAACATCCCCATCAATATCAGAAACACCAACAATCCGCAGGCGCCGGGCACCATGATCGTGACCTCCAGAGAATCCAGCGAGGCAGCCGTGGGCATCGGCCGCATGGACGATATCGCCAGTGTCTATATCCAGAAAGACATGATCGGCGAGACGATCGGCTTTACCAAGGAACTTCTCGACATCTTCAGGGACTACAGTATAAATACCCATCACTACCCCTCGGACAAGGACGATATCGCAGTTATTGTCGATCAGAAGGATCTTGAGGGAAAGGCCTTTGACCTCAAAGGTACCATCAAAAAGGATCTCAATCCCAATCTCGTGGATATCAACTATGACCTGTGTCTGCTGTCTCCAGTGGGTATAGGCATGAAAAACACCCCCGGTGTGCTTGCAAGGGCCGCGACCGCCCTGTACAACGAAAATATCAATATCGAGATCGTGGACCAGGGGCCTTCTCAGCTGAGCTTCCACTTCGGAATACACCAGCGATATGCAGACACAGGCCTCAAGGCCCTGTATACCACGCTGCTGAAGAGATAGAACCTCTCGGGCATGAGTTCGGGGGCTGACAGCAGTGGGTATACCTCTGCTCTGATAATAGATCCTCTCGGGCATGAGATCGGGACATTTTCCCGCGGCTGACCTCTCTTGGCAGAAGCTGCTTTCAGATCTCACCTTTTGCATGTGCGAAAAAATGATCTTGTGGGAGCGGCTTCAGCCGCGATTTTATAACAACGCACAAAATAGTATCGCGGCTGAAGCCGCTCCCACA
>DSAD01000203.1 GCA_011372875.1 Deltaproteobacteria bacterium
GCATGTCCGTTCTGCTACACCATGCTTTCGGACGGAATCAAGGAACTCGAGCTGGAAGACAAGCTCAAGGCTATCGATATTGCCATGCTCGTTGCCAAGGCAGCGGGTCTGGATGACAGCCCGGCAAAGCAAGCAGCTGAACCGGCCGAGAAAACACAGGCAGATGCATAAAAGGGCATTTGCATAAGTAAAATGAAAACCCTGAATCTTGAAAAAGGGGAGATGCTGTGCGTCTCCCCTTTTTTCTTGCCATGTCCTCATTCAACAAGATAGTATCCTGATATGAAGCATAACCAGTCCATGAGAATAGGCTTGATCGTTACAGATTCCTATCAGGATTTGCAAGATGAGCTTCTTCTGGAAGGTTTAAATTCAGAGGTGCTTGTTCTGGATAATAACTCATCATCCGATAACTGTCGGAAAGTCTCTGCGTACATGCATAGTTCAAGAAGATTTGATATCATTCATTGTGTCGGGAGCACCATAGCGCTTTTGTTTGCAGCGTTTGTACCAACGCCTGTTCTTACAACCATTGTGCGGCAACCCTCGTCAGCAGAGATAGATCTCTGTGTGCAGGCCGGAAAGAACTGTTTTTTTGTATTGGCAGCAGGAATTACCGGGCTTTCCGGAATTTATCTGGCATCAGATACGTGTGTACCGCAGACAGAATCCGGGCCATACTATAATGCAATTTATCACCAGATTGTTCGGTCTCTCGTCAGTACGGAGCAAAGGCCGTGGGGTTTTTATGAAGTTCTCTGCTGTGAGCATCCAGATCATAAGATCAAAAGGATAACGCTCTGGCCTAAGAAAAGACTGAGCCTGCAAATGCATGAGAAGAGGAGTGAGCACTGGTTTGTCATCTCTGGTCAGGCTAAAGTAACCATTGGCAAGGATCAGATAATCCTCGGGCCCGCCGGATCGGCAGATATACCTGTCGGTGCAGTACACCGTGTAGAGAATGTCAGTGAAGAACCTTTAGTGTTTATCGAAGTGCAGCAGGGAGATTATTTTGGAGAAGATGATATTATTCGGTTTGAAGACGATTTCGGAAGATCATGATATTTGACAGCAAGGAACGTAAATTGCAAAAAGACCTCTTTGTGCTGCTTTATGAAACAGCATCTAATGCCGGGATCGAGATAATCGAGGACAAGATTAACAGAAAAGGCGGCGTATGCAGACTCCAGCAGCGGATTGTAGTGATTTACGATGCAAGTGCGCCGGATCATGTTCGCAACAGACTTATACTTGATGCAATCTCTCAGATGAATCCAGATTATGTATACCTGCCGCCCAAGGTTAGACAGCTCCTTGAAGAAAAAGGCGCAGTTATAAATTCTACGCCATCAGTTATGGAATAAAAAAGGCTGACCAGCGTCAACTATAATTTCCTTTCGTGGAGGTTTAATTGTCGCTCATCAAAAGGCCTATGATTCATCCCTTGTCTGCCTGCAAAGAACTGTTGATTAGCTGATACCCCGCAAGCTTGCTGCTCTCGCATCTTAGTCCTCGCCCCCTGGGGAGGATGAAGGTGGGGGGTAATAAAATTGATTTATTTGATATCTTGAAAGCGTGCTGCGAGGTGTTTCATTGTTTCTTTGTTCTCATCTGGATAAGACGTAACTCCCTTTGTGCATCCACATTGTCTCGGTTAATCTGCAGGGCTTTCCTGAAGGCATCTACTGCTCGTTTTGATCCCTCTTTTTTGAGTATCCATCCAAGGATGACGTAGAAGGAGTCGGAGTTGGGAAATCTCTTTGTGCCTTCCCTGATAGCCGACTTGAGCTCAAGGGTATTTCCTTTTCCGGTGTTTTGCCAGCTGAGAAACATGGTATTGACATATGATTCCATGAATACCCTTTCATCAGGTTTCATCTTTACCGATAGTTTGAACAGGTCAAGAGCCTTGCGATAATCTTTCTCTCTGAGGGCTTCAGTTGCCTGGCTGTAGAGAAGTTCAGCCTGAAGGCTTTCATCGATCGCAGTTTTATCTTCAGGAGGTTTGCCCTCACGTATTCTCAATACCGATGTGTAGGCCTTCTGGATCACAGTGAATATTTCATTGGCCAGTCGTTTTACCTCGGGATCATCGGCATATGAATAAGTATCAGGATGATTCTGCTTGACGATCCTTATGTATGCCCTTTTCAGGCCTCCTTCCGAGATGGTTCTGTCAATATCCAGGATCTCGAATGGGTCCTGATCCTTCATCTTTTTCAGTTGCTGGCGGAGTTTATCGATAAGCGCTTTATGCTGGCTTTCCTCAAAGGAAACAACGCCCGTGCAGTATAGACTCAGTAGGGCCCGGGGGGGGTCCTGGCCCAGGAGAAGAAGTTCGGATACCTTGTATTGGTCGACATTGTCGATAATAATACCCATATCCTTGGGCATGTTATCCACGAGTTTCTTGGGATGGGCATCTGCATAGGGCGACAGGGATGTAATAATACATGAGAAGGGGGTATAATCCATCACCCCTTTTCTTACCAGTTGTGAGAATTCGGTCCTGGTAATATCGGAGGTCTTGTCTATCTGTTCTTTTTCAACTTTCTGTACCGTGCCCTGCTCCCAGGAGAAGATGTCAAGGAATCGCTTATGCAGTTGTTTTTTCAGTGCTTCGGCTATCTCTTTTGGATTTACAATACCCATTTCAAGCAGAATCACCCCCTGCTTTCTTCTTTCAATCCGGGAGAGTTCGATCGATTTGTTGTTTTCTTCCTCGGTTATAGTGCCCATACTGACAAGGATATTGCCCAGGAGTTCATCTGTACTGTTGGACTGTATGGCACAGAGCAGGCCGTCTTTGAAGATGAGGCCTTTTTTTAACTGATCGGAAGAAACAAAGATAATGCCAGTGAAACGGGATTCCATCGTGTCCTTTATCAGGAGAGGGAATGGTATATCGTCTAATTTGAACACATTTTCCATATTACATATCATTATCGGAATAAAGAGATGCAAACAATAAGTTTTTGTTAATGGAATAAACAGTGTGGACAGTCCCTTGGGTAAAGGGACCAGTTGCCACACATGAAGAACGACCTGGTAAGACGTCCTGTGATGATCCTAAATCATACTTGCACAGCAGTTGTCAACCGAATACAAGCAGGATTTATCCGCTATGAGGTCTGGATTGCTGGATGGCTTGTCCTTATATTCCCCAGTAGCTCGATCATCCCGAGCGGGTGGCTTTTAATCCGTTGCGGCGCACTGGCTGTTTAAGATTTGCAGCAGGTCAATTTGATCCAATCCATTGAATATGAGTTATATATGTCC
>DSAD01000148.1 GCA_011372875.1 Deltaproteobacteria bacterium
GCAGTTCCCGTAAAACATCCCGCTTAGATCGCCCATCGAAACCATAAAACATACAGGGCAGAAAGCAGCCGCCACAGGTATGGATCTGCTGACCCTTTCAAGGAGAGGGGTAACTATCAGTGAGATCGTGAACCTCAACAATGTGGTTGAAGAGTACCTCAAAAGCCCCGAATACATGACACTGAGATCTCTCCATGACAAGGTTGAAGAAGGTGATTATATCTCCCTGACCATTACCGATTCAGGCCAAGGCATCTCTCCTGCAGACAGAGAAAAGCAGATCAGCAAGAAGGCATTGTTGTCCATTGATGATTACAAAGGCAGAGGAGAGTCCATACTTGTTGTGGACGATGCAAAAGAGCAAAGAGAGATAGCATCAGCAATTTTTACCGAACTCGGATATTGTGTGAAAACTATTTCAAAATGACAGAAATAAATTTAATGCTTGACGTGAGAATATCAGACGACTAATGTGACTTTATAACTGAAATCGGAATATGTCGGATTGAATCTTGCCTGAAGAAACGTTCGCATGCATACGCTTCATCAAGTCAAACTTTCATTGATGATACATTCGTTTTCAGAAATACACAAACAGAGTCCTTCTTTGTATAACAAAAAAGGATCTGGAAAAAAAAGAGGTATTCAAATGGCAGAAGGAACAGTAAAATGGTTTAACGATTCAAAAGGTTTTGGTTTCATAACATCCGACGGTGGGGAAGATGTATTCGTGCATCACACATCGATCAAACAGGAAGGCTTCAGATCTCTCGAAGAAGGTCAGCGTGTAAACTTTGACATAACCGCAGGACCGAAGGGTCCGCAGGCTTCCAACGTCTACAAAGCCTAAACAACTCAAGGGAGCAGGCGTTCCTGCTCCCTTTTCCTATCATATCCCTGACAAAATGTGAATTCCACTCCGGACAGGCCTGACGAATCTGCTGGAAATCAGGCACACCAAACAATCTATTCTTGTGCCATGGACAGGAGTACATGAGTTACAGCATCCTTGTGTTCGATCAGCAGCAGGCGTGCCAGGCTTCCTGAACCGAAAACCAGATCTCCCAGCGTAGCTGAATCGCTTCGAAGCATGACAGCCATGACTCGTGGTGCATGACGGCGGAGCAGGCCTTCAACGTTACGGTAAAACCGCTCCGCGCCATCGTCTGCCAACAGCAGCAGACGAGAAACGCGCTCGCCTCTTTGAAGGCCGGTTTTCTTTTCTGCAATGGTCAGACCCTGTTGTTCGCGTGCAAGCCTTTGTTCAGCAAGCTCCAGACCACGGACGAGCTGTTTTGCATGGCACACACTTTTGAGGGCTTCACCCAGGCAGGGTGTGATGCCGACCAACGCCACCGAGATCCGACTTCCCGGCCACAGCAGCCGCGTATTAGCACCCAGGAGGTGCAGTACCTGCTCCCTTCGCGGATTCTCATCGAGGCTACGGGGCAGACGGGAAAAACCCGGCAACAATGTCAGACTCATATCTTCAACCTTGAAATCAGAGACCAGGATACTCCGTCCTGATAAACACAAAGATGGTGTCCTGTCTCAGCAATGGTTTTTTGCATTGAAGACCAGCTTAAATGAATGAGACTGAGCCCACAACCGTTTTTATTCCAGACAGTTATTAAGGAACGTTATCTGATCGCCAATTGTCTGATCAAATCGAGGCTCGACATACACATCGAAGTGACCGCATTTGTAGATGATAAGCTGGCTCTTCGGGGCACTCATTACAGCTTTAATTGCCGGGCCTACAGGAGTGGTCATGTCGTGGGATGCTGCCTGCACCAACCAGGGCATGTCCATTTTCCCAGCCAGCCGGCCCGGCGAATAGAGCCCGACTGAAAGGAAGATCCTCGCTGCCACATCCGTATTGGGTTCGAATCCTTCGGTACAGAGTCTTTTGACCCCTTCTTCGGCATCCGGTGCTGTCATGGCTGCCAGGTCGCCCGGCTGACCCACGGCAGGGACATAGTATGGGCTGCGTCCAAGGATCATTCTTACCATATCACGCCAGGCGGCAATCCCCAGCCGCATGTTCTGAACCGTTTTGTTTGCAAGCACTGTTGCAATGCCGTTGAGATGCGGAACCTGTGAAATGACAGCAACGATCCTGCCGTCTTTAACAGCAACGGGAATGACATGCCCGCCGCTGAACGACGTACCCCACAGGATGATCTTCTCAGGGTCTATTCCGGGAAGCTCTCTTGCAAACCTTATGGCCGCATGCCAGTCCTGGTGCTGCTTTTTTATATCGAGTATCTGCCTTGGCTCGCCCTGACTCCCACCGAAATGCCGGTAATCAAAGACTAGTGTACTGTATCCGGCATCGGCAAATGCCCCGGCATAGGTATCCAGACGCATCTCCTTGACCCCGCAAAAACCATGCGCAATGACAATACAATATGGTCTGTTCTTGACCAGCGACCGGAAGAACCAGCCTTTGCATCTTAGACCTTCCGATAAAAACTCAATATCTTCCCTCTCGATCATGATACCATTCTCCCGTGTGAAAGATCATCCGACACTGTAGCCTTGACCCTGTTCCATATTCCTGCAAAATGAACTGCCCCACATCAAGCTCAAGGGGATATGCTGATTGAAGGGCTGGTCGTATCCAACCTGTTCAATCCTTAACCTTGCCTCTTGAGTGATCTTTTCTTCTCCCGCCTCCATATGACCGAGCCTCAGTCATCCATTAGGTTTCGCGGTCCGTACAGGATGGCCTCCATCATTGGCATGTACTGGAAGAAAAGCGGCTTGTCACTCAGATCCAGAGAGCGAAGCTGGTTCGAAATATCATGGTCGCCCAGGATAAGTCTCGCTGCCTTCGGACTGATCGACTTGCCGAATTCCCTCGGATTCATATACACATTTGCGGCCAGGGGCACACCGTTTTTTATGGAATATGTCTTGAACCGGTTTACCTTTTCCGGGGATATCTTCAACTTCTTGCCTTTCATGGTGAGGATGTTCCTGTTGCCCTCGGAAAGAGTGCAGGAAAGCATGGAGCCTTCATCTGCAAAAACGATATCAGCGAGGAATTTCGGATAACCGTACATCTCGACACCTCCGACACGGGCACGCTCTGTGGTAACCGGTAACTGCCACACATATGCCGTGAAATACCTCCTGGCCATCATGGAAAGCACGGTCAGCCCGGGTATGTTCTTCTTCTGAAAGGTAATGGGAAAAGATATGGAAAACTCGTTATATGGGTCGATGTCGCTGTCACGGTATTCAAA
>DSAD01000174.1 GCA_011372875.1 Deltaproteobacteria bacterium
CATGAGGATGTCCCTGTCTCTGGCAAGACAGGCTATCTCTTCTATGGGCTGTATGGTCCCTGTCTCGTTGTTCGCATGCATGATGGTAATTAAGATCGTGGAGGGTCTTATGGCCTTTTCCACCTCTGATACATCCACGATGCCGTTACTCTTGACAGGCAGGACAGTGATCTCGAAACCCATGTGGGCGAGATGCATGCAGACCTCGAGCACAGCCGGATGCTCTATTGCCGATGTAATTATATGTCTGCCTCTTTCCTTTCTGGAAAGGGCCGCACCTTTTATCGCATGGTTGTTAGACTCTGTTGCGCAGCCGGTGAAAATGATCTCGGTCGGCATGCAGTTCATAAGCCCTGCAACCTGTGCCCTTGCACTGCTGACAGCCCTTTTCGGGGCGATACCGTACCAGTGTGTGCTGGAAGGATTGCCAAATTCATGGTCGAGACAGGCCTTCATGGCATCTATGACCGCCGGGTCATGAGGGGTGGTCGCATTATAGTCGAGATATACGGGTGTATTCATATATTCTTCCTCCAGATTCCTGCCGGCCGATACATTCAGGCGCTCTTGCCTTTCCTTTATATTCAACTCTTCGGCCTGAAGAGGGTATCTGGCTATTCAGCGAGTCCTGTATCAATCTCGAGTATCGAGGCCTTCACCGGGTACCTTCTTCGGCTGGCACCTCTTTATACCTTTTTCTTCTGTTATTGCACAATGCACATTCCATCTGAGATTTCCATTTGACAGCCACTTTGCTGCATGATTATCCTTTCTGGGCACTATTGTCGCGACAGTTATGTATCACCGGGGGATGTATGATAGAACGATTGAAAAGATTTTTCACCGTGAACACCGGTGCAGGGACATCAGACAACAAGAAAAACGACAGGCGAGACATCCTTGTAGCAAGCTGCGCTCTGCTGCTGGAGATCGCAACCATTGACGGTGAATTCAGTGAAACCGAAAAGGGACTTATCTTAAGTATCGTGAAAGACGAATACGGTCTCGATGAAAAAGATGCGCTTGCCCTTGTCGAAGACGCCCGCAAAGAGGTGGAGCAAAGCATTGACCTGTGGCAATTTACAAACCTGATCAACAAGAATTACAGCCTGGAGCAGAAGATCCGCATTATCGAGACCATCTGGATGGTGATCTATGCTGACGGCAGACTTGAAAAGCATGAAGATTATCTGGTGCACAATCTTGCAGATCTTTTGCGTCTCGACCACAAGCATCTCATAGACGCAAAACTGAAAATCAAGGCATCTCTCTCCTAAGTGCTGTGTATGCTGGATATGCGTCTGAGCCTTTCTGCTATCTCCTGTAAACACTTCACAGTGAGATCTATTTCTTCGATCGTGCTTACTCTACACAGAGAGAACCTGATGGTCGAAGCGGCATCTGTAGGTCTGATGCCCATGGCAAGAAGTACATGTGACGGTTCCGGTGAACCTGTATGGACAGATGCCGTATCGAGGGTATCGCCTGTTATATTTTCAGGATCGTTTCAGGATCTACCCTGCCGTACGAATCATCTGTTAAGACTTCTGTGCAGGCAATCGATATTACAGGGCACACGTGAATATCTGATAATGACGTAAGGGTTCTCTGATTGATTGAGCCCGGCCTGTGACGGAAAACAGGCTTAAGAACACTTGTTCTTAAGTGCCCTTTTTCTCCACTCTTCCGGGAAGATGCTTATCCCTTCGGGCTTGCAGTCTTCGCACAATTCTTTCCACAACACTATATTCGATACCTTTGAGATAATGACTGCAACCAGCATGCTTTTCGGATCGATCCTGATGACTTCACCCCAGATGTTCAGGTCGTAATTATCAAACTTCACCTCTATTGGTCTCCCTACAAGCCGGCCGGCAGTTGCCGGAGTAAAGCTCATACCTGCAGCCATCGGAGACCCCACTACGGTCAGATTGAGCCCTCCGATACTGATGTTCTTGGTATCGACAATACCCAGAATCTCCTGAAGATCATGCATTACCTTTGTTGATTTGGTATTGAACAGATTGATCTTTATCCTGGCATTCAGGCTGATCTGAGACCGGCTATGTTTTCTCCTGTTATTATCTGTCATGGGTTTACATCTTTTCGACCTTGCCTGAATAAAACTTTATTGAAAAATAACAGAGGCATGAATACCTCGACACATCATACAGATGTCTCCATTGTGCATTGACACGGATATGTCAAGATATATTACCGGCTGGACATATTGCCCAATATACGCTATCCATTCATGCTGATAAAAGGATTAGATTTCCAACAAAACGAAGTTCGCAAAGAAGAAGTATTTTCTGATCTGATCCCAAAATGGTTATCCAGGATAATGATATGAGTGAAGAAAACAGTGTTGAGGAAAAGAGAAAAAACATCAGGAAACGTGTGAAGATCGTTGCCTTGCTGAAGATGGGGGTTTATTTTAGCGGCAGAGGGTTTGCCAAAGATATCAGCATTAACGGCATGTGCCTTGTAGCGCCTTCACTTTTTAAATTCATGAAACCTGCCCAGGTTCAGGAATACCTGGGTGCTCCGCTCAAGGTAATGTTTCCTTCTCAGTCTCTGACGGTAAATGGCTCACTGGTAAGAATCGATATCAAAAAGGGAGAAGGTGCGCTGTCTATCCTGAACACATCGGACGATGCTCAGTGGCAGAAGATCTGCGCCCAATAGCACCATACTCGTAAAGCAAAGCACTATGGCTGTGACTTACCCAGCACAATAATCCTGGATAATCTTTCTATCCTAAGGATACTGCCTGAATTCAATGTGCCGGCGGCTTATCATATGATTGATTTTCTTGATTACCAGATCTCTCAGATAGTGGCGTACCACAGGAACAAGCAGAAGAATCCCGGCAATATCGGTAATGAAACCAGGTGTAAGAAGAACAATGCCTGCTGCGAATATGAGAAAGGCATCTATAAGGTCTCCGGAGGGCATCACGCCGTTTTGCACAGCCTCCCTGATCCTGAACATGGTTATCATCCCCTGAAGACGGGCCAGGTAAGCACCGGTTAAGGCGGTAAGCACAACAAGTCCAACCGTATGCATGGCCCCGATATATCCTCCGAGAGTGATAAGGAGATAAATCTCGGCAACCGGTATCAGGGTAAAGGCCAGAAAAAGTTTTATCAGCATGGGGAATAAACTCCACTGTTTTATCCATCATTATGTCTTTGAAGCCTGTTTCTGTCAAGGAACATCGGCCTAAGCTGGATATTTGATATAAGG
>DSAD01000280.1 GCA_011372875.1 Deltaproteobacteria bacterium
ATGGGGGGCGACATTCGACCGTCGCGTACTGGTGCATACTGCCTGGTTTCAATCCACGCCCCCGCATGGGGGGCGACTTCTACTGGTTATTGGGAAAACTATACTTATAATGTTTCAATCCACGCCCCCGCATGGGGGGCGACTGTTTCTTTATAACCTTCTATTAATCTTCAGTAAATGCCCCTTTTATCGCGAAGGTATTGTTTTTCGTCTTCAACACTATTCAATTGTCAATGAACACATTATTATTTTCCATAATTACATAGACTTATTGAATCGCGACCCCATAAATCCATAATGTATGCAGAATCCATGCTCCATGCTTCATTTTTGGCATCTTAGCCTTAAACATACTTGGGGTTCGCGGCAGGTTGTCAGGTGATCAATGGACCTTCCTGATCAAATGGTTTTTTTGCTCCCACATGCTCGACCCTTCTCCTCCATTTTTTGCCGAGAAAATAGAATCTCAGGCTGTCATATTTGGGATCGATCTCATTTAAGAGACGCTGGCGAAGGAATGCCCACTGTGCCGGATCGACAATACATTCAAATACTGAATACTGCACCCGTTGCCCGTAATCCTGGCAGGCCTTTGCAACCCTGCGCAACCGTGTCTGTCCATCGGATTCGGTAACAGCCACGTCATAACTGACAAGTACAAACATCTTTGCTCCTATCTTCAAAGGATAGGCACAAATTATTCCCACCCTTTCTCTAAGAATACCCCAATATCCTATTTCCAGATAAACGGCGGATAGCCGTCCAGATCACCTCTGATAAATCTTGCAAACAGACGTGCCTGAATATGAAAGAGCATGCCGATTGAGATGCGTTCATCAATGAAGGGGTGCATGATCTCATCCTGCTTGCGCTTCTGATATGTAACAAGGACCGTCTTCCTCGTGACATCATCCATAAGGACAGCCCCGCTCTCTTTTTTTTGAAAACCGTCACCCTTGACCTGGCACAAGTTGATGAGAGACAGTGCAAGCCGGTCTGCTATGAAAGGCCTGAATTCCTCCATCATATCCAGGGCAAGGCCTGGTCTGCCCGGCCTGTCGCGATGGAGAAAACCGACCGCAGGATCGAGGCCGACGGATTCCAATGCGGAACGCACATCATGCATAAGCATGGTATACAAAAATGAGAGAAGGCAATTCACCGTATCCAATGGAGGCCTTCGGTTTCGTTCCTGAAAACAAAAACAATCCTTCTGGCTCGTGATGAGGTGGTTGAATACATCGAAGTAAACTCGGGCTGCATCCCCTTCTATTCCCCGAACCTCATCGAGAAGGGGTGTGTTCTGCAACCGGCGCAGAGAACCACCAATTCTCCGGATTGCCGGCTGGAGGGTATCTTCATCAAATTTATCTGCATGATCACGAAGCGCGCGCTGAAGAACCGTACGTGAATTGGCGAGCTTACCGGTTATAAACCCTGAAGCAACCACAGCAGAACACACCTGATCATCGGCCTTGCGATACTGCTCGCGCCGAAGCAGAACATTGCCGGATACCGGCCCTTGTACTCGCGCCAGGAACCTTCCATATTCACTCAAAAAACTTACAGCCACATCATTGTCCGCACAAAAACCCATGAGAAACGGACTGCATCCCACATTTCCGAAACATACGATGCCGTCCAAGGTGTGGACAGGGATTCGGAGCCGGGATTCCCCCTCTATCCTCACGACAACGGTCTCTCCTTCTTTTGCAAGGTAGGCCCCCTGAGTCGTGACAAAGAGCGTGTTAAGATGTTTCTTCATTGTCATCCACCATTCTTTTCATGAAGGATTTTACTGACCGTCTCTTCCCCATGGTCTTAGGCATACAGGTATCTATGAGCGAACAACTTTCACAACGTTTTTTGTACACAGGCCCTGGGGTTTTGCCTGATAAGATAAGTTCATGCACCTTCAAAGCCGCATTACGGGTTTCCTCTCTCAGTGTGTCATCAAGGATCACATCCTCCCTCCTCCTTGTTTTACCATAGAATAAAGCACCGCAGGGGACATCAAGACCCATCATCTCTTCAAGGCACATGGCCTGGGCGCAGAGCTGCACCCGGTCACAGTCGAGTTTTTTAGACCTCCCGCGTTTATATTCCACGGGAAACGGCCGCCATCCACCCGGACATGTTTTATCCCGGTGAAATTCAACGACATCGGCAACACCTACAAGGCCAAGCCGAAGTGAGCGCAACGGCATGCCGTATTTTATCCTGACGCCGCCCCTTGCATCCTCATCATCCGAATGGGCCTTTTCGTGCAGAATTCTTCCCTCGGCTGTTTGTAGATTCTCGCTCCATACCTGTTCGATATGTATAAGGGCACACTGCCTTTCGCAGAAGACGATGTGCTGGAGGGCTGAAAGCGCAATCAGGTCATCCGGGTCATACATGTATATTCCCATTACTTGATTCTTTCCCATATGAATTATTGTTACGTCATCACAGCCTTTTTCCATCCGGCATTCCTAACGTGGCAAAGACATTCTTTGACCGCGCTTTCGATTAGGGCATGTTTTTTCAAGGTTTTCAAAACCTATTTTTCATCATCCCTGTCTGCTTCAGATCCGGCCCGGTTGGATTCTGTATTCTCTTTTTTCTTTCCCCGCTGTTTCTTCGGTGGCACTAGCTGCTTCAACTTCTTGATTGCTTCCATAAATTGCCGTTCCACCGGCGTCGGTTCAGTCAAGTGTTCTTTCCGGTATTGCTCATATTCGGCATGCGCTTTTTGCAGGGCCATTTCATGACTGACTTTACCGGTATGCGTTAGGATATCCCGCTCGTTGAACTTCAGGAAATCATCCAGCTTTGCTATCCAATCCCGCATATGCATGGGTTTACGGTCCAGCGCCTGAAGCTCGGCATAATCAAGATACATGGTTACAATCCGGTTCAGCACATCGAGCTCTTTTTCGTTCAGATAGTTTTTCGCGATCTCTGTTTCTTCTTTCACAGGGTAATCACCTGTCCAGGTCGTCATGCCCATATGTGGCTTAGCCGCATCAACCCTTTGATAAACAATCTCGGCAGCGGTATGCCCGTGGGCCGCCCAGTGCATTTTGTTCTGCACAGATGCAAAGAACTGCCGGGAAAGCTCTGTGTCAGGGGTATAGTCGATGCTGGTCGCATAGATGTCGAGTACCTTTCTCCAGAAGACCTTCTCCGAAGAACGTATGTCGCGTATGCGGGCCAGCAGCTCATCGAAGTAATGG
>DSAD01000175.1 GCA_011372875.1 Deltaproteobacteria bacterium
GGCCTATTCCATATGTCTCAATGCCAAGGTTCAAAGACCCGGTGTATGCAACGCAATGGAGACGCTTCTCGTTGACTCTGCCATAGCAGATCGATTTCTCCCGGAGATGGTACGGATATTTAAAGATAACGGAGTTGAGATCAAAGGCTGTGAAAGGACCAGGTCGATTGTGCCTGCTGTGAATGAGGCAGATGAAAGCGACTGGTATGAAGAGTTCCTCGATCTTGTTCTTGCGGTAAAGATCACGGATGATATGTCCCAAGCCATGGATCACATAGAGAAATACGGGTCAAACCATACCGAGGCCATCATAACCGAGAATTATACCCGTGCCATGGAGTTTCTGCGAACGGTCGATTCTTCCACCGTGCTCGTGAATGCCTCAACCCGGTTTTCAGATGGCGGAGAGTTCGGTCTGGGAGCGGAGGTCGGTATATCGACGTCCAAAATCCATGCATACGGTCCTATGGGTATCGAGGATCTTACCATACAGAAATTTATCTGCTTTGGAGACGGCCAGATCAGAAGATGAAGTTTGGAATATTTGGAGGAACATTCAATCCTGTTCATTCAGGGCATCTGCGTGTAGCTAAAGAGGTAAGGCGGCAACTGGAGCTGGAAAAGGTCATATTTGTTCCTTCATATCTTCCTCCCCATAAAGATCTTGCGGATAATGTTCATGCGGACAAACGTCTTGAGATCGTAAGGATTGCCATTGCAGGAAATCCTTTTTTCGATCTGTCGTCATTTGAAGTGGAAAACAAAGGTAATTCCTATTCAATATTCACTATCGAGCATTTTCGCAGAACCTGTAATGCGGTACCATATTTTATTCTGGGGCAGGACGCCTTTAATGATATCCTTGCATGGTATGAAAAGGACAGGCTCTTCAGCCTTACCCATTTTGTTGTCATGTCCAGACCTCATGCGCAGAAGCTGCCGCTTGAGAAGATTATCGGCAAGCATGCATCCGGATATTCCAAGACGCAAAGAGGTTACATCAATAACCAGGGCAATGAGATCATTTATATCGAGGTGACCCCTATTGACATCTCTTCGTCAATGATTCGCGATAGGTGCAAGAAAGGAGAATCAATACGGGATCTGGTTCCCGAAAAGGTTGAAAACTACATAAATGATGAAAGGATATATCTATAGATGGAACCCTTGTGGAGAATAGCAGTTGCCGCCCTTGAGGAGAAAAAGGCAACAAATGTCGTAGTGCTGGATGTGAGAGAATCGTGCTCTTTCTCAGACTATATCATTATCTGTACCGGAATGTCGGATCGGCAGATAAAGGCAATGGCCGAACATGTGATCGCTCTGGCAGGGAAACCGTTCGGGTCAGAGGGCATTGAGCAGGGCCGCTGGGTGCTTCTGGATTATCTCGATGTCGTTATTCATATATTTCAGGATGATATACGGCGCTACTACGACATGGAAGGCATGTGGCTCAATGCGGCAAGGCTGGTTGGGTGAAGCTGGTATTCTGCTTTTGCGGCAAGACACCAAAGGGGCCGGTCAAGGAGATACTCAATGATTATCAGGCCCGCATATCGAGATATGTCCCTGTTGAGATCATCGAAGCAAAGACCCTGAAGATTCAGGCAAGACAAGGCATTCATGTCATTCTCTCCCCGGATGGCAACCCAATGACATCAGAGGCATTCTCCGGATTTCTCGGGAAGTCCATGCTAAGCGGAAAGAAACACCTCTTTTTCTATACCGGAGGGCCTGCCGGGTTTGACCAGGAGATAATAGGTGCCGCGGATCTGAAGATATCGCTTTCAGATATGACGTTCAATCACCAGCTGGTAAGGACCATGCTGCTGGAGCAGGTCTACCGGGCCTTTACCATACTGAATAATGAACCGTACCATAAATAGAAGGAATGGGCTTGTTTTTCAGGACCCCGAAGATGCGCAGTGAATCTCGTGATGCAGTTCCTCTCCGAAATCGGTTAACCAGCCCGCGTGTGGATTTATCCTGCGGCTGAAGAATCTGCCCATATTTTTCGGGTTACGGGCCTGGTGAAATTTAAAGAAGAGTTCATCATCTTTCTTGCCCACTATTTCAATCTTTCCTTTCTTGTGCGACATTATGTACTTGAACCGTTTGCCGTGACCATTGAGCATGGTCTTTGCCTTTTCGACGATTGTATAAGCACGGTGCAGGGGCACCTGAAAATGATGCATTACCCTTTTGACCGGCCTGCACTGGAATACATAGTAAGGATTGATCCCGATGCTCACCAGGGAATTCTGCAAATCTGCAAGACATTCCGGGTCGTCATTTACCCCTTTTAAGAGAACAGTCTGGTTGCTTATGATAATGCCGGAGCGTATGAGAAGGTCGACTGCCTCGTTTGCCTTGTCGGTTATCTCTCGTGGATGATTGAACTGTGTGACGAAAAAAAGTCTTCTTGAGGCAAGGCAATGTTTTGAGAATAATCCGACAAGATCGTCATCTTCAATGATCCTGTCCGGAAGTGTGACCGGAATGCGTGTTCCGAATCGGATAAAAGAGAGATGGTCGATGTCCGAGAGTATCTCCAGAAACTGGGCGATAACTGCGGTCGGTAAGACCAGGGGATCACCGCCTGAGATGAGAACATTGTTTATCTCTCTGTGTTGTTTGACATATTCAGCCGCTTCATCAAAGCGCTGAAGGAGCTCATGGTTTGAAAGCCCGACAAGCCTTTTCCTGAAGCAATGCCTGCAGTACATGGCGCACCTGTTCGTTGAGAGGATCAGCGCTGTCTGTGCATACTTGTGCTGGACACCTGGCATCTTGGTGTTGTCCTTTTCGCCGCTTGTGTCGTATGAACCCATGAGGTTGAGTTCATCCAGGGAAGGAACGGACATTGCCCGGATGGGATCATTCGGGTCGTCCTTGTTTATGAGAGACATATAATATTCGGGAATACATACCGGGTGTCTCTCTATGATGCTGCGGAGCCTCTTCCTTTCCTTCAAAGGAATAGAGATATACGATGAAATATCATTAATGGTTCGAACACTGTTTTTTAACTGATTTTCCCAAGACATAGTCTTTACCTCATTTAGATTAACCCAGTCTATATTGTATCGGACAGCATATGGATAACCTGGAGTCTTATAACCTGTTATGGTATGA
>DSAD01000006.1 GCA_011372875.1 Deltaproteobacteria bacterium
GAAGGCCAGAACCTGACCGTCAACAGACGGATTGTTGACTTTGACGTGGAAAAGGGCGGGCTCTGGAAAAAGGTCGGTGTCCTCATGAGTATCAGGAGCGAGGCATCAGATATCGTCAAGGCCAAGCCCGACCTGGCTCTTACCATCGGCACGCCAGCCACCAAGTATGCCAAGGACAGGATCATCTCCGCAGGTATACCGCTTGTTTTCACTGCGGTGGCGATACCCGAGGCAGCCGGGTGCAAATCCCTGAGTGAAGCCGGAGACGGTTTTACCGGTGCCACGCTGTACGTGGATATGAAGGGTGTCCTGCAGATAGTAAGACTCGCATTCCCCGATGCGAAGACCATCGGCATCGTTCACACAGACGATGACAACGGTATGGCACAGGTCGAGGATGCCAAGCTGAAAGCCCCACAGGTGGGGATGAACGTGATTTCAAAAGAGGTCAACAAGAAAGACAGCATCAAGCCTGCGATAGCGGAATTATGCAATCAGGGCGCCCAGATATTTGCCGTACCTCTTGACAGCTATTACGGTATGAGAGACTATGAACCGACCCACGACCTTGACATCGAGACATTGGCGCGGAGATTGCCGGTATTCAGCCTGGTTCTGTGGAAATCGCCGGGTGCCATCCTCTATGTAGGTGCGGATTTTGGTGTGATCGGGACACTCTCGGGCCAGCAGGCGGTGAAGATCCTTATCGATGGTGCTTCACCCGGCAGCCTTCCGGTACTGAAACAGGAGGAACTGAAGATCATGGTCGACATCAAGCGCATGAATGAACTTAATATACAGCTTCCCCTGGAGGTTCTCCAGATTGCCAAGTCGGTAGAATAGGGCCACGCTACACAAGGTCCATCAGTTGAGAGGATCAGGGCCCGTGTCTTTCCGGCACGGGCCCTTTTATTGTCCCTGATCCTGCAATTGAAGACAGGTATAGGGCCATGATCTTCCTCCGGCCTTGAACCCTCTGCCTTACATCCTGCACCCTCAGCCATGAACCTTGGATGCCGGAGACCAGGATCATGCGTCGGTATGGTAATCGGCGGGATGAAGAATGTCGTGCAGGGCACTGGAGAGGTTGAAGATCGTATACGGTTTCTGGATGAATCCTTTGACACCGAGTTTCAGGACCGCCTCGACCCGTTCATCCTTTTTGAAACCCGAAGAAAGGAGCACCTTCACATCTTTATCAATAGATTTCATTTCTATATATGTTTCTTTGCCGACCTTTTTGGGCATGACCATGTCGAGCAGAACAGCCTTTATTTTTTCATGATGCTCTCTGAAAAGGGCTACCGCCTGCTCGCCGTCTTCAGCGAAGATCACATCGTAGCCGCATTCTTCCAGGATTATCCGGGCCAGGTAGCGGACCGTCTCTTCATCGTCCACCACGAGTATCAGGCCTGAACCCTTATGTATGATATCATTCTTGCGTTGTTTCTCACTTCTATCGATGCCTTGATATTTGGGAATGAAGATATTGAAGGTTGTTCCTACATTACATTCAGAGTGAACATCGATAAAGCCGTTGTGCTGCTGAACGATATTATAGGCCACTGTCGTTCCCAGTCCGGTTCCTTTGCCCTTTTGTTTGGTCGAAAAGAATGGATCGAATACCCTGGCCAGGTTTTCCTTGTCCATGCCGACGCCGGTATCCCGGACAGATATCTTCCAGTAGGACTTTCCTGCACACTGTGTATGCAGCGAATAGAACTGGTCGTCCGGGGCAATATCTTTGAGAGTTATATGCAACGTTCCTGAAGCATCCATACTGTCACGCATGAGGGTCATTGCATGATATCCGTTTATGCACAGGTTCAAAAGCACCTGTTCGATCTGTGTCTCGTCAACAAAAACCAGGGCCTCCTTCTGCGGCAGAGAGGACTTTATTTGAATATTCTTTTCAAAGGTGTTCGTGCAGAGATTGATTACGTTGAGGATGATCTGATTCAGGTCGACATGGCTGAGTGAAAGCTCGTGTTTCTTGGACAGGGCAAGCAGGTGCTGAACCATGTCGGTCGCTCGAAGAGAAGCGTTCTGCATCACATCGATAAATTTGCTGATATCATCCTTTCTCAAGGGCGCGTCAGAGTTTATCTTATGCTGAATAATGGAGAGAGACCCTACAATCCCGACAAGGACATTGTTGAAATCATGGGCTATGCCCCCTGCAAGCATGCCGACGGATTCCATTTTCTGTGCCTGCTTCAGCTCAGTGTCTTTTTCCTCGAGCTCAGATATATCGTCAATCCGGACAACAACACCCTGGGTGCCTTCTCCGGCCAGGGGAAAAAGGGTTACATTGAAATATCCGACATTGGAGTTCTCAAATGTCTCCCGATAGTATTCCCTGGGGACCTTCGTCTTTATGACCCTTTCATAATCATTCTTGTACCGTTGAAGCATCGGTGCTGTCTGCCACAGTGGTTTCCCTATGGCCTCGGCATGGGTTATGCCGATATAATCGGCAGCAGCGTTGTTCCAATGGGTGATAATGGCTTCTGAATCAGCGGCTATAAGGACCGAGGGCATGGAGTTTACAACATTGTCAAGAAGTATTCTTGCTTGTTCAAGTTCTTTTTCCGCCTTTTCCCTTTCCATCTCCCTTTTCTGGATCTGATCGAGCATGCTGTTGAAACCGTCATACAAGATGCCGGTCTCGTCCTTGCCTCGTGGTTCTACCCGTATCGAATAATTCCTGCTCTGAGCAATCTCCTGAGAAACACGTGCAAGGTTCAGGATAGGCTGTATAGCGGATTTATTGAGATTGAAGAAAACCGTGAGAATGATAAGAAAGGCAATGATTATGAATGTTGTTATGATGCGCCTGGAATTTTCGCTGATCTCATCCAGGATCACCTTTTCCGTATAGAAGAGTTCTACAAGCCCGATCACCTCTTTGTTATGAAATATTTCCCCGCTTCCCTTTCCGGTATATCTGTCGGAAGAGGCGATCTCGTAGGGAGAGACAAGGATGTGATAGGTGGGTTCTTTTGAAAGAGATCTTTTCTCCATACCGCACAGGAATATACCGTCACTGAAAACATTCACGGCAACAAGCATCTGATTGTGGAGAACGGCCTCATTTAATTGTCTCATACTGATCAGATCGATGTTCCAAAGC
>DSAD01000238.1 GCA_011372875.1 Deltaproteobacteria bacterium
CAATCCAATCTGGAAAAGGTTCTGGCACGTGTGCCCGGCGTTGGGGAGGTTAATAACTTCGGCACCCAGTATGCCATGAGGGTCTGGCTGAATCCGGATAAACTTACAGATTACCGCCTGACCATTGAAGATGTGGTACAGGCATTGCGTGCCTATAACGTTGAGGTTTCAGCCGGTCAGTTCGGAGGTGCACCGGCGGTAGAAGGGCAGCGCCTCAATGCGTCCATCATAGTCCAGAATCTCCTCAAAACACCTGAAGAATTTGCAAGCATCCCGCTCCGAACCAATCAGAACGGGTCTGTCGTTCGTATCAGGGATGTGGGACGTACGGAACTGGGCACGGAAACCTACGACATTCAGGCTTTTCATAATGGCAAATCTTCGGCAGGTCTGGCTATCAGGCAGGCGCCTGGCGCAAACGCCCTTGCTACAGCCGATGCCGTAAAAGAGAAGCTGGCTGAAATGAGCCGATACTTCCCCCCCGGGATGAAGGTGGTTTATCCCTATGACACCACTCCATTCATAAGGGTGGCAATAGGAGAAGTGGTCAAGACCCTGCTTGAGGCGATTCTCCTGGTTTTCCTGGTGATGTGGCTGTTCATGGGAAACATACGTGCCACCATGATACCGACCATCGCAGTCCCAGTAGTACTGCTGGGAACTTTCGGCGTTCTGGGTCTATTCGGTTTTTCGATAAACATGCTGACCATGTTCGCCATGGTTCTGGCAATAGGCCTGCTGGTGGATGACGCAATCGTTGTTGTTGAAAACGTTGAACGTATAATGACGGAAGAGGGTATTTCCCCCAGGGAGGCTACTGCCAAATCAATGGACCAGATTACCAGCGCCCTTATCGGCATAGGTCTGGTTCTGACAGCTTTATTCGGGCCTATCGCATTCTTTCCCGGGTCAACTGGAGTCATATACCGGCAGTTCTCCATAACCATCTGCACCGCCATGATACTTTCAGTGCTCGTGGCCCTGATACTTACGCCGGTCCTTTGCGTATCATTCCTCAAACCTGTGCCGAAAGGCCATGAACCTTCAGAAAGCGCAGTCTTTTTTCTGCGCCCCTTTTTCCTCTGGTTTGACCGGATCTTTTTCCGGTTCAGAGATATCTGTATAAAACTGGTCAGTCACGCACTTTTTAGGAAACTGCGTTATTTTGTGCTGTTTATCCTTATAACAGCCGGGCTCGCGTTTCTTTTTTTGAGGATGCCCACGAGTTATCTCCCGGATGAAGACCAGGGGATACTGCTTGCCCAGATCCTCATGCCCACAGGAGCTACTATTGAACAGACACAGGCGGTTGCCGATGAAGTGCAGCGCCACTTTATGGAAAACGAAAAAGAGGCAGTTGAATCCTGTATGACAATTTCTGGCATGGGGTTTTCAGGGCGTTCGCAGAATAATGGAATGGTATTTGCCAAACTCAAAGACTGGAAGCTTCGTGACAGGCCTGATCTCAAGGCCAAAGCAACCGCCGGGAGGGCCATGGTGGCATTCTCCCGTATACGAAACGCCCTGGTCTTTGTCTTTCCTCCCCCGGCCGTTGTCGAACTCGGCACTGCCCAGGGAGTCGATTTTCAACTGGTCGACCGGGGAGGCCTTGGTCACAATGCTCTGATGAATGCCCGCAATCAATTACTCGGCATGGCATCACAGGACTCGAGGCTCGCGCGTGTCCGTCCAAACGGAATGGAAGACGTTCCCCAGTTTCGCATAAATGTTGACTGGGAAAAGGCAGGAACTCTAAGCCTTCCAATATCTTCTATTCACAACGCAATATCTGCTGCCTTCGGCGGCGCCTATGTCAACGACTTTATCCAGGCTGAGCGGGTAAAACGGGTTTACGTTCAGGCAGACGCTCCCTTTCGCATGCTGCCTGATGACCTTGACAGGATTTATGTGAGGAATACTGCCGGCATGATGGTTCCTTTTTCCTCATTCGCATCTACCAGCTGGGAAACTGGTTCTCCCAGGCTGGAGCGCTTCAACGGATTTCCCTCCCTGAACATCTGGGGTGAGGCGGCTCCCGGACGCAGCTCCGGCGAGTCAATGAAGGCCATGGAGGAGATAACTGAGAAACTTCCTCAGGGAATAGGATATGACTGGACAGGGCTCTCTTATCAGGAGAGGCAGGGCACGGCACAGGCACCTTATTTGTATGCCTTTGCCGTCTTCGTCATGTTTCTCTATCTCGCGGCCCTTTATGAGAGCTGGCCCATACCGATAGCGATCCTGCTGGTATTGCCTCTGGGCGCAGTAGGCGGCGTTCTTGCATCGACTATTCGGGGGCTGCCAAACGACATATATTTTCAGATCGGATTATTGATAACCCTCGGCCTGACTACAAAAAATGCCATCCTTATCGTTCAGTTTGCGAAGGACAGATTCGAGCAGGGTGCAGGCCTGATAGAGTCTTCGATTGAGGCTGTGAGACTTCGGCTTCGTCCGATCCTCATGACCTCGCTTACAACGGGTCTCTCTGTACTGCCCCTGTTTTTTGCAGCAGGTGCGGGTTCAGGGGCCATGAATGCCATCGGCACTCCACTGCTCGGGGGCATGATAACAGGAACCATGCTGGTTGTTTTCTTTACACCTCTTTTCTATGTTCTGGTAAGAAAGACCTTCGATAAATTCAAAAAAACAAAAACAATTCAGCCTGCTGACATGAATCCTTCAGGGGGGCAATGATATGACCAGGCATTCGATATATTTACTGATTGGAATTGTGCTGTTCGTCAGCAGCTGTTCTCTGTCCCCGAAATACGAACAGCCTCAGGCACCGATTCCTGCACAATGGCCGCGAGGGGAAGCATACGGCGATATGCATGATACAACGGGAAAACTGTCAGTCTCAGACCTGAAACGAGGCAGTTTCTTTGGCGATGAAAGGCTTCTTCAGATTATTGAAATGGCCTTGGATAACAACCGTGATCTGAGGCTTGCCGCTTTGAGTGTTGAAAGGGCACGCGCTCTCTACGGGGTTCAGCGGGCAGAGCTTTTCCCTCCGGTTGATGCAACAGGAAGCGGAACCAAAAAAAGAAGTTCCGGCGATTTTACAGCCCCGGGAGAACCCAGGACCACTACACAGTACAGTGTGGA
>DSAD01000039.1 GCA_011372875.1 Deltaproteobacteria bacterium
ATGCACACCCCTTATATGACAGGCTCAAAAGCATGGAGGATTACGTGCATCGCGGCTCGGAATTGACCAAACAGCTGCTGGGTTTTGCCAGGGGGGGCAAATACGAGGTAAAGTCCACAGACCTGGGAGAGTTCGTGCGCAGAAGTGCAGAGCTGTTCGGAAGGACCAAGAAAGAGATCCGCATGCACCACAAGACATCCAGGGATCTCCTTGCTGTAGAGGTGGATCGGGGCCAGATGGAACAGGTGATGCTCAACCTTTTCGTAAATGCCTGGCAGGCCATGCCTGTCGGCGGAGACATATATCTTTCCGTGGAGAATGTGGATCTGGACGCAGAGTATGTTGGCCCCTACGGGATCAGTCCCGGCCGGTTTGTCAGACTGACCGTCACAGATACGGGAACCGGCATGGACGCAGCCACCAGGGAAAGGATTTTCGAACCGTTCTTCTCCACCAAGGAACGCGGACGCGGCACCGGTCTCGGCCTGGCATCGGTATACGGAATTATCAAGAATCACGGCGGATTTATCCTGGTAGAGAGCGAAGTGGAAGTCGGAACGTCCTTCATGATATTCCTGCCGGCATCGGAAAAGAGCGTCGAGGCCGAAAGGACAGCGACTGAAGTTGTCCAGACCGGCAGAGAGACCATACTCCTTATCGATGACGAGGAGATGATAACACAGGTCGGCGCACAAATGCTCGAGAGTCTTGGATACACTGTCCTGACCGCCAGGGGTGGGAAGCAGGGAATCGAGATCTATCAGGAGAACAAGGGATCCATCGATTTCGTGATCCTGGATATGATCATGCCGGATATGGGAGGCAGTGAAACCTTCGACGCCCTGTTCCGCCTGGACCCGGATATCAAGGTCCTGCTCTCCAGCGGCTACAGCCTCGACGCACAGGCCAAGGATATCCTGGCCAGAGGATGCATGGGATTCATCCAGAAGCCCTTCACCATGGCAATACTCTCACGCAGGATCAGAGAAATCCTGGACAAGGGATAAAAACATCGCCAGACACATCTAATGTCTTTGAGTCCCGGTCTTATCTGCTTTTTTCTCGATAAATTGCTGGCAGGGATGTTGTTCCATGCTGCTGCCGGTCAATTCGGATATGCCTGCAGAGGCCTTACCTTAGACCGGATCGATCCGCTCGATACGCTTTCCATAAAGCTGTCTGCAAGCCTTCGTCCCTGAAATACCGCCTCCTTCCAGAAGGCAATCCTCTGCGTATCATTCCCGTCAAAGGTCTTGAAGTCAGCCCTGTCAGGTATGCGACCGTATGGAAGACGTGAAACGAACTCAGGGGAGGGCACCAGCATGAGCATGTCCTTCATGTGTTCCGGGTGAGCGTTGCGTCTGGGATTTTTCTTATCGAACCAGCCCGGGATGAGCCTGGTGGAAAAATGCGGATAGAGTATTATGCCACTGAGATCTTTCGGGGTAAACGACGCCGGATGATAGTCGAGTATGCCACCGTCCCTGTAGACACCTGATTTCGCGCCGGAGATATCCCGTATCCCATCCATGACCATAGGGATTGACCCGGTGGCAAGAAGGGCATGACGGAAATTATCTGTATCCAGTGCCACTCTCTGTATAGGAAAGTCGCTTTCCTCGAAAAAAGCCGGGTTTTCCCTGGGATCGAAAAAGAAGGCCCTTTCGAAAAAGAGCGTCAGGAGTTTGCGGCTAACACTGTTGAGCAGGAATGAAAGGGCAAATCCGAAAAGCTGCAGAGAGTTTTTCTCAGAGCCAGTAACGCCCCTGCACTTCACGGCAGTCAGGTTGAAGCGCATCACCGGGTGAGAGAGGATCTCGGATATGCGCTCCATGGGGAAGCATTTGTCCAGTATCTTGCGGCATTCCTGTTTGACCTTGGCCGGTGTGACCCTTCCGTTGTATCTCTGCTGGATATAGGCATCGGCAAGCGCGTCGATCGAGGATACCGGGTCTTTCAATGCAGCTGAGGCAAGTTTCCACGAGCCGATCGAGGTTCCATACAGGAGCAGAGGCTTGAGTCTGTCCTTCAGCCACTGACTGAAGATGGTCTTGTCCAGTTCGGATATGATAAGCCATTTGGCAGCCCCAGCTGCACCTGCCACAACCGATATGTCCTCGGGACCAAGGCCTTTGTCCCGGATACGTTCATACGCATTTCTGCCGGCAAGAAATAACAGATCATTGTTCATTGCTGCTCATCCTCCAACCTTGGTATCAAGAAGCGACTCGTCTGCGTGCTGCACCTGCAGGGATCCCTTTGTCCATGATCACCCTGATCAGCATGTATTTCCATATATCCTATTTCAATCAGCATAAAGGTAAAATATTTGTAAAAATCGGTGTGCGTACCATTGTGGATAATACATGAGGCAGGGGCTGTATATGGCCCTGCCTCTTTTCATGTTACAGAATTGGGACAGACATTATCCATGCCTGACCGGTTCAATGAAGCACCTCGCCGCAAGCTTCCGAGACATCCAAGGCTCTATTTACTGTTTCCCCCCTCACCTTTATCCTCTCCCCGAGGGGAGAGGACGAGGATGAGGGGGAGAGCATTAAGAGGTCTCTTTGATTGCTCTCACGGCATTTGCCGATCACAGCCTCAGCTTCCGCATCGGTGAGGTTTTTGATGCCTTGTTGGGTGCGAAAGTGGAACTTGCACCAGTAATGCTCGTTTCCGGCGTTGATGAAACTGAAGGTGTGGCTGCCGAAACCGTGCATATGACGATAAGAAGCCGGAATACCGCGGTCACTCATGACCACAGTACCCTGATGGAGCGCTTCGGGAAGCGATGTCCAGAAATCCCGGTTGTTTTTGGCGCTGCGCAGATTGGTGCGCGGATCGCGATGTACGACATGATTGAGGTCCGGGAACTTGAGAGGGTCGCGAAGAAAGAAGACCGGAGTCTTATTGCCTATATTTCTTATTGGCATTTATGTATAGTAAAAGAATATTGATCATAAGCAATTCATAAAAGGGACATTCTATGATATTATGGACTACTCGTTGATATCGTTATAACAGCATGGATGTTCCTTATCCAAACTACGCATGGGTATGCTCATGC
>DSAD01000202.1 GCA_011372875.1 Deltaproteobacteria bacterium
GATATATGTCGGATGGGTAAGCGCTTCTTCCAGAAGGGTCTTGTTTCTGAAGGTGTACCCGATACCGGCCTCTATGACCTCAATCGACATGAAGCAGGGCCTCCAGGTCTATCCCGTCGAGGATCGAGTTCTCCTTATGATATCCAAGCTTGTAGTGTATAGGGGTAATGGATATCATTTTGTTTTTCAGGCATACAGCATCTGTATCCTCGGCATAATCTATGATCTTTGTCATCCCGGCCTGCCAGTAATACGTTGTTCCCCGTGGTGTATCCCTCTTGACAAACTGGTCTACTATCCTTGAATCTCCCTGGCGGGTAATCCTGACGCCCCTGATCTCTTCAACAGGAATCGAGGGACAATTGATGTTCAGGGCATAAGGGAGCGGGGCTTTCAATGATGCCAGCTTAGAGGCAAGATGGGAGCCGAACATGCTTGCCGCAGCATAATCCGGCTCGAAATAGTTGTCCACGGACAGGGCAATTCCCGTATACCCCAGTATGGATGCCTCGGTAGCGGCAGAGACTGTCCCCGAATACAAGACATTGATCCCGACATTCTCGCCCTTGTTTATCCCTGAGACAACAACATCCGGAGGATCATCCATAATACAGGATATGCCCAGTTTCACACAATCAGCCGGTGAGCCGGTAATACCGTATCCGTAAAACTCTCCGCTGCGGTGTATCGGTATGACCTTCAATGGATCGGAGATGGTTATGGTATGACCGACAGCAGACTGCTCGGTTACCGGCGCAATAACCACTACATCCCCCACTCTGTCAAGGGCCTGCTTTATCGCCTGAAGTCCCTGAGAATATATACCATCGTCATTGGTAAGCAGAAAACGCATGAATATCTTCTAAACCCATAGAAGAATATATGCAAGTTCTAAGGCTTTGTTCCGCCCATCAAAAGTGTCTGCACTCAGATACATCCCATGATCACCTACGCATGTCATTACAAAAGACACACAGAGAACATGATCAGATATAAAGATCGATATTCTCTCCCAGACCTTCAAGAAGGGCAACAACCTGTGACCCTGCATTTCTAACGGCATCGAGGACCAGCTTTGCTTTTGCCGTGCTCAGATTGTTTGCATCTTCCATATACCGGCATGCAATCTCGACCAGTGCCAGAGAATTGTTCGTTCCTTGAATCGGGTCCATAATGTTCCTATCGGCAGGTCATAAAATCACATGAAGCATTCAAATGAACAGCACCGCATCGATCTGAGAGCAATCGACCTGTTTTCTTTGAGGTCAAGCATCAAGATCATTAATGCTTCCGGTGCACCCTTCGACTCATTCCAGAAGATAACAGAAATTACCTGTTATCTTCAATGTCTGGGTTGCAACATCTTCGGTAAACGGCCCAAAGGGGTTTGCCTGCTCTATAGCCGCCATAGCAGCAGTATCGAGACTGTAGTGACCGGAGCTTGTCAGAACACCGATCTGCGTAAGATTCCCTGAATTATCAAGCACAAAAAATATCTTCACCATCCCCTCATACTCTTTCTCAATAGCGTATTGAGGATATTCCCAGACATTGAATATTCTGGCCTTGAGCTGATCCATGTAATCTGCGCTCACCTCGCCCTCGGCCTCGAAGGATACGCCCTCATCAGATTGTTCCTGATTCCGGACGTCATCTTCAAAAGGGCCTTCCTGCGGTGTTTCTTCAATGAGATTAACGGGTACGGTAACAATAGGCGCTGCAGAACCGTCTGCCTTGGCAATAATATTCCACGGCTGAATAATAACAAGGGCATGAATACAAGTTGAGACAGCAATGCACACAAAAAACCTTATTGTCATGACTAAAAACAAAGACATCAAACAAAGAGCTCTGTCAAGTATGTTTGATCTTTGAGAAAAGAATGTGCTATGTATCTCCAGTGGAAGCGGACGGGTCCTGGTGGGTCCCCCGGACTTCAAATCCGGTGTGCTGCGCGACGAGCGTGGCTGGTGAGTTCGATTCTCATCCGCTTCCGCCAGCTGTTTACTATTTCATAGTGTCCATCTCCTTGATTTTGTCCCCACATAGTTCCTGGAATCCTCATTTTGGGGTCAACTTGGTCCTTCCAAGCCTCAAAAGAAGGACATGCTCCCGCACAGCCAGGCACATAAAGAAAATGGAAATACAGAAAGACTTCAAAGAGTTGCTAGAGTTATTCAACGGATATAATGTTGAATACATGATTATCGGCGCTTATGCACTTGCGTACCATGGAGTACCTCGTTTTACAGGTGATATTGACATCCTTGTTCATCCATTTTAACCGGAATCGCCCAGGATGCCGAGCACGTCCCTGCAGAGAATTACCATCTCGCTGATGCGAACCTTGTCACCGTCATCAAGGCCTCTGAAGCCGCCGGCCTCGTCCATTAAACGGTTCATACGCCGCATGCATGTGAATATCTGTGAAATACCTGCCGGTATGTTGAAATCGTTGTCCACATCCCGGCAGAATTGTTCGGAAAAGGGCCTCTCTCTGAAAGAACTCTCCCTGACATCCTCACCGGACAGGTCGCCGCATCGGTTCAGAAAGATATACATTCGCTCAAGAGCGGACACGGCCGCTGACAGATGGTGATGGCTGAAATCCAAAGGGCGCCGGTAATGGGTTGAGAGCAGAAACAGCCGGACAGCCCCGGGGTGATATCTCCGGCAGAGATCACGGATACGCACCGGAAAACCATCGGATTTGGAGATCTTCCTGCCGCCGGCCGTAACCAGGCCGTGATGCATCCAATACCGTGCAAGCTCTGATCCTGCAAGGCTTCGCGAGATGGCAAGCTCGTTCTCGTGGTGGGGAAAGACCAGGTCGCACCCCCCTCCATGTATATCGAAGGGATTTCCGAGGAGGGCCTGACTCATCGCGACACATTCAATATGCCAGCCGGGCCGACCTCTCCCCCAGGGGCTCTCCCACCCACATCCGTTCCCGGGGGTTGTCTTCCACAGCGCAAAATCACGGCTGCTCTCCTTTGACGTACACGTTTGTCCCATCAATCCCGCTTTAGACCTGTTCCGTGCAGGCACCCCGGACAACGCCCCGTAAC
>DSAD01000222.1 GCA_011372875.1 Deltaproteobacteria bacterium
CAAGACCTTTGACGATTTCTTTAGGGCATTCTGCGCACAGCTTGAGTTCCTCATGGATAATTCGTGCGCATACAACAACCTTCTGGGCGAAGCCCACAGTGTGATCAGACCGACGCCCTTCATATCCGGGCTCGTGGAGGGTCCCATAATAAAAGGAAAAGACGTGACAAAGGGCGGTGCCCTGCATAACTCATCCGGCACAGCCTGCATCGGCCTTGCAGACATAACAGATTCGCTCATGGCGATCAAGAAGCTCGTTTACGACGAAAAGAAGGTGAGTCTAGCCCAGATGAAACGTGCGGTTGAAACAGACTTTGCCAACGACCCTGCACTTCACGCCATGGTACTCAAGAAGGTGCCGCTTTTCGGCTCAGGCAGTGAAGAAGCGGTCGAGATGGCAAACCGGGTTACCGGATTCGTGCATGACCGGTTCAAAGACCACCTCAATTACCGAGGCGGAAATTACAGAGCAGGCTTCTGGTCCATGTCCAACCATGTTGCGTTCGGGACGCTTACCGGCGCCCTCCCTTCCGGCAGGCATTCCGGAAAGCCCTTTACCCCGGGACTTACCCCTGAGGCGCACGCATCGAGGAACCTTCTGGACAATATCCGTGATGTATCCAGACTGGATCAGCGAAATATGAACAACAATATAGCATTCAATGTAAAGGTCGTGCCTTCTGCAAAAGAAAGCCACAAAAAGGCGGTGGAGAATCTCTACTCCTATGCAAAGACCTACTGCGATCTCGGGGGCATGCAGATGCAGTTCAACGTAGTGTCATCAGACACACTCCGGGACGCGATGGCACATCCCGAAAATTACAGAAATCTCATGGTCCGCATCTCCGGATACAATGCGTACTTCACCACACTGAACAAGGACATGCAGCTCGAGTTGATCGAGAGAGCTGAATACGGATTGTAAACCATGTCAACGGCCCCTCAGATCGGAACGCACACCAGTGATAAGGCCCTCATCTTTGAGGTAAAAGGGAACTCGCTTGATGACGGTCCCGGCATCAGGACCGTTATCTTCTTCAAGGGATGCCCTTTGAACTGTGTGTGGTGTCACAATCCTGAAGGCAAATCAAAGAAGCCCGAGATCTCATTCGACAAGAATGAATGCATCATGTGCGGGACCTGCCTTGAGATCTGTCCTGAAGGCGCGCTTGACCGGGAGAATCCATTCTACATTGACCCGGCCAGATGCACCCTGTGCATGAAATGTATCGATAAATGCCCGAGTAGCGCCCTGAGCCTTGTGGGCATGTATTGGGGCATCGATGATCTAGTCGCAGTAATCGAGAAAGATCTCCCGTTTTTCAAGAATTCCGGCGGCGGTGTTACCCTGTCCGGCGGAGAGCCGACCATGCACATGGATTTCATCTCCCTGCTCTTAAGAAGGATACGGCCCCTGGGCATCAATACGCTTATCGAGACATGCGGCCTCTTCGATCTGAGGCATTTCATGGACAAGGTCTATCCCTGGCTTAGCACCATCTATTTCGACATCAAGATCTTAGATGAGCCCGCCCACAGGAAATACTGCGGGGCATCAAACAGAGAAATCCTCCACAACCTTGAATACCTTCACCGCTCATGCGAAAAAGACGGCATTGAACTCCTGATAAGAATTCCTCTCATCCCCGAAATAACTGCAACGCGGGAAAATCTTGCTTCAATTGCCCGTTACCTCAAGGATCTTGGAATCCTGGAGATTGACATACTGCCCTACAACCCGTTGTGGCCTGAAAAATGTGACAAGATAGGCATAGGCCCATGTTCAGATGATGACATGGTCTCAGTGCAGTGGATGAGCCATGAGGAGATTGAGCGCTGCAGGGCAGTATTTGACGGGTTCAATCTCAGGTAGGTCTTTTGTCCAACACCTGACCGGAACAGTTCAGCGGCCTTAAGAATTCTGTTTCTTATTCAGGCAGCCCTGCATTGAGCTGGTTCAGGCATGAAGACTTCTCTGGGAAGAGACACCTCCATGGACAGGGGCAGATGATCGGACAGCGGATAATCCAGAACCTGCATATCATTTACCTGTATGCTCTTGGAGACCAGGATATGATCAATGTGTTTCGTGGGCTTCCAGCTCGGATAGGTCAAAAGACCGGCATGCGGAAGAGAAAGTCCGGTTCCTGCAATGAGGTTCCCGAATTCTTCACTGCCGGCATCGCAATTGAAGTCCCCCATCAGGATTACGTGATTGTAGCGGTTGACCAGATCGCTCATAAATCTTATCTGCTGCGTCCTGGCCTTTTTTCCGAGCGAGAGATGCACAAGAACAACAACCAAGGGATCGCTGATGCGGCCGAACCTTACCGCGAGCGCCCCTCTTCCCGGCACCCTGCCGGGCAGATCATGCCGGCTGACACCGTTGGAGGGGTATCTGCTCAAGACGCCCATGCTGTGCCTTGCAAAACTGCCCCAGTTGCGATTCGTCTTGTCGTACCAGTGGGGAAACCCTGCCATGTCTGCCAGAAACTGAGCATGGTTGACAAACCCGCTTCGAAGCGAACCGCTATCGAGCTCCTGGAGACCAACCACGTCAAAATCCTTTATTATGCCTGCTATCCTGCTGAGATTATCATGCCTTTCACGGTGCGGCAGAAGATGCTTCCATCCGTGGGTTATGTAATCACTATATCTTTTTGAAGGGATCCCAACCTGTATGTTGTAGCTGAGCAGCCTCAGGGTACACCTCGATGAATCAAACTCCAAAGGATATGTCTTCTCAGTTGCCATTAGCGGTCGCCATTCTCAGTTGTATTCTTCCTGCCCTGCCTGATACGCAAATCATTTGTACAGAAGTTTCAGGTTGTGTTTACTCTATCGGAAAACACTCGCCCTACTTGAGCCCTCAAATCTCAATTCACGGTTTTTCAATTCATCATGCCTGGTGGAAATACTACACCTGATCTGACACAAGATAAAGCGCGAAATACTTTATCGGCATTCAATATATCATTCAATATATTTATTGACACATGAATCGGTGGAATGATAGGTTTTAGTTGATATGCCAATCAAATC
>DSAD01000268.1 GCA_011372875.1 Deltaproteobacteria bacterium
AATTAATAATAGTCTATAAGTAATTTTCTGCAACTATATACCATGAAGTTGTCCAGGAGCATTCCTGCCGGTATTTTCATCAGTTTACGAAGATGGTGTCTATCTTTACGATATCCCTGGTAGATATATTTTCTGTGGAAAACGTCTCCAGGATGGAAATAGGGGAGATTGTTCTTCCGTCTATGAATTTGATGGTCAGGGTTGTCCTGTCATAAGAAGCCAGAAAATCGTTTACCTTTAAAAGCTTATCTCCCTTTTGAATCGAAGCATCCTTGTCGAGCGACAGGGTAAAAGGCGAGCCGGATTGATACACATAGGCAGAGACCTTTTGCAGCTTTGACTTGCTGCACATAAACGCTCTCGATCCGATCGGAAGGTGCATGTTCAATAGGGTAAGGGTCTCATCGGTGTCAAGTTCTTTTCGGATCTCGACCTGAATGAATTCGCTGATTGAAGCAATGCCGAATGATGTAGGCGGGGTGGTACTCATCTTCATCACAGGGCTGAATCCTTCGGAATAAGCGGCATCCAGCGCGCAGCGCCGTATCGCCCTTTTGATCATTTCCATGAATTCCCGTGGAGAGAGAAAACGGAGATCCCCTTCCTTGGTAAGGCCTATGACATATCTGGTCGAGTCTGATTTTATTGCTGTATCAAACAGCACAGCAGGGCAGGTTTCCCTAAAAAGGATATTGGCTGTTTTTTCGTTGCAGACCCCGCAGCCCGAGCACGCATCCTTTCTGCAGTCGGGTGTGGGTTCAGGGTTTTCCGCATATGCGCGCCGGCGTTCTTCTATAAGGAAAGACTTGTCAATCCTCATGTCGATGAAGTCCCAGGGAAGATCCGCATCCGTTGGTTTTTGATCATGATACTGCACAGGGTCAATGCCGGTCTTGTCAAAAGCCCTCATCCAGGCGTCTTTGTTGAAGGTGTCTCCCCATCCGTCCAGGTATGCCCCATGCTCCTGTGCACATTCTATTACCCGGGAGAGTCTTTCATCTCCCCTGGAGAACACCCCTTCCAGAAAGGTGAGAAGGGGGTCCTGCCATTTAAGGGAGATGTTTTTCTGCCTGAGGGTTGTCCGGAGGTAGCGCAGATGCTCTTCATGTCTCTTTTGTGAGATCTGCTCTTCCCACTGAAAAGGGGTAAAGGGTTTTGGAATGAAACCCGAGATGCTAATATTGAGCCTTCCCCTGAATCGTCTGGACAGGTCTCCTGACAGGGATCTGATGGCCTCGATATCTACCTCCTTCTCAGTAGGAAGCCCTACCATGAAGTAAAGTTTCAGCGTCCTCCATCCCAGATTCCTGATTATGCCTACGCTTCGAAACAGATCTTCCTCGGTATTCCCCTTGTTGATGACCTGTCTGAGACGCTCGGTCGCGGCCTCGACAGCCATGGTGAATCCGGACTTTTTAACCGATGCGAGCATGTCGGCCACCTGTTTTGTTATCCCTTCGACGCGCAGTGAAGGTATGCCCACGGAGACCTCGCGGGAAGGGCAGGAAAGAGATTCCATGAGGGTATTGATATAGCTCAGGTCGGTCACGGATAATGCAAGCATGGAAATGGAGTCATATCCGGTGGAGGCGATCCCCTTGCGGAAGGAATCGATTACAGAGCCGAACGATCTTTCCCTGTATGGTCTGTAGGTCATCCCTGCCTGGCAGAATCTGCACCCTCTGGTGCATCCCCTGGCAACTTCTACGCCGATGCGGTCGTGAGTTATGGAAATATACGGTAGTACCGGTGTATGGGGGAATGGATAAAGGTCAAGGTCATTCAGGATACGCCTTGTGGGACGAGCTGTGTATCCGGGTCGGTAGGCCCCTGTTATTTTTGACATTGCCCAAAGGCGTTCGGATCTGTCTGACGTCTTCGTGCAGATCCGGGCTATTTCCTGAACAACCTCTTCACCGTCTCCGATTACGATCAGATCGAAAAAATCAGCAAATGGACAGGGGTTTACCGTACTGGTTCCGCCGGCAATGATGATGGGGTCTTCGCCGGAGCGTTCCCCTGCATATAAAGGGATGTTCGAGAGTTTCAGCATCCTGACGACTGTTGTATAGGAAAGCTCATAGAGCAGGGAAAATCCGACGATATCAAAGGTTTTAACAGGGCGTTTTTCCTCTAGGCTGTATAACAAGATCCCTTTGTGAGCATATGCCTGCGCCATGTCATGCCATGGCGCGAATACCCGCTGAGCCCATATCCCCGGCATGGCATTCAGGATCGTGTAGAGGATTTTCATGCCGGCGTGCGACATGCCTATCTCATAGATATCAGGGAATGCCAGGGCAAAGCGTACCTTTACCTCTGAATCGGGTTTGACGACTTCGTTTAGTTCGCCTCCAAGATACCTGGTTGGTTTTGTTATAGTATAGAGGAGACTGGAATCGATTATCGTGTTCGGCATATCAGTGAGATCTCTCTTTCTCGAAAAGGTATATAGCTCTCAACGCATCGGTCAATAGGCTAACCCTATATGAATGCAATAGTCAAATACATCATGGCCGGGTCATAATCCTTGCCACATATGAATGGGCATGATATTTGATTGGACGAATAGGAGGGGATATGTCTGAAGAAAAACTCACTTTGGGGCAGTATTTTCGGGCTGAGAGAGAAAAGAAAGGCATTGACCTGAAAGAAATTGAAGAAATAACAAAGATATCTGCTCAAACCCTTAGATTTCTGGAAGATGATCAGATAGATATGCTTCCTCCTCGTGCCTTTTTGCGGGGATTTCTCCAGGTAATCAGTAAGGAGTTCGATCTTGATGAAGAAGAGCTTGTACGGTATCTGGACGAGACGATTGCCGCATACGGAAAACCCGAAGAACCGGACCACAGATTCAAACATGGGGATACGAATTTTATCAGCAGAATGATCATCATTATTGCCGTAGTCCTGGCCCTGATCGTTTTTATGAGCATTGCCGTGAAAAGGTGTACTGTTCCGGATCCGGACCAGGGATGTGCGGCAATGTATGCAGAGACTGTCCCGGAAGAACCCCGGAATTCGTGGATTGTCAAGAG
>DSAD01000092.1 GCA_011372875.1 Deltaproteobacteria bacterium
ATATTATAGAGATCATAAAGAATCCGAGGCATGGATACGGCAAGCATCTTAACCCATGCATTGATTGTAAGATAGGTATGTTGAAGAAAGCCAAGGGGCTGCTTGAGACCTATAACGCATCGTTTGTGATTACAGGGGAAATCCTGGGACAGAGGCCCATGTCACAGCGAAGGGAATCGATGAACAGTATCGTAAGAGAATCCGGGCTTAAAGATATACTTTTAAGGCCATTATGCGCCCGGAAATTGAAAGAGACCCTTCCTGAGCGTATGGGTTTTGTCGACAGAGAGGCGCTGGGATGTATAACCGGCAGAGGGAGAAAAGACCAGATCATGCTTGCGGTAAAATATGGGATAAATAAGGAGACTATCCCAACACCTGCCGGAGGATGTCTGTTGACCGACGAACAGATCTCCTTGAAGGTGAAAAATACATTCGAGAGATTTCATCCCGCAATGCCGGGCAAAGAAGATCTCATCCTCGATATTGTGGGGAGAAAATTCTGTCTGGATGAATCCACAGTGCTGGTTGTGTCAAGGAGCGAGGAAGAGAATGGGATACTCTCAACATTGATCAGTCCGGGAAATATATTTGTAAAGATTGCCGATGTACCCGGACCTTTGAGTATTGTCAGGGGTAATCCCACAAAAGATAACATGCTTAAAGCGGCCGCTATCTGTATGCGTTATGGAAAGGGGAGAGGGTTGAATGGACAGATGGCCCTTTACGGACCGGATCCGTATAATTTTGCCGATTGCATTGAATCCCCGGTGGTCACCGAAGAGTACTGTGTAACCTTCCAGCTTGATCTGAATAAAGGTATCTCGCTATAAGGCCACAATAATGGGATATTTATTATGTGTTGTAGGGATGGTTTTCATAATAGAGGCGTTGCCGTACATTGCCTTTCCGGGAAAGGTTAAAGAAATTGCACAGGCTATACATTTGGTCCCCAACAGAATATTACAGGTTATCGGAATCATCGTTGCCTTTGCCGGTCTGGCAATAATATATATTGGCAGGCATATGGGCGGTATGTAGCAGCAGTGAATATTGAACAATTTGATTATCATCTGCCAAAGGAACTCATTGCACAATATCCTGTGGATCGAGGGAAAGAGAGGCTGCTCGCTGTAGACAGGGTAAGCGGAACCCTCCATCATAAACAATTTGACAATATCTCAGAATACTTATCATCCGATGATATCCTGGTCCTGAATGATACCAAGGTGATATATGCCCGGTTATTGGGGACAAAGTCAACAGGGGGAAGGGTAGAGGTGCTCCTGATAAAATCCAGAAGCCCTGAAAGATGGTATTGTCTTATAAAGGCGTCCAAGTCTCCCAGGCCGGGCATGGAGTTGTTCTTTGATAAGGGTCTCAGTGCAGTTGTTATAGACCGCATAGATGACAGGTATGAAGTGGTCTTTTCCGATCCGGCACTGTTAGATGATGTCGGCAGGATCCCATTACCTCCGTATATAGACAGAGAAGTCGAAGATATTGATGAAACATCTTATCAGACCGTGTATGCGCAGGCTGAAGGTTCTGTGGCTGCACCTACGGCAGGCTTACATTTTACACCCGAGGTCCTTGAGAGGATTCAATCCAACGGAACTCAGCTTGTTTACATAACTCTTCATGTCGGCCCGGGGACCTTTGTGCCGGTACGGACACAAAGGATAGAAGATCATGCCATGCATTCAGAGGATTTCACGGTCTCACAGGACGCAGCCGGTGCAATCAGGCGTGCTATGGAAAAGGGAAAGAGGATTGTTGCAGTCGGTACCACGACAAGCCGCGTACTGGAGAACCTCATGGTTCAACACGGTGAGATCGTGTCCGGCACGGGGGCTACGAACATCTTTATTTATCAGGGTTTTACATTCAGGTGCGTGGGTGCTCTTCTGACCAATTTTCATCTGCCGCGCTCCACTCTCCTCATGCTGGTTACAGCCTTTGGCGGCCATGATCTCATCATGGATGCATATCAAGAAGCAGTTGAAAGGGAATACAGGTTTTTCAGTTATGGCGATGCAATGTTCATCTTTTGATTACGAATTCTTGTGCAAAGACGGTGATGCAAGGCGCGGGAGATTTCAGACGCTTCATGGAACTGTTGAAACACCTGTCTTCATGCCGGTGGGTACGCAGGCGACCGTGAAGGCAATGAGCCCTGAGATGCTCAGGGAATTGAAATCGCAGATTATCCTTTCCAACACATATCATCTCCACATGAGGCCGGGTGAGGAGCTGATTGCTGCCCTGGGAGGACTGCATGCATTCATGGCATGGAATGGCCCCATATTGACCGACAGCGGAGGGTATCAGGCCTTCAGCCTGGCAAGACTGAGGAAGATAAACGACGAGGGGCTTCAGTTTGCCTCGCATCTGGACGGTTCAAGACATCTGCTTACCCCTGAAAAAGCGGTTAAGATACAGGAAGCTCTCGGCTCAGATATCATGATGTGTCTGGATGAATGTGTTGCCTACCCAAGTACCAGGCAATATGTCGAGACCTCGATCGCAAGGACCGCTTTGTGGGCTCAAAGATGCCTTCAGGCACGGCAGAGCGGCAACGCCCTTTTCGGTATCATTCAGGGAGGTGTGTATCCTGAACTGCGTATACGAAGTGCTCAGGAAATATCATCGCTCGACTTTGACGGCATAGCAATCGGCGGGCTCTCCGTAGGTGAAGGGCATGAGCTCATGATGGATGTCCTTGATACTACTGTTCCGTGTATTCCATCTGAGAAGCCCAGGTACCTTATGGGCGTGGGTACCCCTGTGGATATTGTAGAGGCCGTATCCCGGGGTGTGGATATGTTCGACTGCGTTCTGCCTACGCGTAATGCCAGAAACGGGATGCTCTTTACCGGAAAAGGCAAGATAACGTTAAAGCAGGCACGTTACAAGCAGGACTCGTCACCGCCGGATGAGGATTGTACATGTTATACCTGCAGGAATTTTACCCTTGCATATCTCAGGCATTTGTATATATCTCGTGAGATCTTGGGGTCTATTCTAAAC
>DSAD01000088.1 GCA_011372875.1 Deltaproteobacteria bacterium
CCGTCCGACATATGCAGGATACTGTCCAGATATGGCGCATATTCTTTGCTGTGAGTAACCATTATGATTGTTATACCTGATTCGTTCAGATCCTTCAGTCTGCACATGATGTCTGTTGCCGTTCTGGAATCGAGATTACCTGTCGGCTCGTCTGCCAGGATGACAGGGGGTTTATTGACAATTGCACGTGCGATTGCCGCGCGTTCCTGCTCTCCTCCGGATACCTGGTTAGGAAGCCGGTGGTGCTTGTCTTTAAGGCCGACCTTTGACAGTGCATCAAGGGCCATCAGGCGCTTCTCTTTTCTGCCGGTCTTCAAGGTGATAAGAGGAAGCATGACATTTTCTACGAGAGATAGATACGGGATGAGGTGAAAGCTCTGGAAGATGAACCCGATATACTCTCTGCGGAAATCCGCCCTCTGATCCTGGTCAAGACTGTAGACATCGAGACCGTCTACCGTATAGGATCCGCCGGATGGGGAGTTCATGGCACCCATGATAGACAGCAAGGTTGACTTGCCTGAGCCTGACTCCCCCATGATTCCAACAAACTCCCCTGAGGCGATCTCAAAACTCGATGATCTAAGCGCATGAACAACCGCATCTTTTTCACCGTATTTCTTTTCAAGATTTCTTGCATCAATAAAAGGCATGATATTCCTCCTAGAGCGACCTTAACGCTTCATTCGGGTCGAGGCGGGCAGCCATCAGAGATGGATAGATACTGGCGCAAAGACCGATGAGTATCGCCCCTGTTACGGCCTGGATTGCCAGCGCCGGTTCTATGCCGAATATTATGGTCCGGCCCTGTATGATAATTCCCAAGGCTATCCGTGTTGCTCCAATGCCTGAAATATAACCTGTAATCCCTGCCAGGGCGGATAGAACAAAGACCTCCAGCATTATTATGTGAATGATATGCTTTTTCTTGAAACCTATTGCACGCAATATACCGATCTCAAGCGTGCGTTCCCTGACACTGCCCATCATGGTAACGAAAACGACCAGGCCTCCTACCAGTATAATCACAGCAGATATGCCAAGAGAGAACTGATTGAACAGGCCCAGCGTTTCCATGCGGGATTTGACAACCTGCTGGATGGCCATCACCTTTGCCCCTGGAAGGACTTCAGAGATCTGCCTGACCATCTCGTCTATGGGACAGGCATTGCAAAGGGCGGCAACCTCTGCCATGGAGATAACCCCATGTTTCGATAGTATATCCTGTGCTGTTTGCAGATTGACAAAGATAAGCTGATCGTCCTGAGAACCTGTAGGCCTGATAATGCCTGCGACCTCCAGCTTCCGGCCTTTGATGCTGAAGTGTTCTCCGTTGTTCAGGCCCAGCAGCTGCGCAACCTCTGCACCGAGCAATGCCCCGGTTTCAGCCGGAAGTGAGCCATCGATGTTCCACCATGGTTTCAAAACCTTTGACTTGGTAAAATCCACCCCTGCCAGAAGCACATGATGATCCTGCAAAACGACTGCACCAAGAACCATTGGACCAACTGCCGCAATATTTTGTGCATTTGGTATCGTCTTCACCCTGGACAGTTCATGTTCATTGAGTTCGTGCATTTCAAATGAAATCCCTCCGAGGTTGACACCGCCGTAGGAAAGTGAAAGGTTGTCTGTTTTCGGAACTATCAGGATGTTGGCCCCATATTTATCTATTTTCTCGCTGATGTCATTTGTCATGAACACTGTAAAGCTTCTAAGCGAGACCACCGTGGCAACAGCGATAACAATGCCTGCAAGCACAAATATTGCCCGAGCCTTCCGGCGCATAAGATTCTTGAAAACAATATCGGACAGCGTCATATTACCTCCCTGCCGGGACATTGAAGTAGCTGCTACCTTTCAGGATATCATCTCTCAGGAGCACTACCTTGCCATCAGCGACAGTGCGTCTCAGAGGTGCCGGATTACATCCTCCCTTTACCTCGTTGATCTGCGTTGAAGGAAATGCCCTGCCGCAATTCCGGCACACCATGGTATCACCATCCTGTACATACCCTTTTCCCTCGGGCCAGCACACATCACAGGCATCGAACGCAGAGCGGATCACCCCGTCGGAACTCTTCATGATATAGTATCGAACAGTGATGCCATCAGAGGTATCAAGCTGATAATAATGGGGCTTTCCGTCATCAAACAGATTTACGGCATACTCATATTCCGACATGGTCTGTCCGCTTGAAACAACCGGGTCATCATATTCTTCACTCCCTGCATTGCGGGCCATGAAGTAAAATACCCCGATGATCGCAATTATAACTGCTGCAATACTATATACCGGAAACGTTTTCTTCACACCTAAAACAAGCAACTTTTTGTCGGTATTGCTGCTGTCTTTATTATCTATATGCTGCATGTTCTTCTTTTTCATGGATATCTCCTATGGTTGTATTCTGTTCAGCTAGTTCTTTGAGTTCAGCTTGTGCATTTAGGTGATCTCGCGAATAGAATCCCCCTGCATCACTTCACCGCCTGTAATGACAAGGGCGAAAACACCTTCCCTGGGCATGACGCAGTCACCAACCTGCTGATATATTGCGCAATGGTTGTGGCACACCTTTCCAATCTGAGACAGCTCGAGGATTACATCACTGCCCATTGCAAAGCGGGTGCCAATGGGAAACTCATGCAGGATGATGCCCTTTGTGGTGAGATTCTCGGCAAAGTCACCCGGCTGAACTTCAAGACCTTTGGCCCGGATCTTATCAATACTTTCCTGAGCGAGCAGGCTGACCTGACGGATCTCCATGCCTGCATGTGCATCGCCCTTAACACCCTGGCCCTCGATAAGGAGGCATGTGCCTATATTGTGTTTCTTCTGGCCTTTGTGAGAACTCACATTGACGGAAAGTATGATGCCCTGTTCAGGTTTATTGTTATTCATTATCTCTTCCCTTTCACATTCTATTCGCTATATCTCTGACAATGATCTCAGAGCAGGAATATATCTATATATTGACAATTCATCTTTTGCAAGATATTTACTATTAACTTGATAG
>DSAD01000010.1 GCA_011372875.1 Deltaproteobacteria bacterium
ACATTGAAGAGGGCGTCTCCGGGCTTTATATGAGCCTGAGTCCTGTAGAGGCAGTCGGAGAGACCACCAGGGATCTTGTCGCAACAGGCAAGGCCCTCTACGCAGGAGGCTGGGACATGAAAAAGAGGTTTCATAAGGACATGTTGGGATATTATCCCGCCGGCTCGGTATTTTCTTCGAAGATAAAACCGGATTTTATACAGATATAAGGGAGGTAGGCATGTTTAAGAAAGAAGATTGGGAGATGTTGAAATTCTATGCGGTTTCGCCTGTTCACGCAGGAAGCGGTATGTCAACGGGCGCTGTTGACCTGCCGATCCAGAGGGAGAGGCACACGAACTGGCCCCATATTCAGGCGTCCGGGGTCAAGGGCGCACTCAGGGCCCATTTCAGGGATTTCCTCACAGAGGAAGAAAAATATTCAGACGAGAATATAAACAAGGTGGAAGACATAATCTTTGGAACAGAGGGATATACGACGCTGACTGGAAATGACGAATCATCAAAGAACCCATGTCCGGCTGCCATATCCGTATCCGATGCAAAACTGTTCGCATTCCCGGTGCGCTCGGACAAAGCCCCGTTCGTGTGGGTCACCTGCCCGGCCGTGCTGGAACGTCTGGACAGGGATCTGAAAATGATGAAGCAGGAAGGGATAACAGGCATCGATGACTGCCGCAATATCAAGGACAGCAATGCGCTGTGCCTCTCCGGTGATATGCAGGGAAGTGTTCTGCTTGAAGATGCTGTGGTCGATGTTGTATCCGCCGCTGCCGTGATCGATTATATCAATGAAAACTTCAAAGAGCTTGAAAGGCTGCTGCTGATAAGCGATGCGATGTACGACTACTGCGTATCGACCTGTACCGAGGTGCAGACCCAGATAAAGATAGATGAAAAAACCGGCACGGCAGAGACAGGCGGGCTACGGTACGAGGAACTGCTCCCTGCGGATACCCTTCTCTATTCCGTAATAGGCTTCGGCCGGGGAGGGCTTGACAACCATCTGCAGGCGGAAACCGTCAGGGATAAACTGAAAGATGTGGTGAAAGACTTCATGCAGATCGGCGGGGACGCGACCCTCGGCAGGGGCATGTGCAGGATTGAATGGATAGGGGGTGGCGAATGAATACGATGGGACAGCAGAGATCAGCCTTTGCATTGAAAAAGGTGAGCGAAATCCGCCCCGATCTGAAAGAGAAATTCGAGCCCTTCTCTGCAGGTATGCCTGCCATGATATTGCAGAATGGCCTTGGCCAGAGCATGGCATTTCTGATAGCCAAGGGAACAGATACCCATACTACCATGTTTGAAATCATTCAGGAGTGGCTCGATAATGCGAAATGTATAAGTTCAGCTGGAGGCAAAGATTTCATTGGAAAATTATCTGAAGTTGAGCAGTCCAAATACTTGCTTGCACAAAAAGAGACCCTGAAACTTCTCGAATGGGTGAAACGCTATGCAAATGCAGGGATTTAGGGGGTGGATATGCAGCCCATACCAGGATATTTGAGGGAGAGGTATAAAGATAAGAACAAGGGAAATTTTGGCCTGTTTCTGAACAAGTTTATCCATCTGGATGATAAGTACAAAGTACCGATACAAGCCTATAATCAGTTTAAAGATACGTTCAAGCAGATGAGTTCATATATCAGTGGTTTTCTGACCAACAGGCAATTCGAACAAAGTAATGTTTGTGAAAGTTTTATTCGTGCCGGATATGAAAAGATCGTCATCACTGCCAGGCTCTCAAGCCCCTTGATCGTAGGACTCGGAGAGAGCCATCCCAGTGAGACGGGGATATTTCTGGATCATAATATGGGTATACCCTATATCCCTGCAAGCAGCATCAAAGGCGTTGTCCGGCTTGCTCATACCATAGGGCTGTTGAAAGACGATCAGGGCATGTGGCTTCAGGAAACGGCAATGAAGAGCCTGTACGATTTTGATCCAAAAAAACAAGATTTGATGCTGGAAAATGACAAGACCAATATTCCCGCCATGTTCGGCAGGAGTGAGAAAAAGGAATCATCAAAAGGCGGCATAATATTTCTCGATGCCTATCCGGCTGATGTGCCGAGGCTTAAGGTCGATATCATGAACCCGCACTATAGTGAGTATTATTCCGGCAAAAAAGACAGAGGGCCGACTGACGACCAGATGCCTGTTCCGATAAAATTTCTCGTGGTCGACAAGGGGGCGGAGTTTGTCTTCAGGGCATTGGTTAAGACAGACAAAACATCACAGCGGGCAGACCTTGCTGCCCTGTGCAGAAAGGCGCTGAGAAACGCAGTTACAGAAGAAGGTATTGGCGCAAAGACTGCACTCGGATATGGAAGATTTGATATCGTCAAGTGGGAAGAGCCCGATTTTATAAGGGCCAAGATGGATGAAGAAAGGCGCGAGTCCAAAGAATTGGCGGAAAAGAAAAGACTTGATGTCATGTCTGAAGAAGAAAGGCTCGTCGAAGAGATACATCATCTGGGAGGTGACAGCCAGGCGATAAGCGGATTGGTAAAGAGGTGTTTTGCCTCGACAAGCGATGCAGCTGTCTTTAGGGTGCTGAGAGAGAGACTGCAGGAACTTGGGCAATGGAAGCCCTCCGGTTCGAAACAAAGAAAACAGGGTATGAAAGAGCGCAACGATAAAATTGAGCAGTTCATTGCTGGCCGGAATGATTGACAGAAAGAATAATGCAAGAGAAAAACCATTGATCATGAATAGAAAGGCAGGCGGTGATTAAATATGAGAGACACCCTGATCTGTACAGTAGGGACGAGCCTGATGGGAAATGTCGCACGGGCTGATGATGCCGAGCTTGTACGTCTGCTCGATGATCGCAACGCAAAAGGGCTTGCTGTAAGACTGGGGTCGTTTGAACCGGATGAGCATCTCCTGGGCGCGGAGATCAACTCCATCCACAGCATCGTTTCGCAGGGCCTGATAACAGAACGGA
>DSAD01000083.1 GCA_011372875.1 Deltaproteobacteria bacterium
CTTTTATATACTGTGCAGACCGGCATTCATGAAAGAACAAGCCGGCCCGAAATAACGCTACATGATAATCTTCACTGCATCGTTGAACCACTGAATGTAGTAGGCCATGCCCTCGACCTTGAGCTTGCCCTTAGCAGCCGCATTGAACGAGGCCTCTTCGGTGCCCTTGAGCATGACCGAAAATGCAGACCCCGGATCAGACCACACAAGGGCAGCATCGCTAATGTGGTTTGCTCCACCAATGGAGGACACCTTGCCCTTGTCAAAGACAAAGAGCCTTCCCCACCTGTTGTTGGCTGTCTTTATAAGGATCTTCAACTCTATGGTGCCGATATAGTTCTGGAATGCCTCGTTGGTCTTTGCCGCCATCTTCAGTTTCACCGAAAGAAGGAAAAGAAGCAGTGAAAGTCTCATAAAAACCCCCTCAGATTTTATAGGTCTCACGTACCCAGGCGCTGATCTTGTCCATGGCCTCGGGGTAGGTGATCTTCGTCTTCCAGCCCAGCTCGCTCTGAGCCAGGGTAGTGTCAACATCATTGTTTCTGCCTGTTATGTCGGCTGCCATGCGCGAGATGGCAGGCCTTATATTCAGCGGTGTACACACGAGATCCATGACAGAACCGAGCATCCTTGCGACAGGGTATGGGAGGCTTCCCAGGGACTTTTTCCCGACAAGGGCACCCAGATCGTTTATGTACTGCTTCCAGGTAACATCCCAGTCATCCATCAGGTGGTAGATCTTCCCTTTTGCTTTTTCAGATGTAGCGGCACGTATTATGCCGTCGACAAGGTTGTCCACATAGATGAGGCTTGCGCTATGGCGACCGCCGTCGATCAGCGGCATGGGCATCATGAGCATCTTTTCGATGATGTCGCGCACCCAGAGGCTGCCGGGACCTGTAACATTGGCAGGCCGAACGATAGTGCATGCAACTAAGCCTGTCTCATGAAAGGCCATCACAAGTCTTTCGGCATCGAGCTTGGCGTCGTTGTACGGGATACCGGATCGGAAGACAGGGTCACCCTCTTTGATGCCCTTCATGTGGCGGCCGAGGCCTATGGCTGCGATCGAACTCACATACAGAAACCTCTTCGCACTTCCAGCGGCCTCGACCATGAGATTGACCGTGGAATCGTATATGGCCTGGGAAAACTGCTCCCGGCTGCCCCAGTCCGTCACCCTGGCAGCCAGGTGAAACACCGTGTGGATACCTTTACAGATGCCCTTGATGCCCTCTTTATCCAGCAGATTTCCATACCGGATCTCGGCACCGAGTTCTAAAAGCGCCTGCGTATCTTCGCCCGGAAGTGCCAGCACCCTGATCTTGTGACCCTCAATGACAAGCATTCTGCACAGGACCGATCCGATAAAGCCTGTTGCACCTGTTACCAGAGCATTCATACCACCGCCCCCTTCAGGATATCGGTTTCAATATGAGCAATTGCTCATGTTTTTATGAGTAACGGGATCGCATACTCATGTCAAGCATAATGTGAGCATATATTCATATTTTTTAGTTGACACAGACCATGCCGGATATTAGTTCACTATCATGAAATCCTGTCAATCAGGAAAGATCGGGCAGAAAGACGGATTCACGGGAAAGGAGACATGAAGCGCGTACGAATACCCCAGCAGAGACGGAGCATAGAGAGAAGGACGAAGATAAAGAAAACAGCCCTGGCACTGTTCGCAAAAAAGGGCATCAACGGCACAAGCTCAAATGAGATCGTCATGAAGGCTGGGGTCTCGATCGGAACCTTCTACAGCTACTTCGAGAACAAGAGGGCACTGTTCCTCGAGATCCTCAAGGACCATCTCGAGACCTTTGTAACTGATGTATACACATTACAAACAGATGAAACCATCTCATTGCGCGACAATATCCGGAAGCACATCCGCAAGGCATTCACCCTGTTCGACCGTCATTCCTCGTTCCACAAAGAGGCTCTGGTGCTCAAATTCTCCGACAGGGATGTGAAAAAGCTCTTTGACGATGTAGAAGAGGAACAGTTGATCATTATCAGTGATCTTATCCGACCCTACTGCAGAAACACTGACACGAACAAGCTTATGGAGATATCGAAGGTCATACACAGCGCAGTGGAGAACATTGCACACAGCGTTAAGTTCCTCGACTCTCCCCTGAACACGGAGCGTCTGGTGGATGAACTGACCGAGATGATTCATCACTATGTGAACAATCTCTGAAAGATCGGGAAAGCCATTACTTCCTCGGCACTCAATCTCGCGGGATTATACGGTTTTCATGAACTGTTCAAGAAAGGTCGACCGCTGCCTCTGTCAGGTCAGATAATCACTCCTGCTGCAAATAAGAAAAAAAGGGGGGGGGGTCTGTGTTTTATCTCGAATCAGAGATAGAACCCCTCTCTTTTTCTTGTATGGATACTACCGTTAAAGAAAAGGGGGCGGTAATGACAACCGGCACCTTGAATAAACACGGGATTGGTTATACAATATCCCTATGATCATTCGAAAAGCTCCCCTGATTGTTCTTATACTGACCCTGATCTGCGGTATGTCATGGGCATGGGAAGGGAAATGTATCGTTGTAATAGACGGAGATACCATCAAGGTCATGAATAATGGCGAATCTGAGCATATCAGGCTATACGGCATAGACTGCCCGGATTATGGCCAGGCATACTGGAAAGAGGCAAAACAGTTCACATACAATATGGTGTTTGGAAAGTATGTCAAGATTCTGCCGGTAGACACGGACAAGTATGGCAGAACCGTTGCCTGGGTGCATGCTGGAGGCAGGAACTTGAATTACGACCTCGTCGCAGTCGGCCTTGCCTGGCATTATATACTGACTGCCCCGGACAATCCTGAACTCGAGAAGCTGCAGACCGAGGCCCAACAAGGCACAAGGGGTTTGTGGCAACATCCAAGGCCGACTGCAC
>DSAD01000120.1 GCA_011372875.1 Deltaproteobacteria bacterium
ATACCCTACTAATCGCGGGTGTCACTGCAAGCTTGGAACCGGGAGAGGTAAGACGTCCCTCGGGGATTACAGTTTCCATACCCTACTAATCGCGGGTGTCACTGCAAGAAATTTACGAGAAGAAATTAGTGGCATCTATGGAGGCTGTTGTTTTGCCTCACAAAAAATGAATTTGGGGGCAAAGTTATCCCCTCACCACCTACTTTACCCATTAGTATTCGATAATATTTTTGATTTTTTAATTGGATTACAACTTAATCCCCTCAAACAGAGGTTTTTCCACTGGCAAACCCGCTATTTCTCGACATTCATTCCTCTCAAAACCCAGCTATCGCTCTAGCATCTCCTGAACGCCGATGAGTCAGAAACGATCCTATCCCTTTCTTGATACCCAGTTTTATATTGTGCACCATATTCACAAGTGTCCATTCACAATTGACACCATCCAAACCACGGGTAAGAAACGAACGGAACTTCCGGTTCTCTTTGATAATCCCATATATTGATTCGATCATATACTTTCTCATGCCATACAGTTTTTTTCCCGCCTCCGTGACCAGTTTAGCCCCCATAATCTGTTGTGCTACCGCCTCTTTCGTCATCCACTCACCCTTTTCTTTCAGATGCTCTTCTGCCCATGCAGCGACTGAACCAGCAATGCAGGGTACCCATGCGCTGTGCTCCCAGCAGATCCGCTGCAGTTCATGAGGATACATACAATCCTTTGAAATATCCTTCATTTTCTGTTCTCTCCATGGAGATAGCCTCAAGTCAATCCCGGATGAATATTCGGCCATCATGTTCTCATAGGAGAAATAGCCTGCATCTGCAAGAAGACAGATTTCATCGGGAGTAACCTCAAATCGTGCAGCCAGGTCATGGATCAGTTCTAATACAGGGATAAGCTGGTGCATGTCGTTTTCTTCGTTTGTTACTGAGCATCCAAGCACAAATCCGTCTCGTGTCGAAATGGATTGGGCATTATATCCCTGAAGATAGCCGGTTCGGGACTTCATGATACGACTGTCAGGATCGGTAATGTTCGCCTTATCCGATGGGTTCGGTGCAGATGGCGGCTGTTTTGGTTTTCTCCCGCGTTTGGCTTTTCCTGCCTCTTTCTCCTCCTCCTCACGCTGGTGTACCTTCTCTTCAAACTGTTTCACTTCTGCCCGGTGTCGTTCTTCAACGATGGACCGTGCTTTTTTGATCCTCTCTTCGATCTCCTTTCGTGTTGCTGATTCTCGGAGAGTTTCCCGAACCCCTGATTGTTTTTCTGCATCATCAGCAGCCTGACCCTTCTCAACGAACTCACGAGCCATCTGTTCGAGGCGATTATATGTTTTATTTTTGGATAAAGCCGCATTAGCTTTGATTTTTGTCCCATCAGCTGCAAGAAGCCGGGGGTCAATCATCTTTGCTTCATACAGGATAACAAGGAACTGTGTGAAGAGATCCTTTATTCCGTCAAGATTTTTTTGCCTGAACCGTGCAATGGTTGAATGATCGATCGGCATATTTCCCGCAAGATACCTGCATCGGACATGAACGATGCATGCCTCCTCGATTTTACGGCTGGAATATATCCCATTGCTATAGCAGTAGAAGATGACGCCGAGAAGGTGTACGGGATCAATAAATTTGCCTCCTTCCCCATCATTTCGATAATTTTCGTAAAATTTACTGAGATCTAAGTTTTGTAACAGCTCTTGATATACGAACACTTCATCATTCGGTTTGAGCCATTCCGTCATATCAACAGGAAGAAGAAGTTGTTGCGTTGAAGGGAAAAACCTTCGATTATACTTATGTCCCATAACTATTATAGATCATAGTATATTATATAATTACTCTTGAAGCATTAATTTGATCGTTTGTGTGTTGGTGAGTCGTGCGACAGCCTCTGGAGTGTTTTGAATTTTTTTAGTCTTCGCTCTTCCGTTCGATGACCCTGACATGGTCGCCCCGGACGGTGATTGGGATTGGAACGATACTCTCATACAGCTCAACGGTGATCTCCTCCTTTCCGAGATCAATCCGCTTGACAACTGCTTTCTCTCCTTTGAAGGGGCCTGCGATCAGTTCGACGATGGTTCCCTCTTCAATGCCTGAGACAACAGGTTTTGGTTCGAGATAGTGGATGATATCTTCGAGTTTTGTCTCGCCCGGCACAAGTGTTCGTGCACTGGGGATGCTTTCGAGAAGCTCTTGGATTCGACTGCGTCCTTCCGGCGATTCAAGGATAACATATCCTTTCAGCTCCTCCGGCACAATCACTGAAGAGACTTTGATATCAACATCATTCCGCTCAACAGTACGGAAGATAGAATCTGCAACTGCGCGTTCCTGCTTTGAGGTCGTCTTGATTGCGTAGTAGTGGTTTACTGCCTCAGTCATTTCGATCAGTTCTAGAATACGAGCATGATCTCGTAGATGATAAATCCAACAAGGCCGATTATACAAATTCCGATACCTGCAACGAGGCCGATCTTGCCGAACTCTTCACGGGTGGGTGTCCGTGCCAGTTTCAGTACACGGATGTATTTCCTGAAGAGCTCCTCGTTCAGATTAAGACCTTTAAGGTCGGGTTTCTTGAGTTCTGGGGTATTCATAGTGATCACTTAAGGAAATCTATATCATATTGCTTCTGGAGCCGCTGTCCGTGAGGAACATCCGGCTTTCCATATATCTGGGGGGACTGAACCCCGGTGACGATAAGCATCGTTCTCATCCGGTTCTGCATACCCGGATCGATCTGGGCGCCCCAGATGATCCGTGCATCGGGATCGATCCGCTCGTATATCTCCTGAACCACGCCTTCGGCTTCTGACATGGTCATATCGGGGCCGCCGACAACGTTCACGAGTGCGGCAGTTGCACCCGAGATGTCCACATCAAGGAGTGGTGAACGGAGGGCTTTCTTTACC
>DSAD01000047.1 GCA_011372875.1 Deltaproteobacteria bacterium
TATGTATATGAACCTGTCCTGGTGCATAAAAGGCACGGAAGAATATATTTCTTTGCAGTCTTTTCGTATTCTCATACCGGTATTGTTTCTATCATTTCTGCTTTCAGGTTGCGCAAGACTCACTAAAGTTGATACAGGACCTTATCCCGGCCAGACCGAGCGTATGGGCTATACCATCCAGATAGGCGCGTTCACATATCTGGGCAATGCGGAAAGACTTTCTGATTCTCTTACACTTAAAGGGTGCGAAGCATATTACTTCCGTGACAACAGCGGGCTTTACAAGGTCAGGACCGGAAATTTCTCCACGTTGAGCACAGCACAGGACAAGGCATCAGAGCTTAAGCATTCGGGAATTATCGACAGCTTCTATATCGTTCCCCCCAGTTCCTACCGGGTTGTCAACCGTGCCAACAATAACTCCCTGCGCGAGGAGATCGTTCTTACTGCACGCAACTACGAGGGCATCCCCTATCGCTGGGGAGGCACATCTGCCAAGACCGGGTTCGACTGCAGCGGGCTGGCCATGGCGGTGTATCAGCTCAATGGTCTCAACCTGCCGCGGACCTCTCGCGAGCAGTTCAAGGCAGGCAGGGCTATCGGAAGGCACCAGCTTAAAAAGGGCGATCTGGTTTTCTTTGCAACAGATACTACCCGCAGGGTCTCACATGTAGGCATCTACACCGGCCGTGGCCGGTTTATCCATGCTCCGGGCAAAGGCAAGAAGATCCGCACCGATAAACTCACCGACGACTTCTACCTTAGCACCTATGCAGGAGCCAGATCCTTTTTATAAAACAGGTATCGAAAAACCAACGGTTCTCTCACAAATGCCCCATGCCCTCCTGGATGGGAACAGCATGCCCCTCGAGGCAGAATTTTCCCACCCAACCCTCTCATATACCTGCATAAAAGGCAGACTTCAGACCCTGGCACAAAAGATGCTTGTTTATATATCAATATTCTTCAAACGAGGGTTCCATATGAAACACAGGATTATTGTTGCTTCGGGGATACTGTTATTTATTTTTCTGATCAGCAATCTGCTTGGAGGCATAGCCATCATAACCAGTATCAAGAGTGCTTTGATGGTCCTCGGGGGGACCCTGTTATGTTCCCTTCTGGCCTATCCGCTGCAGATCTTCCGCGACTTAAGGACAAGCCTGCAGGAACTCTGGGAAACAAAGGGCCCGGATTATTCAGACGTCCTGTCCCAGATCGAGAATCTGGCACGCCTTCGGCGTGTATCCGGTCCACGGGAGCTGAACACGGCAGGCGACAGAACAGATAACATCTTTCTGCAAAAGGGCATCGAGCTGATCGTGGACGGATATGACCGCCATGAGATCCTGTGCATAATGGAAAAAGAGTATGAGTTATATTTCTCTGCCAAAGAAGCCCAGATCAATCTAATGAATACGTTGGCAAGATTTGCCCCGGCCTTTGGTTTTGTAGGCACTATTATCGGACTGATCAATATACTCAATCATATGGAAGAACCCTCTCTGCTCGGTCCGGGCATGGCTCTTGCGCTCCTGACAACTCTCTATGGCCTGCTCTTTGCCAACCTGTGCTTTCTTCCGCTTGCCAAAAAGCTCTCTGAACAGGTGCGCAGCGAGGCCCTTTTTCTGAACATTATCCTGGAAGGGCTTATAGATATCGCTGAATCAAAGAACCCCATATCCATTGCACACCGCCTTCGATCTTACCTGAACCTGCATATGAATTCCCATTCCATAAGGCCTGCCCTTTTGGAAAAGGTTTTGTATACCGGAGTCCCCCTGGAAGAGAACCGCGTGCCGGGCTCTAATCATTACACCAACAATAAGGAGGGCCGGCAACAGCATGTCTGACCAGAAAAGACTCAAAGAGCGCCTGGAACATTCCGAGCGGAGAAGATCACGCATACAGAGGCTGCTTTTCAGAGTACCCTCTCAAGAGGATCCATTCCTGTGGAGCATGGTGGATATCATGACCCTGCTTCTGGTATTCTTTATCCTGATGTATGCATCCATGAGCAACAAGGTCTCGGCACAGACAATTGCACAGGACCGCATCCCGCAGAAAAAGATCATACCTGTGTCTGAACCTGATAATACGCTACGCTACGATGTCGATAACCTGCTCCAAGCCAACAAGGCCCTGCATGTACGCTGGGACCAAGCCCAACCGGTCTTTGTCCTTGGCGAACATATCACTTTTGAGGTGGGCCAGGCCGATCTGATCCCTGATTCCCTCTCCGTTCTCAATGACCTTGCCTTATTTATTGTTCAGCACAGCCAGTACAGTGTCATTGTAACCGGACATACCGATAATGTACCTATCCACACATCTCGCTTCCCTTCCAACTGGGAGCTCTCGTCAGCACGTGCTGCCAGCGTAGTCAGGTTTCTATGCGACCACGGGGTAGATGCGGGACGTCTCTATGTCCAGGGTTATGGTGAACACTCCCCGCTGGAAAGCAATGACTCAGAGCATGACAGACGGGCCAACCGCAGGGTGGAGATATCACTGGTCAGGCAGAACAGGCAAAAAGTTTGATCAGCTACCTATCCCTGCTTTCTGCTCAACTTGAGCTCCACATTGTCAACAATCCAGTGTGCATCCCACCATTCAACAGGATTTACAAAAACGCCGTGGACCAGAATACTGAAATGAAGATGGTCACCGCCTGCGAATCCTGTTGCCCCTGATGCAGCGATAACCATGCCTTTTTCTACTTCCTGGTTTTTCTGAACCTTTATGATAGACAGGTGTGAATAAAGGCTTGCCAGCCCCTGGCCATGGTCGATGATCACTGTGTTGCCGTAAATCCCAAGGTCACCGGCAAACAGCACTGTGCCCCTGTTGGCCGCCTGGATCTGTGCCTGTCGGACCGAAGCGAGATCTACACCCAGA
>DSAD01000082.1 GCA_011372875.1 Deltaproteobacteria bacterium
CACAAATGCGAGTCCCTTTCACCATTTTATTTGCCATTTTTATTGACTTTTTACCCCTAAATCCCTCTAATAGGGGTGCGAAACTTGAGTTATATACAATTAATGCATGTCTTATGGTCGATGTGTGATTCATTTGGCATACACCTTTATTGTTATATATCTGCTTGAAATTGGAAGGGTCATGAAAGAACAACAAATGTATGACAAATTGTATGAAGAACACGAGAACCTGAAGCAACAGCTAAGAAAAAAGAAAAAGATTATCCGGGATCTGCGCAAGAGCGAGATAAAATTCCACACCATTCTCGATACCATAAAAGAAGGGTTCTTCGAGCTGGATCTCTCGGGCAGCTTCACCTTTGTAAACGATGCAGAGGCAAAGATGCTCGGATATTCCAAGGAAGAACTCATGGGCATGAATTACAGAAAGTATACTTCCGGACAGGCTGCAAAGGCACTTCGTGATGTCTTTATCCGCATGTATCAAACTTCAGAACCCGCTCTGCTGCAGGATTACGAAATCATAATGAAGGATGGAACAAGATGCATCCATGAATTGTCTGCGACCCTGATCAGAAACTCATCGGGCAGGCCTGTCGGTTTCCAGGGATTAAGCAGAGATATCACCAAACGCAAGCATATTGAGCAGACACTTCGGGAAAGTGAGGAACGTTACCGTTTCATTGCTGAGAACATGAACGACGTGGTCTGGATGGCGGACATGGACCTGCGCATCAAATACGTAAGCCCTTGCATTGAAAAGGTCACGGGATTCTCCCCTGATGAATTCATGCACAAAAGACTGCATGAATTATTAACACCCGGGTCTTTTACCCACGCGCTCGATATTATGAAGCAAGAGCTCGAGCATGAAAACGACGAGGATTGCGACCCTTCAAGAACCGTCACGATCGAACTGGAACACTTGAAAAAGGACGGTTCCACCGTATGGGTGGAACTTCTCATAGGCGCCATCCGGGACGACACAGGCAGGCTCACAGGTATTCATGGCGTATCCCGCGACATCAATGAACGCAGAAAGTATGAACTGGAAAGAGAACACCTGGTTGAAAGACTTCAGGACGCTCTGGCACATGTCAAGACCCTGAGCGGCCTTCTGCCCATATGCGCCAACTGCAAGAAGATCCGTGACGACAAGGGTTACTGGAATCAGCTCGAAAGCTATATCTCGGATCACTCTGAAGCTGTCTTTACCCATGGCATATGTCCCGAGTGTTCAAAGATGCTCTATCCGGATTACAACATCGATACGTAATCCCACATCCTGCATCACAGCGCTGAACAGCTGTTGTACTGTTTGCAGGATGAGTCTTTTAATTACGGTGTGGAGACGCTCTTACAGGTCTCCTTTCTTTTCTTTACTGCTCTTCCATATTTTCCGGAAATTCTTCTTCCAGGGGTTCTTCAACAATACTCTCTTCTAGCGGGAGCTCTGCCAATTCACTGAAACTGGTTACCGTAATGGCATATTCCCCGTTTATCTCATCTATGATACCGGTAACTCTTGCCCTGGCACCATCGAGCAGCATCAGTTCTTCCCCCTTGTCATCTGCGACCACGAGATAGACCGTACCGTCATCTGCTTCGATCTCATAGTTGCTGTATACCGTTCCAATGACTGTCCCTTGCTGTGCGGATATAACAGTGGAAAAGAAAACCAGCGCAGACAAGACGCAACAAAAGACCAGAAAACCACATCCTTTTTTCATCTTTCCTCCTCCGATCTTTTTCAATAACCATTGTTCGGCATCTTTCAGACGAATCGTCAGGCAACTCATATCCCACACAGACACCGATGTTAAATCATGCAAGCCTTCATAGTCTCCCGGTTCCTTTTTATATCAAGGTACCTGATGCTGCAGATGTATCATCTATGGCCTTAATCTTTCAAGCGGTATTTCTTCGTCGGCAGAAACCGCATGCACAACCTCAGATATCTCGGAAGATAGACTGCGTGCAAAGGCATAATCATGTGATTGACAATACCTGATCAAGCTGATTCAAAGATGTCTCATGCATATTGTACTGATCAACCCCCCTGTCTCACGGCCGTGCGAGCCTCCCGCAGGGCTTGCAAGGCTTGCCGGGACATTACGCGGCCACGGATGTTCGTACCTGGCCGTGGATGCAAACATCGAAGGACTGCTGTTTCTTCTCAAAGGAGCTACAGCGGCAAGAGATACCTGGTCCAGACGGGCAATAAACCACCTGGAGGAAAACCTCTCGTCACTGACAAGCACGAGGGCCTTTGAGAACTTGGGCCGGTATACACGAACAGTAACCGAACTCAACCGCATCCTTGCATGCATGTCAAATCACTCTGGTGCCCATATAACCCTGAACAACTATTCCCAGGCCGATTTATCGCCGGTATCCAGCGCAGACCTGCTCTGCTCGGCACAGAAGCACAGGGAAAATGTCTTTTATCCCTATTTCAAGAAACGTATCCTTGCCATACTCGAAGAATACTCTTTGGACATCGCAGGCCTATCGCTGAACTACCTGAGCCAGGCCCTTACCTGCTTTGCTATGGCCGGCTTCATCAAACAGTCCTGTCCGGACATAAAGATAGTGCTGGGCGGAGGACTTGTCACCTCCTGGATGAAAAGTCCCGGCTGGAAAGACCCTTTCTCAGGGCTCATAGACGAGATGGTAGCCGGGCCGGGAGAAGAGCGTTTACTGGCCCTTGCCGGAGAACAATATTCCAACGAGGCCTCTCTGCCTGATTACAGCCCTTTTACAGAAAACCGTTATCTCTCTCCCTGCAGAACAGTCCCTTACAGTGCGTCTTCGGGCTGCTACTGGGGCAATTGCTCATTCTGCCCTGAAAAGGCAGAAGGAAATCGGTATTCCTGCCTGAGCAGAGCCAAGG
>DSAD01000218.1 GCA_011372875.1 Deltaproteobacteria bacterium
CTTGAAAATGTTCTTGTTTTAAAAATGCATTGAGTGTTGAGGATCTAGTAGAATTATAAGAATAAAGGTAATGTAAATTCATTATTAATTAATTCTGGAGCGGGATTCCAGATGGAATCGGCATTGCCTTTTGCCTTTTAAAAGGGTGGCGAGAAGATGATGAGGCGAATTATCAATTTCAGTGTATTTCATCCATATTGGATAATCTCGTGTGTAACGCTTATCACGTTTTTCTTCGCGTTGCAGATACCCCATCTGAAGATAGATCCGAGGGTGGAGATTATCCTTAGAGACAACAATCCGGTTGAAAAGGATTACTCCGCCAACAAAAAAGAATTTGCCCCGTATGCAGACATTCTTATCGGGATGCTGCATCCCGATATCTACAATGTTGATTCTCTTAAGAAGATCCAGGCTATCTCTGAAGAGGCTTCATATATAGAAGGTGTCAGAAAGGTTAGCAGCATACTCAATGCAAAGAATATCCAGGGCAGTATTTCGGGCCTCGATGTATCACCCATGTTTCGTGATGGTGTTGCGCCATCGACGAAATCGGAAATTGCGGAACTTAAGGAAAGGGCGCATTCATGGGATGTATACGAAGGCGTATACATAACAGAGGAAGGCAATGGTACCGCAATATCCATTGTTCTTTATGATGATGTAGAGACAGACCAGATTGTTCCGATCTATTACAAACTCAGTGATCTGATGAAGAAATACGAGGGGCCCGAGAGGTTTTTCATCTCGGGCACAAAGGTTGTAGAGGCCCTTCAGGGGCATTATATGATCAAGGATCTGAAACTTCTTCCTCCTTTGGTATGCGTTGTACTGCTCTCCTTCATGTTTTTGTTTTTCAGGAATCTAAGGGGGATGCTGCTGCCGCTTGTGTCGGTGGCGATCGCAACCATATGGTCTGTGGGTTTGATGCCGCTGTTCGACATACCTTTGACAATGGTTACCACTGCACTTCCTGTAGCGCTTATGGGTGTAGGGGTTGCGTATGGTGTCCATGGTGTAGAAAATATCTTTTCCGATGCTGCAGAAGGAAAAAAAGGGAAATCAGGGATCACCGGTGCCATGAACAGGATAGCCGTACCGGTAATCATGGCGGGCTGTACCACCATGGCGTGCTTCTTGTCGCTTTGTTCTACCCCTGTTGTCCCTCTCTCCCATTTCGGGATGCTCTGTGCGTTCGGTATAGCGGTAGCCATGATGCTCGCGCTGACATTCATCCCTGCGGTCCTGTCCGTGATCGATTCAAGGGGTAAGGAGTATGTTCCCCATCACCATACCAAAAGGGACATCATCGGTCCTGTTCTTAAGAAGATCTCCTATATAAACAGCGAAAGGACCAGATGGGTGATCGCCTTTTACCTGGGAATCCTGGTGGTTTCTCTGGTACTGGGCAGGCATGTGAAAAGCGACCTCAATCTTATTGAAGATTTCCGGAAATCCAGCCCTATCCGTATAGCCGACGAGATCCTGAACGAGAATTTCGGGGGGACATCCATGTTCAATGCCGTGTTTTCTACCAGGAATCCTGATGATATCAAGGAGCCTGCCGTGCTTTACGAGATGGAACAGCTCCAGGAAGGGTTCAAGAAGCATCCTGATATAGGAAAGGCTGTCAGTATCGTGGATTTCATAAAGAGAATTAATCAGGCAATGAATGACGGAGATCCTGCCTTTTATAGAATCCCGGATTCAAGAGAGCTGATCGCGCAATATCTTCTTCTGTTTTCTTTTTCAGGCGGCGGTGACGAGCTGGACAGTTTTGTGGACTATGATTACAGCAAAGCGCAGATCCTTCTGCAGATGAAATCCCAAAGCGGGTACCTTGCCAACGACATAGTTCAGATCGTGGATGATTACAGCAGCAATGAACTCAGAAATGAAACCATTACCGGCATTATTACGACCGGCCTTGCCATGCTCGCTAAGGAATTCAACAGGCTTGTTGTGCGCAGCCAGATTCAGAGTTTTCTCATATCAATCTCCCTTTGTTTTATGATAACAGCCCTTATCTTCCGTTCCTATAAGCTCGGTTTTTACAGCATGATACCACTTATCATCCCTATTGTTCTGGACTTTGGTATCATGGGTGTCAGCGGTATCAAACTCAATGCTGCAACCGCTACTGTGGCATGCATTGATATCGGTATGGGTATTGATTATTCCATTCATTTTCTGAGCAGATACAGACACGAGATCCGTATGGGCCGGACCGTGGATAATGCCCTTGATATCTCGCTCAACACTTCGGGAAGGGCCATAATATATAATGCGCTGGCAGTTGCCGCAGGTTTCTTGGTGCTTGTTCCTTCACAGTTCGTGATTATATCCCAGCTCGGGATCCTCGTTGCTGTTGACATGCTCACTATTTCCATTTCCGTGCTCACGTTTCTGCCTGCATCGATAAAACTTTTCCCCCCCAATCTTCATGAAAAGGTTCCTGCTGTGCCAAGGCTCGATGTGCCGATGAAGCTTGTCACCCCATCGGAACTGGATAAAGAATCTGCTGTGGTGACATATGCAGACAAGGATCAGGTTAAGACATCGCTCAGACAGGTTTGAACCGGATTCTGCCAAGATGAAGCACCAGCTTTGACATGGTAGATTGCGTTATAATGTCAAAGATGGATCATCTGACCCGGATCATGTCGTTTGATAGTATGTTTCAGGGCTTGTTTCTGCCGGAAGATTCGGTTTGCTGAAGTACAAGGCCTGCCACGATCAGGATAAGGCCGATAAAGGTTGAAAAGAGAATAGTTTCCCCCACGAAGAAGTGAATGAAAACCAGAGACAGAAACGGGGAAAGAAAGATCAGATATCCCACTTTTGCCGTGTTTTCTGAAAGCCTAAGGGCGCATAGCC
>DSAD01000133.1 GCA_011372875.1 Deltaproteobacteria bacterium
GGATAAACCGCTCCCCGTCTACGGGGACGGGAAGCAGGTGCGCGACTGGATCCATGTGGCGGATCATTGCCGTGCGATCCTGGCTGTCCTTGAAAAGGGACGCGCAGGAGAAGTCTACAATGTGGGGGGCAATAATGAGAAGGCCAATATCGACATCGTGAAGGCGATCCTTATGACACTGGGGAAACCGGAAACGCTCATCACCTACGTCAGAGACCGCCCCGCTCATGACCGGCGCTATGCCATCGACAACACCAAGATCACCACTGAACTGGGCTGGAGCCCCTCCTATACCTTTGAGGAGGGCCTGGAAGAGACCATCCGGTGGTATGCAAAGTGCAAAGGGGTCAGGTCTTGAAAATTAGAGTTTTTGTATATGTTAAGATGACTGTTTCAACACTTAAAACTTCTTAGCCGCTGAGGAGGCAGGTGCACAGCACTCACAGTCAATTGAGTGATATTGATAATAACCTAATGTGAAACATATACTACAGCGGGATTCATTTGAGAGCCGGGCCGATCCCGATTCACTTCTTTTCGGAATAGTGACTTTTTTCGAGGTGAAATTTGCTTAAGAGCTCATAAAAAGAGTCGGGAGAAATACGCCGGCCGAATAAGCGCATCTTTTCTCTTATGGATTCGATCTCGTCAGGGGTTATCTCTTCCCGGTAGGTAATATAGAAAAGACAGAGAAGGTCATCGGAGGTGATATTGAGGATATCACCCGCAGTGACAAAACGTTTAATATCTTTCAGGTTATTACTGGCTAAGATTCCGTTGTTGCTTTTTGCAAAAGCAATAGCCATGGCTTCGCCTTTTCCGATGGGCATAGGCGGTGATGTGAGCTTTTTGAATTCTTGAAACTCTGGGGAGCCAATACCGAAATCAACGATTTGAACTGATTTCTTCTTTATCTCATCGTCAAGCTTTCCAACGATCCATTTCAGTTTCTTGTTTGATGAGCTCTCGATTCTTTTGAGTTCATCATAGACGATCTGAGGGATAAGGATCGCTCCGCTTATTGTCTTGAGAATGATGTCAAACCGGTCCACACAGAGGAATGAGGAGAGGAAGTCTGTATCACAAACGACGACTTTCCTGGTCATCTCAATTCCCCATGAGAATGTCGAAATAGCCGCCTTCAACGAGCAGAGATTCATATTTTGAATGTGAGATCTTTCCCTGCTCAAGGAGTTCTCTGGCTGTTGCCGGATAAGAAGAGAGGGTCTTATTTATTTCTGTAGGTTTGTATAAGGTGTCCGGATACCCGTACTTTTTTGCTTCCTGTATGATTTTGCTCTCCTGAAGTTCTGAAAGGGTTTCTTTGGATACAAGCTCCCTCTGTGTCAGCCGTGTTATGAGAGCCTGATGGCTGATCTGAAAATAATTCTCTAAATAGAGGATATCCGATATATCAGGTGTTGTGCGTTTTTCTGTGCTCAGCCGGTCGGTCAAGAGCTGGATCAGAGCAGTATCAGGCATGATGAAATGAGAGGAAAACGTATTGGCGCCTTTTCCCTTTACGACATCGAACGTGTTTTGCTCATGATCAAGTTTGAGATGAAAAAATTCATGGGCTGCGGTAAAGATCTGGCGTCCCAGAGTCTTGGATGAGTTGATCAGAATAACAGCAATGGGGCCTTTAGAGAAAGTGGCGCCTTCAAAATTGCTTTCTTGGGAGAAGGACCTGAAAATCACAGAGATGTTTTCCTTTTTATGCAAGACATCGAAAATATCTATTTTTTCAAATAGGGAAAGCCCGAGGTCGTTTCGGAACTTATGGGCGTAGTAGATGCTGTCTGTTTTCATTTATGCTCCGAAAGTTGATGCATATCAAAAAGGTTGCGGACGATCGTGCGGACTTCTGCAAGAATTGTCTTGTCTTCTTCAGAAAAGTCCGGCTTATATTTGTCCTCTGACCGATAGGCTGTCTGGATCAAGGGCTCTTCAATATCATCAAGAAAATAGGAGAGGCTGACTCCATAAATATCGGCTAACCTGTTTAAAGTCCCCAAAGAAGGACTTTTTTTATCATTTTCAAACTGAGAAACAGCTGAATGGGTAATCCCTGCCAGCCGGGCGGCTTCACTTACTGTCAGCTTACATCCTTCTCTCGCTTCTCGCAATTTGTATCCAAAAGTCATAATCCTCCCTTTATTAGTCATTATAATGACAGGTAACATATTGTCAAGAATATTCGAAATTGTCTTTATATTTTGTAACCGTTTGTAAACGAGAATAGCATTTTCTCTATAACCGGGAAAAACAATTCCGGGGCACTGATATTATTGAAACTGTATTGATATAAGGAAATATGTTGCTATAAAAAATAAAGTATAATCCCTATGACTCCACCCTGTTGCGGCCCTTTTCCTTGGCCGCATAAAGTTTTTCGTCGGCAGCTTTGATGTTACGCTCGATATCAAGATTTTCGCAATCCACAAGGGCCACTCCGAAACTACAGGTGATTGTCCCTGTTTTCCCGAAATCGTATTCTTGCACAAGATGTCTGATCTTTTCGGCGACTTTGGCAGCATCAGGCAGGCTGATACTGTCAAGAAGAAAGAGAAATTCCTCTCCCCCCCAACGGGCCACAATGTCGCTGCTGCGGATGTTTTTAATGAAAATGGAAGCGATGTCTTTGAGTGCAGCATCTCCTGCAGGATGCCCATAGGTGTCGTTCACCTTTTTAAAGTAGTCGATATCGGCCATGATCAATGCCATTGTTTTGTTCTCCCGGCACATTTTTCCGGATTGTTTTTTGTAAAATTCATAAAAGAGATGACGGGAATAGGCCCCGGTCAGTTTATCCACAATAGCCATCGTTCTGAATCTTGAATTGGCATAGACCAGAAA
>DSAD01000267.1 GCA_011372875.1 Deltaproteobacteria bacterium
CCTAGATCTTCCGGAAGAACAACGCCCAGGAAACCCACATCATACATCTTGTCCATTACTTTGGTGAAGAATTCACCGAACGGATATTTGTCATGTTCCTCCACCTTCTTGGTAAGCTCTTTAGCGGCAAAAGCTCCGGCAAGTTCCTCAAAAGGTTTCAGATCGGTTTTGAATGATGTCAGCATACACTGTCTCCTTTATTCTTCAAATACTCTGGCTTGCGGTACTGCAGGAGCGATGAGGCACTTGAACAGATTTAGCCTGTTGAGCTGGTTGGTACCCTCGTAGATCTGAACCAGCTTTGCATCGCGCAGCAGCTTTTCTGCTCCTGCATCCTGCCGCAGCCCGGCATGCCCCATAAGCTCCAGTGCCATCTGAGCGTTCTTTATGCCTATGTCAGTACCTGTGAACTTAGCGAGCGATGCCCAACCCGAGCAGCATCTCAGGTTCTCAGGCCCGGCCCAGTCAAAATAGAGCTTACCCATGAGCTTGTGTGAAGTTTCCTTTTCAAGGAAAGGTCCAATTACGTTGTCGAAGTAGGCCTGCGGCATAAAGAGCAGGTAATAATACAAGGGCTTGAGCTGCAAAAGCCTGTACAGGCCACGATGGCTGTTGGCATAGTTGGACTCTGCATAAGCGAGCCTTCCCAGCGCAACGTTCTTGTACATCTCGGCAAGCATGCACTGCACCCACTCGTTGTTGATCAGCAGCCTGCCGTCTATCTCGGTTTCAGATGCATATCTCAACGCAGCCTCAAAGGCGCCCCGTGCAGCGCCCACACCGAAAGCACATACGCCGGCCCTGGTAGCCGAGAGCACATAATCGACATAGCGCCCGGAGATGTCTTTGAATGGTTTTCTAGTAAATTTTCTCACCCGTTCTTCATCAAAAAGCACCTGGTCATCAGGTATGAAGCAGTCCTCAAAGACAAGGACGCTTGCCGGACAGACACGCTGCCCCATCTTGTTCTCATGAGTACCGAAGGAGAACCCCTTTGTCCCGGTCTTTACCATCAGGCCCACGTTGGATTCCGAAGGTTTCTTGAGGTCGGAGTATGCATACAGAACAGTCCATGTCGATACGTGCCCCATTGATATGAACACCTTGGTGCCGTTTACGATGTACCCTCCCTTGACCTTCCTTGCATGGCAGGTGACACTGCCCTTGTCTATCAGTTCAATCTCCTCGACATCGGTGCCGGCCCCCGGTTCCGTAATGGCCAGGGCTATCAGGCACGGTCTGCCTGTCTTTTCTCCCTCTACGACATCCTTCATGACCCGCCTCGACACAGACGGGTTGGCCGAGGCGATCACGCCTGCCACTCCAAGGTAATGTACGCCTATGACATTCATGATACCCAGGCATACAGATCCGACTTCTTCGGAGAAATATGACATGGAAGGCATATTGTAGCCTTTGCCCCCGAACATCTTGGGTATCCACATGGTGTAAAATCCCCACTTGTTGGCCAGATCCACAAGCTCCCACGGCATGTAGTCGGGGTCTTCATGGGTCTTGCGGTCAAGTTCGAGTGCCCGGGGCCTGGCCACTTCCTCGTTGAACTTCCTGGCAATGGCAATGACCTCTTTTGTCTGCCTTACCATGTGAGCAGGCATGCGCGGGGCATAGGGAAGACTCAGGCACATGTCGTCAAACTTCGGAAACCTGGACAGCCTGGCCGATACTTCAGCGCGAGAAAGCATAGAACCCTCCTTGTCTTCTCAGTTTTTTCAAACAATCGGGCATGGAGCCCGGCAACCATCAACTTTAAGTCAGTTAGATGCATGGTGCATCACCTTCGCATACAACCTTGTTCTGTGAAAGCTGCTTTCAGCAGCGATAACTCTTCATTTGCAGCAAGATCACGGCTAAAGCCTCTCCCGCAGGCTCTATTCACTGTCTGATGCAACATGTGGGGTTACTATCAAACCTGAACCCCTTCACCTCTAAGATTCATCATCCTGAACAGTGGCTTCATCGTCATCTGTCAGCATGGGTACTTTCATGTCGCCGAGTTCTGCCCTGCCCTTGTCGGTCAGATAGATCGAGACCATGGCATAGGTCTGGGCCATAAGGTTGTTGATGGCCTCGACCCGGGTAAACTTGCGGTCCATGAGGTAGGATAGAGCCACGTGGAGGCACATACCGATCACGGTATGCCCCATGAGTTCGGGGTTCACACCCTGTATGAAGCCCAGGTCCTGCCACTTGCGGAAATCATCTGCAATGTCCGAGGCAAATGCATTGAAGAAACCCCAGATGATCATACCATGATCTTCATCGACCCCAAACCCGCCCTTCACTACCATAAGGACCTGCTCGGGGTTCGCCTCAACATAATCAAAGAAAGCAATATAAGAAGGTTTCCACTGTCTGATGCGCTGGCAAAGATCACCATGTGTTTGCGTCTCGCTCAATACCCTCAGGGTATTCCTGAGACTGTCAAGGTTATCCCGTATGATCTGCTCATACAGGTCGTATTTGTCCTTGAAATGGGCATAGATACTGCCCGTGGATATTCCGGCAGCCTTGACGATATCGGCTATCTGGGCCTTGTGATATCCTTTTTCGCTGAACACCTTGCGGGCAGCCTGAAAGATCATCTCCCTTGTCTCGGCTTTACGTTCTTCAATCGGACTGGCCATTTACTTCTCCTGGAGCATTCATATTGCAGCGTAAGAATATAGATTCATTATTACTACGCTTTAATTACATACATTGCTATCCAGATCCTGTCAACAGGATTTTTTCGCAGGTTTTTTCGCAGCGGGACATTATCAAAGTGTCGCGACACAGGATTTTCGCAGCAACGACACAACGGCATAAGATAGTTTATTCAGATGATACGTAAG
>DSAD01000163.1 GCA_011372875.1 Deltaproteobacteria bacterium
AACATGTTCCATTACAAGCCGGCCCTGGAAAAGACCCGCAAGCGAGAGATTCATATAAAGGCTATCAAAGCTTGCAAGTTTTCCACCATCATGACCTCTCAGCACTGCGTCTTGGATCTCGACTGTCCCTCCAAGCAATGAAACCGAGATATCCTGCCAGGACAGCTCTCCATTGATGACTCTATTTATCTCTGCATGAATTAACCTGTGCGCATGTTCGGTCTTCAGATAAAGATGCACCCCCGAGATCAGACAGATGGTTACCACGGCAACAAATAAAAAGATGATAGAGGAAACCATGGTCATTCTTTTTACCATACAGCATACTCCGACCTGAACAGCCTCTTACAAAAGATAATCCGGGCATATATGATAATACACGAAAACAGCATTATCCAGGCAGCAGAGCCTCCTTTGTCGAACTTTCCGGTTTTGTGCTGAACTCGGTACGCAGCCTGGGAAGTGCTTCGGGATAGTTTTTCTGAATGAACGCGACCAGCTTTTCTCTTACCTCGCATCTCAGGCTCCAGGCATCCGAGGCTTCCGATGCACTCATGAGAGCACGAAGCTCAAGGGCCCTTTCCGTCGAGTTTGTGACCTGGAGAACACACACCTTGCGATCCCACAAGACAGACCCCTCAAGAATCCTCAGGAGTTCTTCCCTTATATCCTTAACTGGGATCGTGTAGTCAACATAGAGAAAGACTGAACCAAGTATGTCGGAAGACACCCTTGTCCAGTTCTGAAAAGGCCTTTCCACAAAATAGGTAATGGGCAGAACAAGACGTCTCTGATCCCAGATCCTTACCACCACATAGGTGAGCGTGATCTCTTCGATCCTTCCCCATTCATTCTCCACAATCACCACATCGTCTATGCGGATGGGCTGAGTCCAGGCGATCTGCATGCCGGCAAACAAGGTGCTGATCGTGCGTTGCGCGGCAAGGCCTACGACTATACCGACAATACCTGCAGATGCAAGTATGCTCGTACCCAGTTCCTGAACCCGGTCGAATCGCATAAGAATGACCGCCAATGCGACAAGGGCGATAATGACATTTGCCAGCCTCCCCAGAAACTGGGCCTGCGTGTGCACCTTTCTGGCTTCAAGATTATCCTTTACCGTTATATCGTATCTGCTCAGGACATGGTCCTCGAACACCAGCACCATTTTCATGAACAGCCAGGCCACGACCGCAATGAGTGTTGTTGCGAGTATTTTCATGACAACAGCGTGTGTATCCGGCGCGATCTCAAGCAAGGGCAATACGATCATGACCACAATAAGGACCATGAGCCATCTCAAAGGCTCCCGGAAATGTCTGACCAGAGAGGTTTCGATGATATTCGGCATCCTCCTTGCGATGGCCCCCACCACTCTGATCAGGATATAATGTATGACCAGGGCGAAGATGACCATGCCTGTTATAACCAGGGCGCCCGAGTATGTCTGTATCCAGCTTACCCACAATTCCATCACAACTTCTCCTCCCATCTGCTTTTTTAATCCTTGGACCGCTCGTCTTCAATGCTCAGGCGCAAGTTCCACGGATGAACATACACGCTGCTGCCTTTATAGAATCATATAGACATTGTCTCCATCTCTTACATGATCAGAACCATTTCCTTGTCTTGAAGGAAACCACCATGGTGATGCCCACTGCAAGCATGATCCCCAAGATCAAAGGATATCCCCACGGCCACTTCAGTTCGGGCATATATTCGAAATTCATGCCGTAAACACCGGCAATGAAGGTAAGCGGAATGAAAATGGACGCGTATATGGTGAGCACCTTCATGACCTCGTTCATACGGTTGCTCATGCTGGACAGATAGGTGTCGAGCATTCCAGAGATGATATCTCTGAATGTATCGAGTATATCCATGGCCTGAACCGTATGATCATAGATATCCCTGAAATAGATCCTCGTATTTTCCTGTATAAGATGAGATTCCCCCCGCTGCAGCACATTGACGACCTCTCGCAGAGGCCATATGGATTTTCTCAAAAAGAGCACATCGTTTTTCAGTTCATGAATGATATGAAGCGTTTCAGAATCGGGTTTTTCCAGAAGAACCTCTTCGGTATCCTCCATATAATCAGCTATCCCTTCGAGTACATTGAAGTAATTGTCTACTATGGCATCAATGATACGATATGCAAGATAATCGCTCCTCTCCTTCCTTATACGCCCCTTGGATTTCCGGATCCGCTCCCTGATCATATCGAACACGTCCCCGATGCTTTCCTGAAAGGTGATCACATAGTTTTCACCAAATATCAGACTTATCTGCTCGGAGAGGATCTCGCCATTGCTGTCTTCCTGGCATAGCATCTTCAGCACAACAAAGATATGATCGCCGAAGTCTTCTATTTTGGGTCTGCCTCCTGTATTAAGGATGTCCTCCTGCAGCAGCGGATGAAAGCCGAAGTGCCTGCCGATCTTCTCGATAAGATCCGTCTCATGAAGACCGTTGATATTTATCCAGGTTATCGTGGATTTGTCCTTGAAGGGAAAACATTCTTCAACGGATTCCAGGGTTGCTTCCTGAAACTGTTTTTCATCGAAGTCAATAACCGCTATCTGAACCTTTTCAAGTTTTTTCTCACCCAAATACACCAGAGACCCGGGAGGCAGACCGGCCTTTTTCGAGCGTTTCTGCAGAAATCTCTTCATCTTACAAGAACCTCCTCTTCTATTAGAAGATAGCATCCTACCAAGCCAATGCAACACTTGGATATTGGGTCGTATCAATACGCCTTATAATGACGCAAAAATCAGGGAAAGTATATCAGGATAAAAAACTTCAGAAATGGTACAGGCAAGAT
>DSAD01000124.1 GCA_011372875.1 Deltaproteobacteria bacterium
CAGGGGTACGATCCCTCTGTGCTTTTCCTTGTTGAACGCGGGCATCCAAATGTACCCATGTACGGCTTCGACCTGTGGCGATCCTATGAACTTGCCTGGCTCAATAAAAAAGGCAGACCGTGCATAGGGATCCTCGAGATGATCTGTCCGTGTCAAAGCAGAAACATAGTCGAGTCAAAATCAATGAAACTCTACCTGCACGGACTTTCAAATGAGAGTTTCGATTCCCCTTAAGACCTTTGCGCAACCATCACCTCCGACATCGAGAGCATCCTCGGCCCCCCGCCGGTATTGGTCACGATCCATGGCGAAGGTCAGTTGGAAGCCCTACACCCTCACAAGAATCCACCGGGCAGGTGTATCGATCTGATCGACATCCATGTTCAGGAAACAGCTGTGGATTCCAGACTGCTTTTCACTCAGGAAACGCCTGTTGAGGAGATTCTTTATTCCCATATCCTGCGCACCTACTGCCCCATTACTCATCAGCCTGACTGGGCAAGCGTGATCGTCGCATATAAAGGACAGAAAATCACTGAAGAATCCCTGCTTCGCTACCTCTGCTCCTACCGGAACCATGAGGGCTTTGCAGAGCAGTGCTGCGAGAGGATTTATGCCGATATCATTACGAGATGCGCTCCTGCAAGGCTTATGGTCTCATGCCTGTACACACGCAGGGGGGGCATCGACATAAACCCCGTGCGTGCCAACTACGAGATCAGCCCTTACGAGTCAAAACCCGGCAGACTTTCCCGACAGTAGAGATAAAGGTTGCTTCAGGTATCCTGAATCAGCGTTACCCTGTTTTTATAAAATGGAACAGGTAAAAGAGTAACACAAAAGATCTGTTCACGGTCTTACTGAAATACTAACATTTCCGGAAATATTCGCATGCATATTATATATTCCGAAACTGCCGAGACTTGGACCCTCCCCTGGTGCAGAACCGATACGGATGGCATCGATAGTGAATCGGGGAATATCAATCGTCATGTCACTCAGATGGATATCGAGACTGGAAAGTTCTGTCCCTAAAGGGGTCTGCCTCGTAACAATATCCATGGTCATGGGTTCAACAAAATCGATGTTTGCAATGAGCCTTACATCGGTAAGGCTGATGAATCCTGCCGTTGTGTCCCCGCCAAGACCATCACTGTCACCCCAGTAGAGGGTATCCATGGTCATGTCGATACCGAGTTTGCTCACATCAAAGGCAATACCGGCCTGGCCTACAACGTCTCCAAGCTGTTCGTCATTCAGGGCATTCATCTTCGCTAAACTTGCATGAGGGAGCATGAGCAGTCCGATTATACATAAAGCAGCGAATAGGCTTTTCTTTTTCATTAAGTACTCCTTTCTGATTAGTTTCTCCAGGGAACCCGGCTGTCCGCTCATAAGCGGACCCGTGGCTTTCCGTCCCACAGTCGCCTGTGGTTTGGCTTGTTTATAGATCTGTTGAAACCCTCTCAGGCAGCCCGGCTATCCGCCCGCAGGCGGACCCGCAGCTTTCCGTCCCAGAGTTGCCCCTGGTTTGGCTGAGGAGGCGACCCGGCTATCTGTCAGGTTTTACCCGACAGACCCGTGGCTTTCCGTCCCATAGTTGCCTATGGTTTGGCTTTACAACGTGTTACTCTTTTACCCATGTCTATCCTCTGGATTCAAAGAATACACATGGAGCCCATCATATTTAGTTGTCAAAGAACAGTCGAGACACTTCATGTGTCTATATTATGTCCTATCGATAAGATCGGGGAAAACATTAGTGAATAAATTACACGGACATCAAGACCTTGATCGGTCAGCTCAGGGATTCCATGGTTGTCTGGAAGGTCTTTATAAAGGACGGATAAGAACAGCCCTATACCCTGTAGGGGTCATCTGGAATCTCTCCTGAATATTCCCCTGTGAAAGATACAATTTTCCGGCATTCAAGACCTCATCATACTCATACACCCTATAAAGGTAATAGTTCTGCGGATGCCTTCGGGCAAACTCCAGTTCATGGTTTTTCAGATAAAAAGGTGCATCGGCCAAACCTCTAGTTGTCTTTACCTCGATATATTTTACCGCTCCCTGCGGCGTATAAGACTCGATATCATAACCGGCATACTCACCCTCTATTGCTGCGACATGCCTTACCATGTGGGCTAGATCCGCCCTGCCCGATTCAATGAGCGATCTCTTCTCATAGGCAATGACGATCTTCTCTCCTGCGATATTCAACTCTGTTTCGTGTGCTTCCTGGCAGGAATAATCCGGCTTTGTGTTTTTCAGGAAGCTTTCCGTGGGCATCCCGTCACGCAGGCAGATCTGGGGCGGCATTGTCTGTTCAAGCTTGCTGCGTACCGGGCAATGCCCGGTGGTGTTGCTTTCCATTGCGATATCATGCAGCACGAGGCCCAGACGGTTCACCTCTTTTTGAGAAATGGCCCAGTCAAGAACCTGCCATTGAATGTATACGGGGCGCTGGCGTGACCTGTCGTGTCGCAGATATTTGAGCCTGCCCATATATGTATATCTGCCGAACATCTTCTGCCGGTAAAACAGATAAATGGAATTGACCAGATCATCATGGGCGATAAACCGCCGGATCTGAGGATCCTTCAATTGCTGCACCGCCTTTGATTTCCACAAAAAAACGCCCTGCTTGGTGATTCCGGTTCCCGGATCTTTATCTTCATCGGTCTGGGTGGTGAAAAAGATATAGTCTCCCGGCCGTCTTTGAAGTTTCACTATGGTATGAAGTCCCCATGAACCCCGCTGGGGAATAA
>DSAD01000023.1 GCA_011372875.1 Deltaproteobacteria bacterium
GCTATATATAGTATCCATAACAACATGAAGAGCTATATATAGTATAAAGGGAGGAGATTATGTTTACCAAGATCAGGAAGAGGGATGGAAGGTCTGCCTCTTTTGATGCATCCAAGATAACAGAAGCGATCTCAAAAGCAGGCAAGGCAACAGGCGAACTGGACCAAAAGGCCGCTCATGGGATGATGCTCAAGGTAATCAACGTTGCCCAGCAGATAATCTCGGAAACACCGACAGTGGAAGAGATCCAGGACATCGTTGAAGAGATACTGCTTTCCTCTCCATACCGAAACACTGCAAAGGCATATATCATTTACCGCGATCAGCACGCAAAGATAAGAGAGATCAAAGATGGCATGGGCGTTGACCTCATTGATCAGTATCTGGGAAAGCTTGACTGGAAGGTTAATGAGAACAGCAATATGGCATTCTCTCTTCAAGGACTGAACAATTATCTTTCTTCAGAGATAAGCAAGACTTACTGGCTCAACAAGATATATCCTCCGGAGGTCAGAAATGCACATATGAACGGTGATTTTCATATCCACGACCTCAACATAATCTCGGTATACTGCGTAGGATGGGACCTTCACGACCTTCTGGTGCAGGGATTCAGAGGAGCCCATGGAAAGGTGGAAAGCAAGCCTGCAAGGCATTTCCGGACAGCCCTGGGCCAGATCGTGAATTTCTTCTATACATTACAGGGCGAGGCAGCCGGGGCACAGGCCTTCTCGAATTTCGACACATTGCTCGCCCCGTTTATCCGGTATGACGGGCTTGACTATTCCCAGGTCAAACAGGCACTGCAGGAATTCATCTTTAATATCAATGTGCCGACCAGGGTCGGTTTTCAGACACCGTTTACCAATGTCACCCTGGATCTTGAAGTCCCGTCATACCTGGCAGAGCAGGGTGTCATAATCGGCGGGAAGATACAGGATAGCACCTATGGTGAATACCAGCATGAAATGGAATTGTTCAACAAGGCCTTTGTCGAGGTGATGGCCGAAGGAGATGCCAAGGGCAGGGTGTTCACCTTCCCGATACCGACCTACAATATAACGAAAGACTTCAACTGGGATAATCCGAACCTTCAAGGCCTCTGGAAGATGACCGCAAAATACGGTGTCCCTTATTTCTCCAATTTCATCAACTCGGATATGGACCCCGAAGATGCCAGAAGTATGTGCTGCAGGCTCAGGATCGACAACCGCGAACTGGAGTTGAGGGGCGGCGGGCTTTTCGGTTCAAACCCGCTGACCGGTTCCATCGGCGTGGTTACCATCAACCTTCCGAGGCTTGGCTATTTAAGCAATGACAGGCTTGATTTCATGGAAAGGCTTGACAAGCTCATAGATATTGCCGCCGAAAGCCTGAAGATCAAAAGAAAGATCCTGGAAACCTTTACCGAGACAAACCTTTATCCATACACAAAGTATTATCTTTCAGGGATCAACCAGAGATTCGGTCAATACTGGAAGAATCATTTCTCCACAATAGGTATTCTGGGGATGAACGAGGCGTGCATTAATCTTCTCGGCGAGGATATCGGCACAGATGCGGGAAGAAACTTTGCCCTTGATGTTGCAGACTTCATCCGACTGAGGCTCCTTGACCTTCAGCAGGCAAACGGGTGCAACTACAACTTTGAGGCCACCCCTGCCGAAGGAACTTCCTATAGAATGGCACGGATAGACAAAAAGATATATCCGGATATCATATGCGCCAATGAAGATGAGTGCCGGAAAGGCGCTGAACCCTTCTATACGAACTCTTCACAGCTTCCTGTAAACTATACCGACGACATCTTTGAGGCAATGGACCTCCAGGATGAGATACAGGCCAAATATACCGGCGGGACAGTGCTTCACATCTTTGCAGGAGAAGAAGTGGCTGATCCTACAGTAATCAGGGAACTGGTAAGAAAGGTCTGCAATGTTTACAAGATGCCCTACTTCACGTTCAGCCCGACCTTCAGCGTATGCCCGAGCCATGGATATATTACCGGGAACATACCGAAATGTCCTGCTTGCGATAGTGATACCGAGGTCTATTCGAGGGTTGTAGGGTATTTAAGGCCGATAGCTCAGTGGAATAACGGAAAAAAGGAAGAATTCAAGCAGAGAAAGTCATTCGTTGTAGAAAAGGCGATCTCCCGGGATGAGTGCATAAAGAACCAAGTCTTCAAGGTTGGGATTTCTCATTCGCATGAATCTCCCACAGGAAAATATATTGAACAGCCGGCAGAGGAACTACCCCCATCCCAGTGACAAGGGTAAGACAACGGCGGATTTACCGGGGGGCTGATTCGGGACAGGCTATTTCTTCAAGTATCCTGGTCAGTTCCTCTATCTTGAAAGGCTTGTTTACCACGCCCTTGAATCCGTACTCCTGATAGTTCAAGACAACAGGGTCATTCGAATATCCACTCGAAACAATTGCCTTGGCATGAGGGTCTATTTTCAGAAGGTCCACAATGGCTTCTTTACCCCCGACGCCACCCGGTATGGTAAGATCCATTATTACCACGTCGAATGATCTGTCTTCTTGTACAGCCTGTTTATATTTTTCAATGGCTTCAATGCCATCACCTGCTATGAGTACTTCGTATCCTATAAAATCAAGCATGCCGCTTAGCACATCCTGTATGATCTCATCATCGTCCATAACCAGTATTCTTCCCTTACTCATGTCGTTTTCCACCTCCTTAAGCTGTCTCTCTCTTGTAAAGTGATATCTTTTTATATGGTACACCTTAACC
>DSAD01000058.1 GCA_011372875.1 Deltaproteobacteria bacterium
CATATAAGGGGTGTGCATTGTCCAGGTGCATGAGCATAAGCGATATGTTCCCCAGGATGCCCATGAGAAGATTATTGAAATCGTGTGCTATACCGCCGGCCAGAGTACCGATAGACTCCAGCTTCTGTGCCCGCATGAGTTGCTTTTCCATGTGCTTTTTATCAGAGATGTCGATGAGAAAACCCCTGATCCCGGCATATACACCATCCCTGTAGATTGGCGTAGAATGGATCAGTGCAGGGAAGATTGTCCCGTCTTTTTTCCGGGCCTTGTATTCGCTGAGCCCGGGCGATTCGCCCATCATGGATAGATTAAAATTCGTTATTGCCCGTTCATGCTCCTCAGGAGCGAGTACATCCAGGAAGTTGATTCCTTTCTCAAACTCCTCCATGGTGTATCCGAATTGTTTCAGAGAGATCTCATTGACAAAGATCAGGTCTCCACCGGTATTGGTCTCAAACACCGTCTGAGGCAGGAGTCTGGCCAGGTCCCGGAACCTCTCCTCGCTTTGTCTGAGTGCGTCTTCCATCTTTTTCCTTTGGGTGACATCACGAACCACCCCCCTGAAGCCCACGGGTTTTCCCGAGGCATCACTGCGCAGGGAAATGGATGCCTCGATAAACGTGGGATGACCCTGCCGGTCCTTGATTTCCCAGGAAAAGTCTGTGACAGGCTCACCTGTAAGAAAGACCCTGTGGTATGCATCAAAGACCTTCAGGGCACTCTCTTCATCCATATACTGGCGGTAGTTCAGGCCGGAAAGCTCATCGATGGTGTAACCGAGACGATCTACAATCTTGGAGTTGAAGAAGGTGAAGTTGCCCTTGAGATCCACCTCGTAGTATGCCTCTTCCATGCTGTCCAGGATATCCCTGTAGCGGGCCTCGTTCAGGCGTGCTTTTGCCTCTGCCTGTTTGAGGTCAGTGATGTCCATACACGACGCCACGCTCTCCTTGGTCCCTGGGATCAAGGCAATGGTGAAGAGGATGTCCCTTATCTTATTGCTGCGGGTTATAATATGGGATTCATAGGAGCTTGGAGCAGCCCCGCCTTCCATCCTCCTTTGGGCATGATATCGTATCATTTTCTCGAGGTCTTCCGGGGCAATCACCACGGTCCAGCTTATCTTCCCTTCCATCTCTTTTTTCGTGTACCCGGTAAGGCTCTCGAATTCAGAGTTGGCAAGCAGTATGGTCTTATCTTCGGCGATGAGAATAGTGGCGTTGCCGGTATTTTCGAAAATGGTGCGATAAAGCTCTTCGCTCTTTTTCAGAAGCATCTCAGAGTGTATGCGCGCTGTCATGTCGCGAATCAGTATATTAAATCCTATGGGTTCTCCGGATGCGTTTCGCCTGAGCCAGGCCGACATCTCATGGTTCTGTGCTGAGCCGTCTTTGCCTATTACCACATAGTTGTCCACATGCTCGGGATTGCCGGTTTCATAGATGCGGTGGAAGATCTCGTACATGCGACCAGCTGTTTCAGGTGAGGTGTATTTCCGGTAGTTCATGCCCGGAATCTCCTGAGGATCATAGCCCAGGAGTGAACCAGCGGCATTGTTGAAAGATACGATATTGCCCTTCAGGTCAAGTTCGTAGTAGCTTTCCTCTATCTCTCCCAGGACTCTATCGTGCTCTTGTTTGTATTGATCCGCTCTCTTCCTTAACTCGAGGTTTTCCTGCTCGAGTGCCTCCAGTCGTTTCAGCAGTTCATCTCTTCTCGGCTGTTTGTCCATAATCTCTTCCGGGTTGGCCGTTTCCCTTGTAAGAAAAAACATATATCTGACACGGTTATTCTATCGGTATTTCGGTTCGCATGTATTAATCGGACTTGAACATCTCTTCCCTATTCATACAAAAATACATGTCCTCACGATTATTGTTATCGAGAATACCTGTAGCAGAGAAAAGCATACCGGCATCTTTTTTATTGAGATGCCGGTATGCTGAATCGTTACACCAGCATGATCTCCATGTCGCTTATGGGGTATGACTTGCATGAATGAATATACCCGTATTTTTCATCTGCATAACGCAGAAGCACCCCTCTTGCCTGGAAGACCTTTCCTGATACAAGCTTGACACGGCAGAGGCTGCACTCTCCACAGCGGCAGGATACGGGTACGCGGAACCCGGCACGCTCAAGGGCAACCACCAGGGGTTCGCCGGAAATTGCGGTGATCTCTTTTCTGCCTCTGACATTGACCGTAAAGGTCTCATCGCCTTTGAGTGTATCCGGCCAGCCCGGTTCATTGCGGATCTCCTGGCGCGGGCCGAACATTTCCCTGCGGATACGTCTGGCCGGGACTTTGAGCTTTTCAAGCTCTGCAAGGCAGAAGTCATACATCACCTCAGGCCCGCATATATAGAACATTTGCCCGCTGATATCGCCTGCAACATCACTGATACATTGCGCATCGATGAAACCTGTGCGGCCTTCAAAGCCTGGGTCCGGCTCGGAGATGACCAGGGTGTAGGTGAAGTTCTCGTGTTTTGCTGCAAAATCTTCAAGCACACTGTGAAAGATCGCAGCCTGCGGGGTGCGGCTTCCATAGATCAGATGCATCTGCCTGTCGAGTGCGGAATTCAGGACCTCGCTGATCATGCTCATGAACGGGGTGATCCCGCTGCCGCCTGCGAGAAACACCTGTTTTTTGCCGTGAAAAACCCGGTTATAATGAAAATTGCCGGCAGGGCCGTTTGCCTCAAACCGGTCGCCTGGCTTGACCTTGTCCAGAAAAAAGTCCGAGACAAA
>DSAD01000240.1 GCA_011372875.1 Deltaproteobacteria bacterium
CCATATAACAGGTAAATTATCTTTTCAGATTCCATTGTGCAGAATATTACCATCGGCACTCCGATAATCAGAAGAAACCTCATCATATGGTTAGAAATCTTATCAATGGAACCTTCTGCTTCCTTGTATCGTCTTGATAAAAGAGGGAATAACGCCATCACCAGGATGCTTGGGAATATTCCATAAGCATTTACTATTTTGTATGCCGCACTATAAACACCAACTGCATCGTTCCCAACCATTTTTGAAAGCATAAGGATGTCCGTCTTTGCATACATGACACCCATGAAAGAAGCAAAAACGAATGGATACGCTTCTTTTAACAAAGATTTCCATTTGTCAGGGTTGATACTTATTTTAATTGGGAACATACGGCGCTGTAACAAGATCCATCCAAGGATAACACAAAGTGAAGATGCAAGGATCATTACCAGAACAATACCAAATAGATTAACAATGAACTGCAAACAAATCCATATAATACCGACAACCATAAGACTGTATAAGATCTTCAAGGCACCCATAAATTCAAAACGTTCAAATGCTTCAAAAAATGCGTCATTCAATGACAGCACTGCTTTAAGGACTATTATCATGCTGAATAAAGCCCCTAGTCTCACCACAATTTCTGTGTAATTCATCCAATGCAATATGCCCACCAGAACAAACATTGAGATAAGAGACATGATGATCTTTAATATAAAGATATTCGAGAAAAATGATGGTGCCTTATCATTTTCCCGGGCAATATCCCTGATAATAAGCGTATCAAGGCCAAGGTTCGAAAATACAGTCAGGATCGATATAATTGCGTAAAGAAAAGAAAATATGCCTAATTGTTCAGGTCCAAGATATCTTGCAATCAGAACAAATAAAACAACATCACTTAGTGCACTGATAAGTGTGGCCGAAAAGAGCCACACGGTATTCTTTAAAACTCTTCTGGATTCATTCATGATACAAGTCAACTTCGATATTTATTCACTATTTATTATGAGTGGTTTCGCAAGGAGTTATGTAAGAATTTCAAAATAATCAGTCTATTCTGAATTAACAGGCGTGTATCGCATCAGAATAATTCAGCACAGCCGATATCCGGTGCTGCTCCAGTATATGATGAGGCCGGCAGGTCTAGCATCACATCGCCCAGCCAGGTAAAAGATGCGGTTCCGGCATCGATTGCCGGGCTGCCTGGCATCAGTGCATACTCCCCGTCCAGCAGGGGGTCTTCACCGAAGATATTGCTTTCAGATGGATCGAGAATGCTGTCTTCCTGATCTGTCGTGTTGTTCCAGAACAGGTTACAGGCTGCTACAGAATCAACTGTCAGGTTTTTCATCGCGACCTGCGCAGTTTCTGCAAAGATATTGTTGACAGCTGCCAGGTTCGCGCCGCCGGTGAGACCGAAATCATTGCCGGAGACGGTATTGTTGATGAAAGAAACAGGTTCAAGGACCGGCGCTCCGGAATAATCCTCCACGGTGTTGCCGTCAGCCATACATCCGAGACCGGCCATTACATTGTCGCATATCAGATTCCCGGCAAGCGGCCTGAAGGAATCGGAATCACCGGCGCAGGCAGCAAAGAAAATCGACGGCGCTGCCAGCAGCATGATCCGAATACCGCGCCCCATCTCCTGGCTGAACAGAGGTTTCAATGCTTACTCTTGTTCTGATCTTTTCCTGATATTTGAAATATATTCGATGAAGAAGGCTGCAAATACACTGAAGAAAATCCCTGCTATCAAAGAGAGAATCATCATCGATCTTACCTTCGGCTTTATCGGATAAACAGATGATACGGGTTCGCTGATCATCTTGATTCCCTGTATGTGATTCACCCTGTTCTTAAGTTTATCGATCTCGGTCTGCAGCGTATCGATATCGGTCTGAATGGCCAGGGTCTTCTCTTTTTTTATCCTTTCGATATCCCAGGTCAAATCATTAATATCGTTTTCCAGAGCTGTTATGGACGTCCTTGAAAACTCTTTTTCTATCCTCAGATCGTTTATCTGGTTTCTCAATTCCTGAAACAGCGACATGCCCTGCTGTATGGCTGCAGGATAGAGAATATCTGATTGGCCGTTTTTTTGCTGTGTCTGCTGACCACCGGAGAGTTCGCCACCATCCATGAGTATATCCTGAGACTTTTCCTTGATCGACTTCAGTTCCCCAAGAAGGTTATCTATCCTGTAGTCATACGCCTTGAGGCTTGCCTTATGATGCTCAATCTGGGCATATTTATCACTAATACTCTTTTCCTTTGCTTGTATCTGTTTTTCCAGATCCTTCTTCTGCAGGTTCAGTTCGGCCATCTGATTGTTCTTCATGAAGATCTGTCTATTAAATTCATCCTTTTTCAACTGGATATCTTTATCATAGTCTCTACGCAATTCATCGACCAGATTTCCCAGGATAACGATGCCGGAATCGATATCCTCTTTTTCAGCTTCATAGGTGATCGTCAGTATATTCGACTTGTTCAGGATATTCACTTTGAAATCCAGACTCGTCAGTTGCCGCTCGATGGTGACATTGTTTAAGATGCGCCGGGTATATGCCTGGCTGTCGATCCGGGCCTTGATATTCGCGGTTGTATCCAGATAGACATATCCCCCTGATTGTGTCATATCGACTATTCCAGGCTCAATAACTGTGTACAGGCTATAAATCTTCGGCAACCCTAAGGAATATACACCGGTAATGACAACCAAGGAACAGGTGATCGTAAGGATAAGCCACTTTCGTCTC
>DSAD01000020.1 GCA_011372875.1 Deltaproteobacteria bacterium
AAGCTGATCCAGCCGATCGCGATGGATGAAGGTTTGCGGTTTGCAATCCGTGAGGGTGGCAGGACCGTGGCTTCAGGCGTAATCGTCAAGGTTATAGAGTAGGGTTGTTTCATGAGAGATACTATTACACTTGCATGCGGTGATTGTAAGAGGCGCAATTACATGTCTACGAGAAACAAGAAGAAGACGACGGACAAGCTTGAGATAAAGAAATACTGTCCGTTTTGTCGTGTACACACCCTACATAAGGAAACAAAATAAGATTTGTGCAGGCCAGTAGCTCTAATTGGCAGAGCGCCGGACTCCAAATCCGGATGCTGGGGGTTCGAATCCCTCCTGGCCTGCCAGTTTGGTAGATATATGGAAAAAATACAGAGATTTTTAAAAGAAGTCAGGGCTGAGATGAATAAGGTTACCTGGACCGGCAGGAAGGAGATCGTAAGTGGTACGGTCGCTGTTCTTGTTTTAAGCGGGATCGTATCGATCTATCTTTGGGTAATCGATTTCAGTCTTTCCCAGGTAATCAGGCTGGTTTTAAGTTGAGACGGGTATGGAAGAACATAAGTGGTATGTAGTACACACTCATTCGAACTACGAGTTTAAGGCGAAAAAGTCCCTGGAAGAGAGGGTAAAGGCCTACAACGTAGAGGATTATTTCGCCGGAATACTCGTGCCTTCTGAGCAGATCAAGAAATCACCCCAGGGAAAGAAAAAGGGTGCGAGCAGAAAGTATTTCCCGGGATATATCCTGGTGAAGATGATTCTGACCGACAAGACGTGGCATGTCGTAATGAATACTCCCAAGGTAACAGGCTTCGTAGGGGGAAGGATATCGCCTTCAACCATTCCGGACGAAGAGGTCGAGACGCTCAAGGCACAGCTTGAAGAGGGCGTGGAAGGCAAGGCATATAAGTGTGATTTTTCCATCGGTGATGAGGTCACGGTTAATGAGGGTCCATTCCAGAACTTCAGCGGAGTGGTTGATGATACCAAGCCTGACAAGGGAAAGGTCAGGGTATTGGTCAGCATATTTGGAAGATCGACTCCTGTTGAATTAAACTTTGATCAGATTACCAAGAAATAGATCTAAGGGGTAACATATGGCTAAACAATTAATGGCGAAAATCAAGATTCATATACCCGCAGGCGAAGCGAAACCTTCACCTCCTGTCGGGCCTGCACTGGGGCAGCATGGTGTTAATATAATGGAATTCTGCAAGGCATTTAACGCTGCAACAGAAAAGCAGAAGGGATATAAGATACCTGTACAGATTTCCGTATATAAAGATCGCTCCTTCAGCTTTATCACGAAAAGTCCTCCAGCCTCTACATTGCTGCTCAAGGCGGCCGGTATAGCGAGTGGGTCATCTGTCCCCAACAAGGATAAAGTAGCGAAACTCACAACCGACCAGCTCAAAGAGATAGCCACTCAGAAGATGAGGGATCTGAACACTGATGACATGGACATGGCAGTGAGAATAATCGCCGGTACTGCTCGGAGCATGGGAATAGAAATTGTTGACTGAAGGAGATGTATCAATGGCGAAAAGTGGTAAGAAATATGTCGAGGTCAGGAAAAAGATAGACTCTCAGAAGAAATATACCTTTGATGATGCACTGGGTATCGTGCTGGAAAATGCGTATGCAAAGTTTGATGAAAGCGTGGATGTGGCCTTGAGGCTCGGGGTCGATCCAAGGCATGCGGATCAGATGGTAAGGGGTTCCATAGTTCTTCCTCATGGTACGGGCAAGACCACGAGGGTCCTTGTCTTTGCAAAAGGTGAAAAAGAAAAAGAGGCTCTCGACGCCGGTGCGGATTATGCCGGTGCAGAGGAGCTTGCCGAGAAGATACAAGGCGGCTGGCTGGACTTTGACAAGGTGATAGCCACTCCGGACCTTATGGGCGTTGTGGGGAAACTGGGGCGTATCCTGGGGCCGAGAGGAATGATGCCCAACCCTAAGCTGGGCACGGTTACCTTCGATGTGGAAAAGGCCGTTGAAGAGATGAAGGCTGGCCGTGTAGACTTCCGGGTCGACAAGGTAGGTGTTCTCCATTGTGCTATCGGAAAGGTTTCCTTCGGCAAGGAGAAGATAATCGACAATCTCAAGGCTCTGCTCGAGATGATCATGAAGCTTAAGCCATCCTCCAGCAAGGGCACCTACTTGAAAAGTGTTGCAGTATCAAGCACCATGGGTCCTGGTGTAAAAGTAGACCCGCTTGAGGTTTCATTGTTGCTGAAATAAAAAAACATCCTGATCAAAGACAGCAGGCGTACACAGACATGCGTACTTAAATAGTGCCTGCCGAGATCTGGGTATCCCCTAGGCACCCTTTGACAGGATTAATCTTAAAAAGAAAGGGGTGAGGTATTTAAGTTGAGAAAAGATGAAAAACTAGAACTGGTGACGCAGTTGCACGACGAACTGGGAGAATCTCAGGCGGTATTCGTTGCCGATTACATCGGTCTGAATGTCGAGAAGATTACCCGGTTAAGGAAAAGCATCAATAGTTCAGGGGGAGCATTCAGGGTAGTAAAGAACACGCTCTTGCGAAGGGCTGCGCAGGATACTCCTGCAAACACTATTGAAAATCTTTTCGTCGGTCCAACTGCCATAGCCATGGCAAAAGGTGACCCTCTGGGAGTTGCAAAGGCCTTGGTGGATTTTGCCAAGGATAATGAGCAGCTCGATATTCAGGGTGGTATAC
>DSAD01000001.1 GCA_011372875.1 Deltaproteobacteria bacterium
GATATTCGAAAATCAGCCGGGGAATACCAGCTCGTAATACCAAAAGATACAAAAAAGGATCAGACCTATTTTCTTTCCAGCATACCGAAGCAGTCCCTGCGCAAGGTGCTCTTCCCCCTTGCTGATCTCACCAAAGACCAGGTCAGACAGATCGCTCTCAGGGAGAATCTTCCTGTATCCTCGAAGCCGGAAAGCCAGGATATCTGCTTCATCCCGAAAGGGAATACAGAAGAATACCTCAGAGAGCATCTCTCCCCGCCTCCAGGGGATATCGTGGATCAGAAAGGCAATATCATCGGAGCACACCGTGGCATTGCATTCTATACCATCGGCCAGCGTGCACGGCTGAGCATGAACTGGGGCCGGCCCCTCTACGTGATCGCAAAAGACATAGCCGGAAACAGGATCACAATCGGCGAGAGAGAGAACCTCTTAGCACGCGGGCTCATGGCAAACAGCATGAACCTCTTTACAGAGAGTCTGCCCGAGAAGGCCTATGCCAAGATAAGGTACGCCCATGCACCTGCTCTTTGCAGAGTTACCATTGAGAATGACTGCATGATGATTCTGTTTGACGAACCCCAGGAGGCCATAACCCCGGGCCAGACCGTTGCCCTGTATGCCGATGGTGCCGTGCTGGCATCAGGCATCATCAGTGAGATGATCGGCTAGTATGGACGCCTGTGAAAAACTCTTTGCACTGAAAACCCTCATCGCATCGTATAGCGGTATGGCCGTGGCTTTCTCGGGCGGGGTGGACAGCACACTGCTCCTTGCCGTAGCACACGAGGTGCTGGGAGACAGATGCCTTGCCGTGATCGCAATCTCGTCCACCTACCCTCGCCGGGAGTATGCCTCAGCCATCGAATGGGTACAGAACCGGGGCATTTCTCATATGACCATTGTATCCGAGGAGCTCGATATCCCGGGGTTCTCGGACAATCCTCCGGATCGATGTTACTACTGCAAGAAGGAGCTTTTCTCCAAGATTTTTCATGAGGCAGTACGATTCGGCGTAACCGTTGTTGCAGACGGAACCAACTATGATGATACAGGCGATTTCAGGCCGGGCATGAAGGCTGCCCGAGAGCTCGGCGTGAAGAGCCCGCTCCTGGAATGCGGCCTCACCAAGGATGAGATCCGCTGCATATCGCGGGAGATCTATCATCTGCCCACAGCAGACAAGCAGCCCATGGCCTGCATGGCATCCCGGATACCTTATGGTTTGGTTGTGAACGCGGAGAAACTCAAGCAGATAGAGACAATAGAGGACTTTCTCGCCGATAAAGGGTTCAAGATATTTCGGGCGAGGCACCATGGAGATCTTCTCAGGCTCGAGCTGGGCAGAGACGAGATGGCAATGATCCGGCAGGATTCACTCTCTTCAGAATTTGTGGGCTTTGCCAAAAATGCAGGCTTCGTGTACGTAACCCTTGATCTCCAGGGCTTTCGTTCGGGCAGCATGAACGAAGTTCTTCAAAAAGGAGGATATCTTGCATCTTGATGATGCCGGATAGAGCCATGGAAGACACACTGTCAGAACCTTTTGATATTCTGGAGATATCGCGGACCGGCCATGGGATCATACTTCAACCTGCCAAGAAACAGGTCATCGCGGAAATATCGCTCAAGATTCTTATAAACAACGATGAGTATGCATCGCTTCTCTGCCTTGATCAGTGCCAGGAAGACCTGGCAGTGGGGTTTCTCTACAGCGAGGGAGTAATCGATTCATATAACGATATAGAATCTATCTCCTACAATGAACGATTGATTGCAGTAATCATTAAACTCAGAGACAATGTTTGCATCAGTCGCCAGGAAAGCCTCAGGAGCGTCACTTCAGGATGCGGCAGATGTTTCACCTATATCAATCCTCTCAAGCAGGATAAATATAAGATCATTAAAAGCAACCATTCATACCCCATCGGGAAAATTCTGGATATCATGAGTGCATTCATTCAACAGTCAGAGCTATACAAAGACATAGGCGGGGTGCACAGCGTTCTGTATTATTCGGATGATTTCTCAGTCCTGAATGAGGACATAGGAAGGCACAACTGCGTGGACAAGATCACCGGCATCCTGATGAAGAAGGGTAAACTGGCTCAGATCGCAGACGGCATCATGTTCATCAGCGGCAGGGTATCTTCTGAGATAATGACCAAGATAATCCGCATGGGTATCCCTGTTCTGGTTTCACGATCTACCCCAACTGCAGCTGCAGTAAAGCTGGCTGAGAAATATAATGTGACCCTCCTGGGTTATGTCAGAGGAGGATCCGGATATATCTATACCTGCCCCGGCCGTATGACGGTATAGCCTCTGACGTGCCCTGGGACGGTACATACTGTGAGGACGCTTACCAGGCTGCTGTCTTGTTCTTCACATCCACTCCTCAATAAAGCCCATAATCTTAATGAAACACCTCTCAGCAGGCAGCGGGGTATCATAAAAAAAGAAGTGTTCTTTACAAACTGAAGTTTCACCATAATCAAGTCAGTTAGGCTCATGCGACCATGCGCAACAAGGTATCCACGAAGGATTTTCGTGGCAGTTTGTCAGGTGCAAGGCAAACTGCATCAAAATTAACCGACAGGGCGGTCTTGGCAATGATGTGTCTCAAGTCTGAGAATGCGAAACTGTTGCGGCCCCTGACTTTGTGCCGACGATCGGGGATATTTTCCAAGCGGGCTCCATAAATC
>DSAD01000241.1 GCA_011372875.1 Deltaproteobacteria bacterium
CCCATGACCTATGAATGGACATGCAGTGCAGGGGTGTTCGATCAATGGGATAACAGTCAGTATTGGGTATACTGGACTGCGCCGCAGGAACCAGGCACCCAGAATATCACCTGCACGGCAAAGGATAAACAAGATGATACGGAGGCCTTCACCTTCATCGTAGAAGTTAAGGAGCGGTTCATCGACGATATCCTTGAAGGTGAAGAGGTTTTGTCCATCCTCAAACAGAAGACCGCTGTGATAGGCGGCATCTGGGCCTCGACCGCAGACGGGGACATCCGTTACATCACTTCGGGCACCAATGAGAAAACGACATGGAAAGGGGCTTTCACCTCCATGGATACTGGCATGAGTTACTTATCGTCATCCTATTCATTTACCCTGTGGGGGGCCGGAACTGCCGGGACCGACATTATTGTACAGACGCAGGGGAGCAGCACCAAGACCCTTTCGTGCGAAACGTGTGAAGATTCGGATATTATTAACGACCTGGCCATTGATGTAATAGACCCTGATCTGCTGTGGGTTGGGAGCGACTCCGGTTTGCACTACTACACTTCATCAAGCAAAGAATGGGGAGATGAACCATATCAATCCGGAAAGACCAATGATTTCTTCCAGGGTGAAAGTTTTGTCTATGTAGCGACAACCAACGGCATCTATGAAATGAACCCGTATACCGAGATTGCCACAGGCGATTCATGTGCGGTACTAGAGGTCGTAGAGGATGATGATACAGTCTCGGTCTGGCATATAACCGGTTCCGACGTATGCCGCGACGGCCAGGTCATGGCCTCTCAGCCCGGGGCGGTTGCATGCAGCCTCGATAAAGACAGGAACAACACCATCTGGTGCGGAAAATACTGGTGGGATGACGAAGATGAAGAATGGAAATCGCCGCCGGGGCTCGAGGGTATCGACATCACAAAGTCCTTGGCCAGCAACGAAGGCCTGATCTATATGCTGACCTCTTCAGGGATTCTTCTTCGCTGGTAAGCTGGTACGTTGTGCAATGTCCGCTGCGACATTTTTCAAAAGGCTGTTCAGGAGCTGTTCCGGATATGGCGAAGAAACATATACCCTTTTGAGCCAGGTCGTGTGAAATGCGGTGTTCTCCGAAGATGACCTCGCTATACGCAGAAAACGGGTATCTCCATCCAGGGTGTTTATAATCCTCACAGTAATACATACCCTCGATGGTGAATGCGTTCCCCCATAGAAAAGATATTCCAGCTCTCCCCTTAGTTCATAAGAAGTTGGATCCTCCGGGGCTTTTTCTGCATAGACAACCCTTCTGAATGCCTTATGCTCGAGCAGATGCTCCTGTATCCTGCGTGCTGCGTAAACACCCCATTTTTTCATCCTGGGCATCAAAGGGATATATGGTTATGGAGCTCTCGAAACTATTCTCGAGCCCCCAGTCGACAGGTGTTACCTCATCTGCCTGGCGGGAAGGCTTGACAACTGCACAGCCTGATATCAGCAGGCATAGAACAACGATAAACGACCAACTATATCTGTTTTCTCTCACCAGCATCACCTATTCCCGGGATTATCTCTCAAAGACCTGTATCTGCCGCCTCGCGCCAAGAAGATCTGAAACAAGAGTGGACATGGACAATATCGTTGTGGTCGAAGAGACCACATCACCCTCGGCGAGATCGATCGCCCTGACAGTTATGACAACCTCCTGTTCTCTCACCACATATGCGCTCACGATAACAAGCTCTGCCTTGAACTCCGATCTAAGCCTGCCTGCGTCCCTGTTCAAGAATACCAGAGCGCCTTCGCTTGTTATATGCGGTTCTTCCCTGAGCTGGACATCGATCACCGGGACATTTTCCTTTACAAGAGAACCGATGAGGAATCCCTGCAACACAAGCCCGAAATCGCTTGTGGCATAGGTTACTGCATTTACAGGGGTACTTACCAGGATACTTTTACCTGAATATGTGCCCTCGAGGCCTTTGGCTATTTCAGAGACGATCCTGTCTGCACAGTCTTCAATCCGCACTGTATAGTCAGGATTAAGGTGAGCGCAGCCCACAGCGGCAAAAAGACAGATTATCCCGAGTATCTTTCTCACACAAAAGGATATCGGACAGGAGTGGAAATATCTTGAGACAGCGTCCTATCAGAAACAGGAACCGGCCGGGAGAAAAAAGACAAAGCGAGGCGCCGTGCGTGAGAAAACAGAATATCGCAATGACACAGTGACGGATAACAAACCAGGGGCAAAGACATGGTAAAGAGGAACTGTAAGCGGAAACACCATCTTTTGCAAAGACTATACAGGGCAGGCCGGGTGCTTTGCAGACTCGGAGAATTTATGGCCTCACGGCCTCAATGATTTCCACAGCTCAGGGTCGGAGACAAAAGAAGCACCGTTCATCCTTCCTACCTGCCCATCTGATCGGATGGCAAAAACAAGGGCTGATCCCCCAACATTATCCACGTGGCTGCCGGTAGGAGAGGCTGTCGCAGTAAATGTGTTACCTGCGATGTTTACCGCGATTTGATAGTTCCTGTTTGGATCATTGTTCGGGTTTGCAAGACCGACGTTTGCCGTCAGGTTAGCAAGCGTGTCATACTGGCCGTATTCCGCCATATTCATTTCCTGGTACAAGGCAACAGTATTCAAGGCTGTTATGGCTTCCGCCCTTTTGGTCCTGGTTACATA
>DSAD01000062.1 GCA_011372875.1 Deltaproteobacteria bacterium
CCCTTATGGCACTGTCATATGCACGGCTCTTAATGGTCGAAGGTGTCCCTATAACACCGACTCTCTTCGCTCCGGCCTCGACAACCGAACGTGCCCCTGCCTCCACTACCCCTACGACCGGGATATCAAACTCATTTTTCAGGGCGCCAATTGCATGGGCGCTGGCGGTATTGCATGCCACCACAAGCATGTCGATGCCTTTGGATGCGAGAAATCCCGCACACTGCAGACTGTAGCGGACAATGGTTTTCTCGGATTTGGTTCCATAGGGAAGTCTGGCCGAGTCCCCCAGATAGGCGACGTCTATCCCGGGGATCATATCCATCAGCTCTCTTAGTACGGTAAGCCCACCGATACCCGAGTCAAACACCCCTATCCTGTGATATTCTTTTTTCATGTCCTACCTGTATAATACTCTGTAATATATTATGAATACGATTGTCCCTTTACTATGTTTTTTGCAATGTGGTGTCAAGCAAAGAGCGGCTAAGACCTGCCATGATAATGAATAAATTTCAGGTTTGCCTTATGGTTTCCGACATATTCGTAAACAGAAAATGATCTTTGGAATAAAAAAAGATCTATGCTATTAGAGATCTCCGCTTCGGCAAATGCATTATACAAGGAGCATATATGAACCATAAGATTGCGGTTGTCGGTCTTGGATATGTGGGATTGCCTTTGGCCGTGGAATTCGGAAAACACTTTTCCACCACGGGTTTCGATATCAATACAGACAGGATACATGAGCTGAGGTCATACAAAGACAGGACCCGGGAGATGAGCCCTGATGAGCTCAAATCTTCAACCAACCTTGTCTATACCAGCGAGATCGACGATCTGAAAGAATGCAACACCTATATCGTCACCGTACCCACGCCCATTGACAAGTTCAACAGGCCTGACCTTACCCTGCTGAAAAAGGCGAGCGAGACTGTCGGGAAAGTGATATCCAGAGGTGATATCGTAATCTATGAGTCTACCGTATATCCGGGCGCCACGGAAGAAGACTGCGTACCGGTCATAGAGCAGACATCCGGCATGAGATACAATGTTGACTTTTTCTGCGGATACAGCCCTGAGAGGATAAACCCGGGGGACAGGGAACACAGGGTTGTGAACATCAAGAAGGTGACATCCGGGTCCACTGCCGAGATTGCGCAAGTCGTCGACAACCTCTACAGGACAATAATACAAGCAGGCACACACCTGGCACCATCCATCAGGGTTGCGGAGGCGGCAAAGGTTATTGAGAACGCACAGAGAGACATTAACATCGCCTTTATAAACGAACTCGCCATGATCTTTGCCCGCATGGATATCAGAACCAGGGATGTTCTCGATGCTGCACGGACAAAATGGAACTTTCTGGGATTCGAACCGGGCCTGGTCGGCGGCCACTGTATCGGGGTCGATCCTTACTACCTCACCCACAAGGCCGAGAGCCTGGGCTACATCCCGCAGATCATTCTTGCCGGACGCAGGCTCAACGACGGCATGGGAAGATACGTGGCGACCCAGCTTATAAAGATGATGGTGAAAAAGTCTCACAGGATAACGGATACGAATATCCTCGTACTCGGGATCACCTTCAAAGAAAACTGCCCTGATATACGAAATTCCAAGGTGATAGACATCATAAGACAGCTCGACGATTTCGGATGCAACTATGATGTTTATGACCCGTTTGCAGATCCATATGAGGTCAAGAAGGAATACGGCATAGACCTTATCACTGATGAAAACAACCTCCGGAGTTCTTATGAGGGGATCATGATAGCGGTAGCGCATGCCGAATTCAGAAACCTGAATCTCAACAAGATCAAGGCTCCGGACTGTGTTATCTACGATGTAAAAAACTTCATCACTGATGCAGATGAATACTTATGATGCACTTTGTCTGAACATTGTAACAGCTTGTCAGGGGACAACTCTTAAAGACATCTTTCCCTTCAGCGCCATGGGATAGAGGTCTTGCAAAAACCCTTTGAGTGTGTTCTCTATAAGCCATGAAGAAGCTAGGCGTCATATCCGACACTCACCTGAGAGATTCCAATGAGTTGACCGAGACGATAGCACAGACATACTTTCATGATGCAGACCTGATCATACATGCAGGCGATATGGTAACCCTCGATCTCCTGAACTGTTTCAATTCACTGGGCAGAAATGTTGTGGGAGTATGCGGCAACATGGATCTTCCAGATGTTCAGAACGCCTGCCCTGTGAGCCGCACAATCACTGTTGAGGATCTTCGCATCGGGGTCATACACGGATGGGGCAGCCCGGACGGAATACGCAATCGCATCCGAGCAACTTTCAAAGATATAGATATCATCATCTATGGCCATACTCACCAGGCATATGCCGCATACGAGGCAGGGATCTACTTCTTCAATCCTGGTTCTCCTACAGACTCACGATTTACAAGCGCAAACTCTATAGGTATAATACGGATCAACGGTCAGAATATGGAGGGAAAGATCATCTCGCTATGAATACTATATGGGCACCTTGGAGAATGGAATATGTAACTCGGCCTAAAGAGAATGAATGCGTTCTCTGCACAGCTCCGAACAATGGAGATCCGTTTGTCCTGAGAAAGGAAAAGGCGTGTTTTGCCATAATGAACAGATTTCCCTACACAGCAGGTCATTGCATGGTCGCTCCGTACAGGCA
>DSAD01000186.1 GCA_011372875.1 Deltaproteobacteria bacterium
CAGCGGAGTGAGTAAGATATGCACCCGTTTTGGCATTGAGATTGGTAAGGATAAGCATCTGGAGCAGATGGTAAACAAGGCAATGTCAAGAATCAAGACCTGACACCATATACACGTGACACCATATACACATATACACATATACACCCTCATCCATATCGAACTCAAGCAACGTGCAGATCTTGTCATAGCTGTAGTAGCTCAGGCCATGACGGTCAGAGACAATCACCAGAAACAGGTAGAGAAGCAACTCCTTCTGGCTCAACATTGCAAGGTATCCATCCATGACAAAACGGTGCGGTATGTAACTGAATCCTCCCTCTATCCTTCTTATCCTCTCCGGCATCAGGATCTTTTTCTCCATGGCATCCCCCTTTTCCAATGAACCGTAGACCAAAGGGATTGATCAAAGCTATAAAGTCCTTTTTTGCAATCATGGATAACCTCTTGATATGAAGTGTAAATTAACTTTTAACGCGTCCATTTTTGCAATGGTTGGCACCAGATAAAACTGACCGAAAGGGGCTATTGTACACGATTTTGACGCGTCCATTTTTGCAATCAATAGTGTCTCTCTGTGTGTCCGATTCCGGTTCCGCATCTTTTGCAGCAAACGGTTCCTTTCTGCTTTCTCAGGGTGTTTCTCCCGATATCTTCTCCAGTATCCGGGATGCTCCTTCGCCCATCTCGCACGACTCTGCTTCTGATTTAACCGGTAGTCGGGATCGTTTATCATCTTCTGCTTCTGCCACAAGGCCTTCCTTTTCCTCTGACATTGCTTCCTGGAACAGTAACACTGGTTCTTGTGCCGGGCATCCCGCACAAACCTATCTCCACAGCCCAAGCACACCACCTCCATTGAACAACCTCCTTCCTTTTTCATGTTCAATGAGCATACAAACTCACAAATTTACAGAACCTGGGCTTGTTCCTGAATCGTGCGCAGATCCAAAGGAATTATATGGAGCGTTTATACCGCTCCTGAATCATAAAAATTATATGGATGGGTTCTTACCGGTTATCCTGGCATGCTTCCTTACCGGCTAAATTGGCTGGGAATTAAATCGGTGGTAACACTGATTATAAAAATCAGAAACCAGGATTAATCGATTGTCTTGGCATCTATATAAAAGAACTTGGGAATGTCATAACCAGCCAAGATGACATACACAAAAAGATTGAAAGAAAGCGGCCCAAGTATCACCGTTCAGAGGTCATCAAATGACCATGTTGCCCTCTCCTCGGCATGAGAGTATTCTAGTATCTCATATTATCGGGGAGGTGATATGTATGGATGGGGGAATATACACACGTCAAAAATGTTCAAAGTGTGGAAAAAATCTTCAACATGTAGAAAGGCGTAGAGGCTGTTTCTGTCCGGATCATCCTGACCAAAGAGCAACCAGTTTTATTGTAAAAGTTCCTGGTGGTATCTATCAAAGACACCAAAGCTATGAAAAGGCCGCTCAATCATTGAATTATTTAAGGCATGAAAAGGGTGTAAGGAAAGATTTGTTCAATCCAGATGATTACCGCTCAAATAAGCCAAATTCATATCTTGCCCTGAAAGATAAGTACCTTGCCAGAAAGAAGGACCGTGCATCATATAATAAAATCAAGAGGTATATTGACAGGGCCGGTGATTATTTCGTATACACAAATATCAGAGAGATCACGGGTGCAGATATCGAAGATTACCTCTATAGTATCCTTGGGATATCCGAGAAAACCAGATTCAACCACATGACACAATTAAGAGATTTCTGGAAGTGGTGTTTGAAGAGAGGCAATATCATTACATTGGCCGAAATGCCTACGTTCCCCGAGATAGATTACGAGCTTGGTTACCGCAAGATCACTGATTGGGAGACACAGGAAAAGGTCATTGATAAAGTCAAGGAGCTCTCCTATCACATCAACCCTAGAATATGGCTTGGAATTGACATGCTTGCAACCTATACGGCTCTTAGGCCAGATGACTTACGGAGAGTAAAAGAGAACAGCCTTGATGCTAATGGCTTCCTCGTAATTCATAATCCGACAAAGCTGAAAAATAAGTTCAAGACCATACGCTTACACGAGGATCACATATCGGAATGGAAGGCTTTACAGAGCAAGTATCCTGCCCTGCCTGAGATGCCGTTTTTCAGACATATTAAAGGGAATGGTGCTGTTAAACCTAACGGTCTTTTCGGGAAGGATTATTTTTACAGATGGTGGAGAAAAGCTTGTGAAGAGATCGGCCTCAAGGATGTTCCCCTGTATCCAGGTACGAAACATACCACAGCTACAGAGACAGCCAAGATGCTGGGATCTGATAAAGCCCGTAATGCGTCAGGATTAACAAACAAGGCTTTTGATCGATACTGCCAGGTTGAAAACGATGGAACACTTGAAGTCGTGACAGCAATCAGAAAACGCAAAAAGGCCGATGTAATTAAATTGGGAAGCAAGAAAAGAAGGCCTGAATAGCCAATGTTATGCGCTACCAATCCGCTACCAATTTAGGTGCAATCTGGCATGGTTAACTAATTGATATTATAGGCATAATGTGGTGCCGGAGGGGGGAATCGAACCCCCACGCCCTAATGGACTTCGGATTTTGAGTCCGACGCGTCTACCAGTTCCACCACTCCGGCGGGATGAAATCTGTATTACCAAAGGTACGATTGCTTTGC
>DSAD01000199.1 GCA_011372875.1 Deltaproteobacteria bacterium
AGACAGCAGACCGGGGCACGTATGATCGGGACTTCAGCTTCAAGGACAGACCACGGCATGTCGTGGGCGGATGTGCGCAAACTGGCTCATAATACGGATATCTGCGTGCTGTTCGGGACAGGCTGGGGGATAGCGCCACACCTCATCAAGACATTGGACGGGGTAATAGATCCAATTGAAGGGGCCGGAGATTTCAACCATCTGTCTGTTCGTTCCGCCGTGTCCATAGCAATAGACAGGATTGTAGGGAGGTAAGATATGAATGTTCTGGATAAGTTCGAAAAGGCGCAGATGAAGACGGATCTGCCGGAAATAAGGATTGGGGACAAGATTCGTGTGTCTTTAAGGATTGTGGAAGGCACAAGACAGAGATCTCAGATCTTTGAAGGCGTTGTTATTGCCCGTCACCGGGGCAATAACCGTGAGAGCATAACGGTCAGGAAGCAGTCCTATTCCGTCGGTGTGGAAAGGGTCTTTCCGCTGCATGCACCGAACATAGAAAAGATTGATGTAGTCAGCCATGCAAAGGTCCGCAGGGCCAAGCTCTATTACCTCAGAGAGAGAAGAGGGAAGGCCGCACGGCTCAAAGAACTACGTCTCTAGCATGAATGTCGAGGAAGACCTCCTTTCTCAGGGCCACTGGCCGATATGCGGTATAGATGAAGCAGGCCGAGGGCCTCTGGCAGGCCCGGTGGTAGCTGCCGCAGTTATATTGCCTGTTCACCATGAACTCAGAGGATTGGTGAATGATTCGAAGAGGTTAAGCCCGGCAAAGCGTATGTCTATTTACGAGCGTATGGTCTCATCGGATGATATCCATATCGGGGTGGCGATGGTGGATTCCCGGTCAATAGACAAGATCAATATCCTGCAGGCGACCTTAAAGGCGATGGTAATGGCTTTCAACTCTTTGCCTCAAGTACCTGTTTACGCGCTCGTTGACGGGAATATAGCACCTCCTGTTCCCTGCAGGTGCATAACGATTATCAAGGGAGACGTCTTTGAACCTTCCATCTCCGCGGCAAGTATCGTTGCGAAGGTGATAAGGGACTCTCACATGGCAGAGATGGACACGCTTTACCCGGGATACGGGTTCTTAAAACATAAAGGCTACCCCACGCAGTCTCATTACGAAGCCATCCGGTCCATGGGAGCCTGCCCCATTCACAGGAGAAGTTTCAAAGGTGTCGGATAAATCAAGCCGTGCAAAAGGATCGAAAGGTGAGGAGATCGTCCGGGACTATCTCAGGAAACAGGGAATGAAGATCCTCGATATGAATTTCCGGGTAAAGATAGGCGAGATCGATATCATTGCAAAAGAAAAGGATACACTTGTTTTCGTTGAAGTAAAATCTGCAACCAGTGTGAACTTCGGTAATCCACTGGGTTGGGTAACCCCTCAGAAGCAGCAGCGCATCGTTCGTGTTTCGCAGTGGTATCTGATGAACAAGGGCTTGCACAATGCTTCCATCCGCTTTGATGTGGTGAGTGTGGACCCTGACAGGAAAATATGCCATGTCAGAGATGCCTTCAGGCCTGAGAGTGAGTTTTCTGTGTGACCGGAATCTCGGCCGGCTTGCAAAATGGTTAAGGATTATGGGATATGACACGGAATACATGAACTTCCGGGACAAGGACAAGATCGAGAATGCCCATTCAGCTGAAAGGATAGTGCTTTCCCGCGATCGAAGAATTGCCAGGAAGAAAAACCATATACTTGTCGAGAGCGATCATGTTTCAGAACAACTCAAACAGATTGACCGTATATTCCGCCTCCATTCAGAAGCCAGGTGGTTCACGAGGTGTAATGTTTGCAATGGACGCTTGATATGTGTTAAGCCGGATAATGTGAAGGATCTTGTACCGGAATATGTATCTTCCACTCATGATGATTTTGCACAGTGCCCAAAGTGTTTACGTGTTTACTGGCGAGGAACTCATCCGGATAAAATCATGAAAACTATAAAATCCTTGCTGATTCAAGAGGGAGATCATGACTAAACAGGAGCTTGAGGAAAAGCTGCTCTCCCTTCTGAAAGGGAAACGCAAAGTCCTTATCACAACCCACGACAATCCGGATCCGGACAGCATTGCTGCAGCATTCGGCCTTAAATATGTTTTCAGGAAGACCATGGCCGTCTCGTCTATCATATCCTATGGGGGGATTATAGGAAGGGCAGAGAACCAGAGCATGGTTAAGCTTCTTGACATTGATATGGTACCCCTGGCCAGTATATCTCCAAGAAACTACTCGGTTATAGCGATTGTGGATTGTCAGCCACACACGGGCAATATCCAGATGACAAAGAGTATGAACCCAAATATCATAATCGATCACCATCCCTTGCGTAAATCTTCGTCTTCTGCCGAATTCATTGATGTACGCAGTGGTATCGGAAGCACATCGACAATAATTGCCCAGTATATCAGGCTGCTAGGACTCGATGTTGACAGAAAGGTTGCAACAGCACTGTTTTACGGGATCAAGTCAGACACCAGAGACCTCGGCAGACAATCCACCGAAGCTGATATCAGGGCCTCGGTATATCTGTTCCCCTATACGTTGCAGAAGAAACTGGCCAGGATAGAGCACCCTGAAATGCCCAGGGAATATTTTGTCGAGCTCTGCTCAGCGCTGAACAATACCATGA
>DSAD01000157.1 GCA_011372875.1 Deltaproteobacteria bacterium
ATATAGCCGGGTGTGAACAGGAGTATGGGAATGATGGGATAAACCCGCATCCCGAGGCTTATCCTTTGCCTTGCCGTCTATGCGCGCATGATCATGGTTTACGGCAAGTTTTTCTCCATGCAGTGCAGATTTTACCCTGCAGGCCGGAAAGCTGACAGCGGATACATGGGAAGATTGCGGGCACAGACGGTTTGGCACTGTCGTTGCTCAATCATGTCCAACAACGTATTGCGGAGGTAAAAATGCAACTGCCCTTTGCCAATTTACTCGGTCTTGCGACCGGTGCAGTGGGACTGATTTCAAAGGTGCTTGCCGGCAACAGCGGAAATACCGGTTTTGAGGCTCTGCTCAATGCCGAGATCGAAGGCGGGGCAGAATCCGGAAAAGCAGGGCTTGTGACAGTCCTTCTGGAAGAAGGCGTCCTGAATGAAGACGCATTGAATGAACTCCTGGGGTGTGCATCCGGTATAACGCTTGTTCAGTTGATGTCGGAGCTGGAAAAGATCGGAGTCGGTATCAGTGATATCGCTGCCCTTCTGAGTTCGGATGCTTCAACATTCAGCGATGATTCTCTCAGCAGACTGCTTGCCTCGTTCGGGATCGATGGTGAAGAGCTCAAAGATATCATGTCCGATCCCAAGATAAAGACCGGGATCATAACCGACCTTGCAGATTCTTTGAAAGGTGTCGTAGCTGCACAGGCAGATATCGACGGCCTTGATCCCGAGATTCTGGTCAAACTTGCAACAGCTGACGACTTGACAATAGAAAGACTCATTGCTGCTGCTGAGACAAAAATACACGGGAAGCATTCTGGAGCCGATGCATTCAATAAGGCCATAGCGGATCTTCAAAAGACATCACAGGACATTATGACAGCACTGGAGAATGCACCATCGGTTACAACCCTTGGCGCGGTCTCAGCCAGGGAGATCATTGCGAAAGCACTGAAAGCCAGCGGAATATCAGTGGACAGGGCTGAGTGCAACAACCCGGTTAGTCAGGCAACTGCATCCCTTGTAGAAAAAGATGTGGCTGTTGCAGGCAGTGTGTTGGGGATAAGCCGTGAAGTCCTCAATGATCTGTTTTTCGGTTCGGACAGCCTCACTAGGGACAGTGCAGTAGCGCAGGTGACCAGGCAGATAAATGCATATCTTGCCTCGAATCACGGCGAGCAGCTGCAGCCCGAAGTGATGGAAACACTTGCTTTTCTCAAGTCCGCGATGAGCGAGCAGGAGTTCTCCGGCATCGAGAATTCACTGAAACTCTGGAACCCGAACCTGGCAATCCCCGATGCAAGGGCAGAGATGGACAGAAACTTCTATACGGCACTGGCAAAACAGCTCAGCGGCAATGATCCTGCCATGGTTTATGACAGGCAGATGAATCAGGTCATGGACCAGATTCGAAGAGGTCTGCCTTCCCATATCAAGAACAACGAGGGCAGTGTTACCTTGAAGCTGTATCCGCCCATGCTGGGGCGTGTTGATGTGAATATGAGCATGATAAACGGACATCTCGAGGCCACATTCAAGGCCGACCAGATGGTAACCAGAGATATCCTGTTTCAGAATATTCATGTGCTGAAAGAATCTCTTGCGGAGCAGGGCATACGCGTTGCCAATGTTACCATAACAGCCGGGCTCGGAGACAGAGCGGGCAATGAAGGGTATGCCTTCGCCGGTCATGACAGGCAGAACAAGGGTTTCGGCCGCAATGACAGACAGTCCGGTGCATCGGGGAGGTCCTTCAGGGAGGATGATGAACACGTGTACGTACAGACAATAGCCCGGCAAGGCAGCTCTGCTAGCGGGCTCGATATATTTGCCTGATAAAAGGAGAAGGACATGTCTACAGTAGGATTGGATTCCATACTGGCAAACCAGAGTTCAGTGGATACTGCCACGAAAACGGCATCGAGCAGTCATAAGGACACCTTCCTGAAGCTGCTGGTAACCCAGCTGCAGTATCAGGATCCACTAAACCCGATTGAAAACACGGATTTCACTGCACAGCTTGCCCAGTTCACCCAGCTGGAGACCCTGACCGACATGGGACAGAGTCTCGATATGATGAGATCTCTTCAGGGATCGATCAACAACATACAGACCCTTTCATTCATCGGCAAACAGGTAAGCGCTACGGGTAACACCCTTAACTATGCCGGCAATGATGTGGGGATCAGTTTTGTCCTGGACGATCCTGCAGCAGATGTAGAGGTAAACATCTATTCGGAACAGGGGACCCGTGTCCGGTCCATAGAGCTGGGGGCAGCAGATGCAGGGGACTGTACGTTGACGTGGGACGGAACCAATACAAATGGTGAGAAAGCGGCATCAGGAAGGTACACCTTCATTGTCGAGGCGACTGATTATAACGGCCGGGCTGTGGGTTCAAAATCCTACACAATGGGAGAGGTGACAGGGGTAAGGTATGACGGGGGTATGACCTATCTCATAATCGGGGATAAGGAAGTAACCATATCAGATGTGGATAAAATATCTGGGTAAGTAAAAGGATAAGAAAAGGAGGCACACATGGGTATTATGAGTTCACTTTATGCAGGGATAAGCGGTCTGTCAACGCACGGCAATGCCATGGGCGTTATCGGAG
>DSAD01000116.1 GCA_011372875.1 Deltaproteobacteria bacterium
GGGCGCCCCCGGCCTCCTCTTCAAGGATGCACGCATCCCGCACATGAGCCCCGTATGCCATATTCGATCCTGAAAGAAAGACCGATTTCTTGAAGAAACCGCCCTTGAGTTCCACACCAGTGCCTATCTGGCAGTCCTGTATGGTTACCGGGGCTTCTGCTCCTAATTTTGTCCCGTTCATGACGAGGGTCTTTTTGCCGTATATCCTGCATCCCGGATGTATGGTCACACCCCCGGCTATCTGATCGGGATTTACCTCATTTCCTATCTCGACACTGAGCGGTTGCGGAATAACAACACCTTTTTCAATCAGCCTCTTTATTTTATCAGTAATGGTCTGATCCATGATTTACCTCGCGAACAATATCTTTTTTAAGAAAATATTGCCGCTGACAGGATCGGCCTGCGAGCTTTAAGCTGCCACCGGCAATACTCCGGTATTTGAGCGTATTCAAATCAGCCGATCTTTTCTGTGATGATATCGGCTATCTTGCGGCAGTAGACCTCGGTATCCTTTTCCGAGGGCCCTTCCACCATGACACGGCACATCTGCTGCGTGCCTGAATAACGCACGAGTACCCTTCCTTTGTCCCCAAGGTCCTTTTCCACATCTTTGATTACCTGTGCGATCTCGGGTATGGTATATACATCGGGCTTTGAATTTACATCGATGTTGATGAGCCTCTGAGGGAAGACCTTCATGATCTGTGCAAGCTCTGAGAGCGGCTTGTTTTCGTATTTCATGGCATTGACCAGCTGCAGCGCTGCAATGATCCCGTCGCCTGTGGTGTGGTGGTCGAGAAAGATGATGTGTCCTGATTCCTCCCCGCCTATGGATGCCCCTTTCTCCACCATCTCTTCGAGCACATAGCGGTCTCCCACCTTGGTTGCAAGGGTCTTGGCTCCGATGTCTTTCAATGCAAGGCCAAGCCCGATATTGCTCATCACCGTGCTGACCACAAGATTCTTTTTCAGGGTTCCTTTCTTCTTCATGACCGAGGCACAGATCGCCATTGACTGGTCCCCGGTCAAGACATTGCCGTTCTCGTCAACGGCAATCAGCCTGTCCCCGTCTCCGTCAAAGGCAAAACCCACGTTTGCCCGGTTCTTGACCACCTCGTGAGCCAGTGTTTCAGGGTGCTGTGATCCGCAGTCCTTGTTGATGTTCTTGCCGTCGGGGTCGTTGAACAGCGGGATTACATCGGCGCCGAGTTCAAAAAAGGCATCGGGTGCGACCTTGTAGGTGGCGCCGTTCGAACAGTCCAGCACGATCTTCATGTCTTCCATGGTATACTCGTTGGGAAACGAGCTTTTCAGAAATACGATATAGCGTCCCCTGGCATCGTCTATCCTGTATGCCTTTCCCATATCGCTGGGGTCGGCATGCAGGGAAGGGAGATCATCCGACTGGATCAGCGCTTCGAGCTCATCCTCTTTGGCATCAGGCAGCTTGAACCCGTCGCGGGAAAAGATCTTGATGCCGTTGTCCTGGAAAGGATTATGCGAGGCGGAGATAACGATGCCGGCATCGGCCCTCATGCTCACGGTAAGGAATGCCACACCCGGGGTTGTCATAGGGCCTACGAGCAGGGCGTCAGCACCCATTGAACAGATGCCGGAAACCAGGGCATTCTCGAGCATATAGCCGGACAACCTCGTATCCTTGCCTATCACGATCCTTGGGATATGACCTTTTCTTCTGGAAATATAGGCAATTGCCCGGCCAACCTTCAAAGCCATTTCCGAGGTCATGGGAAAAACGTTCGCCACACCTCTTATACCGTCTGTTCCGAATAATCTGCCCATTACATTCTCCCTTTCGAAGTTATTGTATCAACAGCCAATACCTAGCATATATATATCAGGTAAGACAACTGTTGATTTCTCCTTCCATATTAAAAACGGCAATGAAATCAATGTACTTCCTCATGCAATGAGATGCCTCGCTGCAAGCGGCGAGGCATCAGGAGATCTATTTTATTACCCCCTCACCCTGGCCCCTCTGCCCCTTGATAAAAAAGGTGAGGGGGGAAAAAGCCCGCTGCAAGCTTGCGGGGTATCATCTGTATGAATTTATGAAAAGAACTGTATTCAATGGCTGAGAACTGACCGGCCATTGGCATGTTTCCTGTTGGTCGGCAAGGGGGTTGAGGAATGGTTCAGACATATGGTTTCAGAAAGGTACGTGTATACAGAATCATTCTGTCCTGCGACCCTGAACCCTATATCTTACAGATATCTTTGCAAGCCAGGTTGAGTCTGAGAAGGTAAAAGAAAACATCAGGGCCTTCCGCCCTTTCAGATTCAGGGTTGAGGTGCATGATCGCCCCGAAAAAGATTCAGAAGAAACGTGTTGGTTTCGGGGGTTTCTTGCTCATCTCCTGAGGATTTTCCTGAGATGTCAACTTGTCCCTTATAGATAGGTCTTTTGTGAAATCCGGGCAGTAAACACTGTCGCCCTGCATGAATTTCTTTTTGCAGTCCCTCCTCCAGGCACAAATTGCGCATAAATTTCTGTCTATCGACATACATGGTAATAATAAAGCCTGGCACTACAAAGTCAATATTATGCCCTGCACAGGTCAGAAAAAA
>DSAD01000250.1 GCA_011372875.1 Deltaproteobacteria bacterium
ATGTTTATGCCGTTTCAGGTCAAGGAGATATAAAACCGGATCTCACACTTAAAGAGGTTCATGGTGTATACCATCTGTTTGTTGCCTACCAGTGATTCGCTGCTATCCGCCGCGGCGGATAGCTCAAGCTGAAGCCGCTCTCACAGGGTTATTTGCTTATATGATGCCACGTATTCAATAAAACTGAAAGGACCGTATTCTGTCTTTCAGTGCTGCTACTTCCTGAAGAAGACAAGCTCGGTCAGGGGTTTTCTTCCGGGTGCCTTCGGGGGTGCCCCGTCAGGATGGCCCAGGGCGATCGCCGCCATGAACTCGAATTCTTCGGGTGCGCCTGTGAGTTCTTTCACCCCGGATGCGCTTTTAAGGATCTCGCCGAGCCACACCCCGCCGAGGCCGAGCTCTGTGATCTCGAGGAGCATGTTTTCCATGCAGGCGCCGATGGCCTGAAGATCCTTGGTCCTGTCATAGGAGGCTTTCGTATCGAGAAACACGGCAATAACAGCGTATGCCGACTTTATGATGGCGCCGTACCTGGTAAGCGTGCTCAGCCTGTCCTTTATCCCGGCATCAATGATGACAGCGAAACGCCAGGGCTGGTTGTTGAGCCCTGAAGGCGCCCACCCGCCGGCTTCAATGATCCTGTCAATGGTCTGGTCATCTATGCGCTGAGCAGTGAAGGCACGGATGGACCTGCGCTGCTTAATTGTTTTTTCCACCACCCGCTCCCTGCGAGGCATTCATTGTAAGATATGCATCGATTAAATCATCAATCTCGCCGTCGAGTACTGCCTCGACATTGCCCACCTCGAGATTCGTCCTGTGGTCCTTGACCATCTGGTAGGGCTGGAGCACATATGACCTGATCTGTGATCCCCAGGTGATCTCCTTCTTGCCCTTATGAAACTCGTTCATGCGCTCCTTTATCTTTTCCTCTTCGAGTTCATATAGCTTCGATGCAAGCAGCTTCATGGCAACTGCCTTGTTCTTGTGCTGAGAGCGTTCGTTCTGGCACTGTACCACTATCCCCGAGGGATGATGTGTTATCCTTACGGCCGAATCTGTCTTGTTCACATGCTGCCCGCCGTGGCCGGATGCCCTGTATGTATCTATCCTCAGATCCTTGTCGTCGATGGCGATATCGATGTCCATATCCACTTCAGGGGTGGTCATGATCGAGGCAAACGAGGTGTGCCTGCGGCTGTTGGAATCATACGGCGATATCCTTACCAGGCGATGGACCCCGGTCTCTCCCTTGAGATAGCCGAAGGCCCACTCCCCTTCAATCTCGATGGTGGCGCTCTTGATCCCTGCAGCCTCATCGGCAAGGATGTCTATGATGCTGTACTTGAACCTGTTCTTTTCAGCCCACCTCAGATACATCCTCAGCAGCATCTCGGCCCAGTCCTGTGCCTCCAGGCCTCCCGAGCCTGCGTGTATCTCTAGAAAGGCGCTCTTTGCATCATCGCGCCCGGAAAGGACATATACCTTTTCTATGGAATTCAGCGACTTCTTGAGTCTTGCAATTGCATCCTTGATATCGGGAAGGACCGAGCTTTCATCCTCTCTGGCAAGTTCGACAAAGACCTGAAGATCATCCCACAGTGCGGAGACGGCCTCCCATTTCGACAGTATATGAACTATCCGGGATTTCTCAGTCTGGATCTCTCTGGTTTTGGCCTGATTCTTCCAAATATCCGGGTCTGCAAGCAGGGACTCCAGTTCTTCCAGGCGTTTTTCTCTGACAGGCACTTCAAAGATAACCTCGAACATTATCTAGCTGTTCACCTATAAGATCTATCTGCGGCTGGTAATCTTCTAACATGACTCAGCCCTTAACACCTTCGCCTGATCGTTGTCAATGCCGCAATAATTGATGCACAGGCCCATATCCAGGCAAGAACCGGGCCGTATCGCACATAAAAGCTCTGAAAGGTCGTGCGCGTTATCTCACCGGTAATGACCCCTTCTTCGAGAAGGCCGATCCGGGAAATCACTTCCCCGAAAGGATTCACCAGTGCCGATATGCCGTGATTGACGCTCCTGAGAAGCCATCTGCGGCTCTCGATAGTCCTGAATGCCGCCATGATCAGATGCTGCCTGGGTGTGGACCATGTTCTGAACCACGCGTCATTGGATGCATTGACCAGAAAGGTTGCCCCCTTTGTGCACAGCTCGCGGGTCATCCCCGGGAATATGCTCTCGAAACAGATCAGCACACCGATATCATCGACGGGAAAGGGTTCACGGGCACGGGAAAAATCGCCGACACCCTGTGTAAGGCTCCCGAAAAACGGCTGTATAAGGCCTGCAAGAGGAAGATACTCGCCAAAGGGCACGAGGTGTACCTTGTCGTAATAACCTTCCACCTCTCCACCCGCAAGCATCCATACCCGGTTGAAATACCTGCCCTCGTCATATGCGGGGCTGCCCACAACGAGCCTGGCATCATGCCTGAGGCTCAGATCAATTATACGCCGGCTTTCAGGCCACCTTCTGAACAGGAAGAAATTGCATGCTGTCTCGGGCCATACCACCACCTCGGCTCCTGCACTTACAGCCTCGTCTGTCAGGCGTGAATAGATG
>DSAD01000136.1 GCA_011372875.1 Deltaproteobacteria bacterium
ACGATATATCAAGCCTCTATGAACTGGCTTCAACTGTGGCATCAGCAATCAGGTCAGGCGAGTTCACCTCAAATATTTCGCTTGAGAACAGACCCGGTCGATCAATGGTACTCTCCCGGATTGACCCTGCACGAGTTGCCTGCGAGAAAAAGATCGATATGGTAAAAAAGGCGGAAGAGACCGCATGGAAACAGGATACATCGGTGGTACAGGTAAAGGTGATGTATGGAGACAGTTCGAGAAATGTTCTTGTTGCAAACTCGAACGGTTTTGTTAGCAAGGACAAAAGAGAGTCTCTCATCTTTGTGGTACAGGGTGTCGTGGCAAAGGACTCTCTCATGGAAACAGGGTATGAACCCGTAGGCGGTGCACGCGGATTTGAACTGCTTGAAGAAATTCCACCCGAAGAGATTGCTTTGCTCGCCATACAAAGGGCTCTCAAAACACTTCATGCCAGAAAGGCGCCTGCCGGGACCATGCCTGTTGTACTTTCCAGTGATGCCGGGGGCACTATGGTGCACGAGGCCATAGGCCATGGCCTTGAGGCAGACCTTGCAGGAGAAGGCCTTTCGGTATACTCATCTCAGATCGGCAATATGGTTGCCTCCCCTGCGATCACTGTCATTGATGACGGCACAATCGAAGGTCTGCGCGGAAGCATGGGATATGACGACGAGGGCAATCCTACAACAAGAACAGTCCTTGTAGACAAAGGCATCTTGAGGACATATCTCACCGATTTCATGACTGCGAGAAGATTCAACCTGCCGCTGAGCGGAAACGGGAGACGGGAATCATACCGTCACAGACCGATACCGCGCATGACGAACACCCTGATTCATCCTGGAGAAATGAACCCTGCCGAGATTGTGGCAATGGTGGACAAAGGCATCTTTGTGAAAAAGATGGGGGGTGGACAGGTTAACACCGTTACCGGTGATTTTGTCTTCAGTGTTGCCGAGGGTTATCTTATTGAGCGAGGTAAAGTTGGACAACCTATCAGAGGGGCAACCCTCATAGGCAATGGCCCGAAAATCCTCAACTCAATCGAATATGTGGGAAATGATCTGGGATATGGAATAGGTACGTGCGGAAAAGACGGGCAGGGCTGTCCGGTAGCTGATGCACAGCCCACGCTTCTTATCCCGGAGATTACCGTAGGTGGCCAGATCGGCCAGGCATAAGTTTTATGGTAAATTGAAAAAGGGGGGAGTTAATTTCATGAACAAGCATATGATCGGGTGGCTCTTTTTACTGATAGGAATTCTTTCATGCCAGGGATGCGCATTTGTTTCCGTTGACTTGGGCAACCTTATGGAGATTAAGCCATTTGAAGAACGCGTCTTACAACCCGGGTCAAAAGACAAGGTGCTTGTTATCGAGATACTGGGCGTAATCAGGACAACAGCCAGCAGAGATATCCTTACACCTAAACAGGGTACCCTCGAACGTATTGATGCTGTTATTGAAAAGGCGTCCAGAGACAAGAATATCAAAGGTATAATCCTGAGGATCGACTCACCGGGAGGCGGATATACCGCATCGGACCTCGTATACAAAAAGATTGAAAGCTTCAAGAATACTCAAGGAGTTCCTGTTGTGGCCTGTATTACTGATTCAGGCACATCAGGGGCATATATGGTTGCATTGTCTGCAGACCATATCGTGGCCCTTCCCTCTGCTGTCGTGGGCAACGTCGGTGTAATTCTTCCTTCAATAAGCCTCGAAGGTCTTATGGAAAAACTGGGCATAGACAACCAGACCATTACTTCGGGCAAGTTCAAGGACACGGGGAATCCGCTTCGAGACATGAGCGAAGAAGACCGAGATATCCTTACGGATATTGTAATGGAATTCCAGCGCAACTTTCTGCAGAGAGTGACGGAGAAACGGCCGGTAACCGAAGAAGACCTCGCTATTATCAGCGATGGAAGGGTTATGACATCAACAGTGGGCATGAAATATCATGTTATAGATGAGGTCGGTTATTTCGAAGAAGCCCTGGCCAGGATAGAATCGCTGGCCGATATCGAAAAGCCCTCTGTGATCATCTATCGAAGAGAAAGCGAAAACAAGGGTGGTTTCTATTCGTGGCCATGACAGGTTCTAAAGGCATCTGAACGCTCGGCACCAGGGAAAAGATACAATACAATGCATAGGAATTCCAGAATAACAACGATTGCGCTCTTTATTGCGATTGCTGTTGCCTTGCACTGGATCGAATCGTTCATCCCCAGGCCGGCACCATTTCTGAGGTTTGGTCTTGCAAACATTATCACACTCACTGCGCTATATGCCTTTGGAGGTCTATGGGCGCTTTTCGTAGTGATCAGCAGGGTAATCATAGGATCAGCTCTCACGGGCAGCATATTTACCCCGACGTTCTTTTTTTCCTTGAGCGGGGGTATCGCTGCCGGGATAATCATGTGGCACATGCCGAAAAAAGCCTTTTCCGCCATAGGGGTAAGCGTTGGCGGTGCTGTCGGGCATATGGCCTGTCAGCTATTCCTTGCAGGCATAATGATCAGGCAGTTGTCTCTTATCCATGTTCTCCCGTTCTTTGTTC
>DSAD01000223.1 GCA_011372875.1 Deltaproteobacteria bacterium
ACCTCAGTGCATTTATTGAATGATCCTGTCTTCTGATAGCAGTTGAATGACAGGGAAAAGAGAGCGATTTCATGCCAGGAGTTCGTTGCTGACGGGATCATCTCAGGCTGCAGGTCCTGGTTTGATATGTATTCCGGGATAAGGATGTGTTTGGCCGTCTCTCCGGCGAATATTTTATGGAACAGGTTTTTGGGCATGGATCTCAGTAGGTGAAATGCTTGATAGGCTCGCCTTTTTCCCCGATCTCCGTCATTGCCTCGATTCCGAGGGCCAGGTGATTTTCTGTCCACTCCTTTGTTACCATTTCGTCGGATTGCTCGGTTTTGATCCCCTCGGGTGCCAGCGGGACATCCGATACCAGAAGCAAGGCGCCGCGCGAAATGCCGTTGTGGTGGCCCACGATAAAGATGGTGGCGGTTTCCATGTCGATAGCGATGCAGGTCATGGCCTTCATCCTGTCGAGAAAGATCTGGTCATGTTCCCATACCCTCCTGTTGGTCGTATAGACTACACCTGTACGGTATTCATATCCGTGTTCAACGATCTTTTCCGAGACGAATTTGTGCAGCTTGAAGGAGGGAAGGGCAGGGACTTCGGGCGGAAAGTAATCGTTGCTGGTGCCTTCTCCTCTGATGGCGGCGATGGGAAGGATAAAGTTGCCGATTTCTGTTCTGTGCTTGAGCCCGCCGCATTTTCCCAGAAAAAGGACGCCCTGCGGCTTTATTGCGCCGAGCAGGTCCATGATGGTGGCTGCATTTGCAGAGCCCATTCCGCTGTTGATTATGGTCAGCCCTTCTGAATTGGTGGCCGCCTGCATGGGCCGGTGCTCTCCATACACGTCACAACCGAACCGGTTGGTAAATTCCGTAACATAATAACGAAAATTAGTCAGAAGGATGTGGTCCCCGAATTTGTTCAGCGGCATCCCGGTGTAGCGAGGGAGCCAGTTTCGAGCAATGTCTGTTCGGTCTATCATGCCTGTATGCTGCTGTCCGTGTACCTTTGTATGATGTTGTGCCCTTTTCCTTTACTGTCCGTACTTCTCCATCTTGGATATCACGCGGTCCATCTCCTCATCGGGGAGGATCACCGGCTTTCCCGCTGTTCTTGCCTGATAGTAGATGCGTGCGACAAGTTCGATCTCCTCGGCAACGGCAAAGGTCGCTTTCAGAGTATCGCCGACAGCTATAAGTCCATGGTTCGCCAGCAGCACGGCATTGCTTTTCCTTATTGTCCTGCAGACGTTTTCGGCAAGCTCCCGGCTGCCGAAGGTGGCGTACGGCGCGAGATGGACCTTTGTACCGGCAAAGCCCACCAGGTAGTGTACAGCGGGAATTTCCCAGTTCAGGCAGGCGATTGTTGTGGCATATACCGAGTGGGTGTGGACCACGGCATTGATGTCTTCACGTCTGCGGTAAAGCTCGATATGGGCGCTCAATTCGCTCGATGGTTTGCGATTGCCCTGCGTGATGTTTCCGTCGAGATCGACGATGACGACATCCTCGGGCTGGGTATCGAAGTACTCCATGCCGCTCGGGCTTATGGCAATAAGCCCCTCTTTGCGATTCATGACGCTGAGGTTTCCTCCCGAGCCTGTTGTAAGATTTGATGTTATCAGTTTTTTGCCGTAGAATACAATATCATTGCGCTCTGAATTCATTATAAACATGGAATTCCCTTTGCTGATTTAATAAACCATAGGTTTTGCATGCATTGTGTATGACTGTACCATGGTATCACACTCGCATTCTATCGTTTTATATGAGGCGCATAACCATGGGCATAATAAAGCAAGATTCCGGTTCAGAAACGACATGATAATCTGCCGGGTCTGCTTTGATTAACCTCTCTTGAAAACCTGAACATACAGAAAAAACCGCCTGAAAAGGCGCAGCGCTTTTTCAGGTCGGTTACGAGCAAGCTGCATGATGCAGGTAGATATGCTGATTATCGAAAATTAGAATCTGCGGCCGCCCTGTCCGCCTCTGCCGCCTCCGGAACCGCCTCTGCCACCGCCGGAACCGCCTCTGCCTCCGCGATTTTCTGTGCGTGGACGAGCCTCATTCACGGTAAGTGCTCTTCCTTTTAGTTCCTGGCCGTTCAGGCCTTCGATTGCGGCCTGTCCCTGTTCTTTGGAAGCCATCTCCACAAATCCGAACCCTTTGGATTGACCGCTGTATTTGTCTTTTATGATAGTAGCGGATTCAACCTGCCCGAATTGTTCCAAAGCCTGCCGCAAGTCCTCTTCGGTGACCTCGTACGACAAATTTCCTACATAGATTTTCATTCAAGTCTCCTTCTGTAATAGAGTATAATCTTTCACATCACCTAGTGGAAGGGCTAAACGGCTGATAAAAATGCATAACGAAATGAGGCAGTTTTTGCCTGTCTGAGTTGACGTGATTGTTATGTTTCATCATTGTCGGATTATTTCCCAATCTTCCACATCTCCGCTGACTTTTATAAACATGGGATGAGCTTTTATTCTTTTAACCTTATTTAGACGGATATACAACTCCAGATC
>DSAD01000049.1 GCA_011372875.1 Deltaproteobacteria bacterium
ATAGCCATGATGCGGGGCATGGCCTCCACCAGGGTTACATCCATGCCGATCTTTCTGAAAGACTCGGATACCTCAACGCCGATGTACCCTCCGCCGATGATGACCGCATGTTCTGGTTTTTCCTGCTCGATATAGTTTCTGAGATTGATGCCGTCCTGGAACTCCTTCAAGGGAAAGACCCCGGCAAGGTCTACACCAGGCAGCGGCGGTACGATCGCGCGTGCCCCGGTGGCGATAACGAGTTTTTCATACGTCTGCTGAAAGGTGGAATCGTTCTCGAGGGCTCTGAGCGTTACCGACTTTTTCTCACGGTCGATGGACACAGCCTCATGCAGGGTTCTGAGCTTGATCCCTCTTTTGTGGATCGCATCGTCAGGGTGCAGGGCGATAAGTTCATCCTTTTCCTGTATCTGACCAGATACATAGAAGGGAATCCCTCAGGCCCCATATGAGATATAGGCCTCTTTCCCGAATACGTAGACCTCCTGGTCCGGGAGTTCACGTTTGATGACACTCGCTGCACTCATACCTGCAGCTACAGCCCCTATTATAACAACCGGTTTCATGTCAGAATTTCTCCTAGAGTATCATTTTACAAGAGTAATAATAATCAGATCATGATGGATGTCCAGTCTCAAAGCTGTATGCCGTTGCCTATGCTGAAGCTGTATGAAGCCGGAGATTATAACTGTTCGTAATAAAGGGTAAAAGAAGGGTTAAAGACTTGCGTATCTGAAATTCCCTGCTATAATTGAAAGAAATTAGGGTGCATATGATTCATATGGAACCTGAATTTCCTGCAGCGGGTTCATCAAAGACCCCTCTCCTGCCCTGAGAGGATAGAGATGATCGGGAAGTAATAAATAGATTTTTGATACCTCGAGGTTTGCTCAGGGGTACTTCAGAATCTCGTAAGGGAGGTTTTCATTGAAGAAGTTCACGATAGCACTGGTTGAGGCAGGCACGCCTTCTACTCATATGTTCAGCAGGACATATCTTCCCAGGACAGGTCTTCCTACCATAGGCGCGGTCTTGAAGAATCTCGGGTATGAATGCGGGATATGGTTTGAGACCATGTCCCCTCTCGATGTCGATATGCTCCGAGGATACGATATCGTCGGGATAGGTTCATTGACAAACACCATATCACACGCGTACAGGCTTGCGGATTCTCTGAAAAAGACCGGCGGGCCCATCGTGGTCATGGGTGGGCCTCATGTCACGTTCATGCCTGAAGAAGCCCTTGAACACTGTGATTATGTAGTGATGGGAGAGGGAGAGGAAACATTGCCCGAATTGATTGCTGCGATTGAAAACACTCAGGCATTGGAAGAGATCCCAGGGATTGCATACAGGCTTGAAACAGGCGAAATAAGGATTGCACAGCCGGGAAGATCAGTAGATTTTGCCTCTCTTCCGTCGCCCGATTTTACCCTTTCACCCCAGATCACATCCGGCAGGATTCCTCCAATCATTACGAGTTCCAGGGGATGTCCCCACGATTGTTCCTTCTGTTCTGTAACCTCTGTTTTCGGAAGGAAGTACCGCTTCAAGGGCAATGAACAGGTTGTCGATGAACTCAGGTCCATCAAGGATCGAAGCGTGTGTTTCGGCGACGACAATTTCTTTGCAAACACGAAACGCACCAAGTCTCTGCTCAAAGACATGATCTCGAAGGACGCGGTTCCGCTTCGCTGGTCTGCAGAGATGGCTGTAAAAGCTGCGTTTGACGAGGAACTCCTCGGGCTCATGCGTGAAACCCGCTGCAGGATCGTATATGTGGGTATAGAATCGGTCGACCCTGAGACGCTGAAACGATACGGAAAGGTCCATGAGATGGAGCTTACGGCACGTTGTGTCGAGAACCTTCACCGCTACGGCATCGGTATTCACGGCATGTTTGTTGTAGACGCTGAAAATACCCCCGAGACCGTACGGAATATTGTTGACTATGCAATCGAAACCGATATCGATTCGATACAGATCTGCTCTCTTACCCCTTTCCCGGGGACAAGATCCTATGAGGAATATCAGGACAGACTGCTGCACAGACAATGGGAATATTTTGAAGGCATGCATGTGGTGGTGAGGCCGGAAAAGTGCTCCGCCTACGACATGCAGATGGCTATTATTACTCAGATGCAGAGATTCTACAGCATCTCACGGGTGATCAGCGCATACCGTAAGGGCAGGAGCTGGCGGATCAAATACCTTGCAGGAGGAAACTACCTGATGCGCAAATGGGTCAAGGAGAATGCGGATTACCTTGAACGCCTGAAAAACGGTTATTATCCTTCAGCCCGGTCCAAGCCTGTCTTTGCCGGGGCCTGAGTTGAGGCGGGGGCTTTCATGATTGATTATGAGACCGTCGGGAAAACCCCGCATGTTCAAATACCCCTGTGGGAGCGGCTTCAGCCGCGATACTATTTTGTGCGTTGTTATAAAATCGCGGCTGAAGCCGCTCCCACAAGATCATTTTTTCGCACATGCAAAAGGTGAGATCTGAAAGCAGCTTCTGCCA